>NZ_JBIEIL010000017.1:0-106470 GCF_043496865.1 Pseudomonas retamae
TCCCCCTACGAATCCCTCGACTCCAACAAACTCCACGACGCCGCCGACCGCGCCCTCGATCACTACCTCTGCCCGCCCGGCTCTCCGCCACCGCCGCGTAAAAAACGCACGATGTACGCCGTGACCGCCGACTTCAAAAACGAAGAACTGCTGGCCAACGCCTGCGAAACCCTCGCCTCGGCCAGAACCATCGCCAATGACTTCGCCAACCTCATCCCCGCGTCACAGCGCAGAACGCTGCTGGGCATCGCGCAACTGATCATGCTCGGCGAGCTGGCGGTGAGTCGGGCGCTGGATAATCTGGAGTTGCCGCAGTAGCGCCACCGATGATCGTTCCCACGCTCCTGCGTGGGAATGCAGCCCGGGACGCTCCGCGTCCCCTCCAAAGCCGAACGCGGAGTGTCCGTTGAGGCATTTCTTGACTGCGCATGGGAACGATCAAAAAACCTGTCCACACACGCCGAACCCGTGGGAGCGAGCCTGCTTGCGAAAGCTGACGACCAAACGACACATCTTCGCCACGCATAACGAACCGCCGCTCAATCGACCGGTTGGCGGGCCCCATTTCCCACCGTTCATCCCGACCATTCGTCGGAAAACCATCGACACCTGTCAGATCTGACAGGTGCGCAATCCACCATTAAGCGCTCTGATGACACCTGCCCCTTTCATCGTGCAGGAGCCACAGTCATGTCGACCTCAACCCCACCGGACAACACTGTTCTCGTCCTGAGCTCGCCGAAGATCAACGGCGAGACCAAGCCAGTAGTAGGCGCTGACATAGGCGTATCCCTTGTAGCTTACGACCTGATTAACGACGGTGAAGGCGCAGTCGTCCTCGTCGACCCACCGTTGTCGGGCACCCTGGATCCCGATGACGTCATGGAGCTTTGGCTTGAGGGCGAATCAGCGGCGCTGGACAGCGAAACCATTATCGATGTCAACGCGCGTACCACATTGCGCATTCCCAAGGGCCGGCTGCATCCGGACCGGATCAACAAGCTCTACTACACCATCACACGCGGCAGCAACAACGTCGGCACCTCCGAGCCCCCGCTGGAAATACTCTACAACCGTATCCGGCCCGGCTTGAAAGACAAACTGACCGACCCCGGGGGCCACTCAGAACTGAAACTGATACTGCCTGACACCATCAAGAACGGCGTCGGCCCCGGATTCGTCAGCGCCGAAATCTGTGTGGCGTATCCGTACTGCCGGGCGTACGACCTCATCACCCTCAAATGCAACGGCGAACTGCTCGAGCCCAAGCCCAGAGTGAACCCGAATCAGGCACCCACGCCGCCGAACCCCGGCTCGGAAGTGCCGATCACCATCTGCTTCACGATCACCCGCGACTTTCTGGACAAGGCAAAAAGGCTGGATAAAAAACTGAATTTTCTCTTCACCGTCACCGACCAGCTCGGCAACGGCCCGGACACCGATGCGCCGTGGTCGCCGGTGCAGACGGTGGATGAGGATCTGGATGGTCGTTTGCTGCCCATGCCGATTTTACGAGAAGTGCCAAGCGACGAAAACGACAACCCAGGCATCATCGACCTGGTAAAACTGGCGGGCGAAGATTTGTCAGTGGTCGTGTTGACCTCGGATGCCCGCTTTGTGGTGGGCCACGATGTGATTGCGACTTACACCGCAAAAAACACGGGGCAACCGGCCGACGTGGTGGTGGTCGTCAGCGGCAAGGTCGAACAGGAGTTCGGGCAAAAAATCCCGTGCGTGCTTGAAATACCCAACGACCAGATTTTCGCCAGCAGCGTCGTCACGGTGACTTACGAACTGCGCGAACCCGACGGCGATCTGGTGGGGATTTCCAACGCGGCCAACGCCACGGTTACTGGAGCGGCCCCGATCAAGCTATTACCGCCAGCACTAGTGGACGTCGTAGAGCCGATTGATGTGTTGGCGTACCCGAATGGGGTGACCGTGCGCATCAGATTTCCCGAGGCATTGCTAGGCGACCGCGCGCGACTGGTGGAGGTCAACGCGCCGGCGGGCGAGCCGCAGTTTCCTTTAGAGGATTTCGTCGATCAACAGGTGAACGTTGTGTTGAGCCAGGCGTTTCTCGCGGCGCGGCATGACAAGGAAACTACCCTGCGCTGGAACCTCAATCGCAATGCAAGTCAGGTTGGTAGATCAGCTTCTGTCAAAGTGAGCGTGCTGAAGATTACGGACGGAGATTCTCGATTGCCTGCATTTAGAATTGACGAAGCCAATGGCGAAAGCCACGTACTTAATCTTAGAGATTTTCAGGGGAACTGTACCGTTTCAATAGCGCCTAGCCCGTTGATCATTGAGGGCCATCACCTCTGGCTCGATGTAGTCCTAAACAAAACCCTTACGCAGCCTATTGTTATATCCCTTGCACGGGGAGACCTCATAACTGCCGAAGAACAAAACACTGGAGTACGCAGGACTCTGCTGCGTTCCGACTTAGAAAACCTGCCGCATGAAAGCACACTAGAGTTAGTACCAAAAATATTCTTTGGCTCAAATCCCACTGAAGAATACTCTACGAAGTTACCAACGACGGATTACACCCTTCACAATCAAACCTTGTTTATTGAAGAAGACTTTTCCAACGTTGCAAGCCACAAACTGAACGTAGGACAAAGTATCAACATCGGAACAATGACAATCACCAACATGCGTGAGGATAGCGTTTCTGGGGATTATACCGGAATAGGACATCCACTTACTGCGGATTGGGGAAGTCAATGTCTAAAAATCCGAGACACTATAAAAATAGACTTAAATGGAAAAACCGCGACAGAAATCGACTGCAATGTACTAAACAGTCAGACCAACAACGGCATCACCTTTTACAACGCTGCAGGAATACTAATACACTCTGTAGCCGATCTAACGAAAGTCCCAATAAAACTAACAAACAACTTAAAGTTTTCCTCCCTCATAATAGCTACCCAAATAGTCCCTGGCAGCGGAGGTCTGCGAGACTACTTAGACATTGACAACATCAAAATCACCCTATCCATTTAGCGCATCAAACGAGAGGAAGGACAATAAAGGGGACGGATCTATTTACGCTCCTTTAAAGCAAATTCCAGACGCTCCGAGTGGTCGCACGGCGCTCTCGCAAGAAGACTTCCAACTTTTGGCGGAGAATGAAACAGGAAGGGATAAACACGCCCCCTGTGGGAGTTAGCCTGCTCGCGAAGGGCCTTTCAAATCCGGCGCAATTCCTGGATTTAAACGAAGGTGTTTAAAAGACACCTGCAGACACGGTATCAAGGCTACAAAACCTTGCGCCATTGCCTACAGTCAAGCCAGAATCCGCCGGCTTGTGCGCTTTGGAGTCGGGTTCTATTGTGGTCCGGTCGCTGACGAATCAGCGATCGGGTTTAGCGACCCGGATCAGATTAAAGGTGCATCAGCGTCCCAGGCTTCGTTGCGGATCGGTATGTCTGCAACTTCGTTATGGTGGCTGTATGCGGGAGACCTTCGGGTCTACCGGGTGCCTTTGACCGGTTCGCTAACCTGCGTACAGCCGCCACCTATCCTGTTTAGCGACTGGATTTGGCGGCTCCACCACAAAGGAGCTCGACCATGACTAAACCAACGCCAAACCCGCCCGAAACCGACCCCACCTCCCCCTACGAATCCCTCGACTCCAACAAACTCCACGACGCCGCCGACCGCGCCCTCGATCACTACCTCTGCCCGCCCGGCTCTCCGCCACCGCCGCGTAAAAAACGCACGATGTACGCCGTGACCGCCGACTTCAAAAACGAAGAACTGCTGGCCAACGCCTGCGAAACCCTCGCCTCGGCCAGAACCATCGCCAATGACTTCGCCAACCTCATCCCCGCGTCACAGCGCAGAACGCTGCTGGGCATCGCGCAACTGATCATGCTCGGCGAGCTGGCGGTGAGTCGGGCGCTGGATAATCTGGAGTTGCCGCAGTAACACGCCCTGAGTGAAGCGTTGCGGCTGCTGACGTCTTCGCGAGCAGGCTCGCTCCCACAGGGGATCGGTGTTGACCACATGCCCTGTGTTTACACGCCGAACCTGTGGGAGTGGCCTCACAGCCCGCACATGTCTTCAGCCATAAAAAAACCGCTGCCCCGTTGAATCGGGGCGGCGGTTTTTTCGTTTCAGCGGCTTTGCGATCGAGTGGTCAATAGCGGAGATTTTTTACTTTTCCATTTTTGTTCCGGGGCAATTCAAACTCGACCTCGCCGCCCACTGTGATGTTCGCCTGACGGGCATCGGCCAATGGAATGCTGAATCGGTATTCTTTTGCAGTGAGAAAAAACCTGTGGCTTCGGCAAAGGAAATACATCGGCCCGAGGGCTTGGGTGTGATAGTGCCCCTTCCGGTTTTTTCATCGTAACTGCTGAAGATACCTTTCATTGCCTTGCTCCCTTGCACTCGCTCGACTGACCGCGCCAGGTTCGCGGCGCCACCTTGTATCAAACTGCAAAACAAGCGCGGGCGCACCTGTCAGAGTTGACAGTAAAGGGAGATCTCAGACCAGTGGCTGCGCAGTAACCTGGAGATAAGGGGACCAGAAAGGGGGACGGATTTATCTACCTGAGCACTTGCCGGCGCCAGAACCTTCGCCAATGACTTTGCCAATCTCATACCGGCGTCGCAGCGCAGAACGCTGCTGGGGATCTCGCAAGTTGCCGCAGTAGCAGGGATTTTTGACAAGCCTTGGGTTAAGCGCTGTGGCGGCTGACGTCTTCGCGGGCAAGCCCGCTCCCACGGGGGATTGGTGTCGATGTTTAGACGCTGAACCTGTGGGAGCGAGCCTGCTCGCGAAAGCGGCCGGACAGCCAATACATGTGTTCAGGTATCAAAAACCGCCGCCCGGTTGAAACGGTACAGCGGTTTTTCATTTATTACTTTGCTTGAGGACTTTGCTATACACAGCAACGGAACGCTTCAAAGAATACTCTGCGCTCGGCTCTGGATGGAACGCAGAGCGTCCCGGGCTGCATTCCCACGCGGAGCGTGGGAATGATCATTGGGGTGCATTTTTGATCGCATACGACATCTTTCATGGTTAGCGCAGATTATTTCGCCGTGAGGATCTGCTTCGCCGTGATATTGCCGAAATCAAGACCGTTGCGATCGAGGTACTGCGTGCCGCGGAACATCGACTCACCTTCGATCTCGACTGAGTCTTCATCCATGTACATGAGAACGACTTTCGTAGCAGGCGCGGTTATATAAAACATCACAAGGTCGCTTTGTAGCAGGTTCAGCGCCCAATTAAACTTAATGATTGGTAGATCAGCGATTTCGATAATCCTGGTATGGTGCAGCAGTTTGAAATCCTGTGTTGCTTCCACGCGTAATTTTTGCCCGACGACCTCGAACGCCGGTTTGCCATAACGGACCTTCAAATCAAGCCCTGTGCCCCATTGATCCATGTAATAGCCTGGAGACGCGAATAGCTGAAACAAAGCAAGCTTGTCGTGAATATTTCCTGCGGCATCGAACAGGTAATTGTAAGAGTAGTGATAAGCCAGCCCATCCAGCTCAGGCCTGATCGCATTGACCGGATTGTTCAGGTAACCCGGAATATAAACGTTAGCCATTTGCACGAAGTGCGTGAAATCGAGATCCAGATCGAATTTCACCGTGTAACGGATAGACTCCTCCTTGATGTTCCTTTCCAACATCCCGGAAACAAACTTCAGCGTCATTCCTTCGAGTTTTCTATAGATTCGCTCTGCCATGATCACGATCTCTGTGCACGGGATCATTCCCATGTGCATAGCAACGCGACCAGAGAGCGGCGTCTACTGTCAGAGTTGACAGGTACAGACGCATTTCAGACAGACGGCAACTCTCAGGAATCGCGACGCAAATCCGGCGGAATCGGCAAATCGTCCTTGAGCGGATCCGGGCGTTTGCCCTTGCCGGCGCGGTACTGGCGGATCTGGTAGACGTAGGCCAACACCTGCGCCACCGCCAGATACAGCCCGCCAGGAATCTCCTGATCCAGCTCGGTGGAGTAGTAGATCGAGCGCGCCAAGCCCGGCGACTCGAGGAGCATGACGTTGTTGGCGACGGCGATTTCGCGGATTTTCAGGGCGAGGAAGTCGCTGCCCTTGGCCAGCAGCACCGGTGCGCCGCCCTTCTCCGAGTCGTATTTGAGCGCGACGGCGTAGTGGGTCGGGTTGGTGATGACCACGTCGGCGTCGGGGATCGCGGCCATCATGCGGCGCTGGGACATTTCGCGCTGGGTCTGGCGGATGCGCTGTTTGACTTCCGGGCGGCCTTCCTGATCCTTGTGTTCGTCGCGCACTTCCTGCTTGGTCATCAGCAGTTTCTTGTGCGCTTCCCACAGTTGCACCGGCACATCGACGGCGGCGATGATGATCAAGCCGCAGGCCAGCCACAGGGTGCTCCAGCCGACCAGCAACACGCTGTGAATGATCGCTTGATCCAACGGCTCATGGGCGATGCGCAACAGGTCGTCGACGTCGGCCGACAGCACCAGCAGCGCCACGCCGAGGGTGATCAGAAACTTGGCCAGCGCCTTGAGCAGTTCGACCACGGCCTTGAACGAGAACATTCGTTTCAGGCCGGCCGCCGGGTTCATCCGGCTGAATTTTGGGGCCATCGAGCCCGCCGCGAACAGCCAGCCACCGAGAGAGATGGGGCCGATCAGCGCCGCCAGCAACAGGGTAATCATGAACGGCTGAATGGCCACTAACGCCATCTGACCCGACTTCAACAAAAATGCGCCCATGGACCCCTGATCCATGATCACTTCACGGGACAAAGTGAAGTTCAGGCGCATCAGCTCCATCAAGTCTTCGGCCAGCATGCCGCCGAACACCAGCAGCGCGCCGGCGCCGGCCATCATCACGGCGAGGGTGTTGAGCTCTTTGGAGCGGGCGATCTCACCCTTCTCACGGGAATCCTTTTTGCGTTTCTCCGTGGGGTCTTCTGTTTTGTCCTGACCGCTTTCGCTCTCTGCCATGACTCAGCGCGCCCGTGCCAGTTCGCGTAACAACTGCAAGGCCTCGCTGGCCAGCGGTTGATACTGGTTGAGAATATCCGCCAGCCCGACCCAGACAATGAACAGGCCGAGCACCAGGGTCAGCGGAAAACCGATCGAAAAGATGTTCAGTTGCGGCGCGGCGCGGGTCATCACGCCGAAGGCGATGTTCACCACCAGCAGCGCAGTCACCGCCGGCAGCACCAGCAGCAATGCGGCGCCGAGTACCCAACCGAGCTTGCCGGCCAGTTCCCAGTAGTGCGCGGTCATCAGACCGCCGCCGACCGGCAGCGTGGTGAAGCTTTCGGTGAGGACTTCGAAGACCACCAGATGGCCGTTCATCGACAGGAACAGCAAGGTCACCAGCATGGTGAAAAACTGCCCGATCACCGCCACCGAAACGCCGTTGGCCGGGTCGACCATCGAGGCGAAGCCCATGCCCATCTGGATCGCGACAATCTGCCCGGCCACGGCAAACGCCTGGAAAAACAGTTGCAGGGAAAACCCGAGCACCGCGCCGACCAGAATCTGCTCGGCAATCAGCAGCAGGCCGCTGAGATCCAGCGGACTGACGGCCGGCATTGGTGGCAGCGCCGGGGTAATCACCACGGTAATCGCTACGGCAAAATACAGGCGCACGCGTCGCGGAATCAGGGTGGTGCCAAAGATCGGCATGACCATCAGCATTGAGGCGACGCGAAACAGCGGCAACATGAACGACGCCACCCAGGTACTGATCTGGGTGTCGGTCAGCTGAAGCAGCGATTGCATGGCTTAGCCGATGACCATCGGAATGTTTTTGTACAGCTGGATGATGTATTCCATGAACGTCTGCACGATCCACGGACCGCCGATGATCAGCGTCACCAGCATCACCAGCAGACGCGGCAGAAAGCTCAAGGTCTGTTCGTTGATCTGCGTCGCGGCCTGAAACATCGCCACCAGCAAGCCCACCAACAGGCTCGGCACCACCAGAATGGCGACCATCAGTGTGGTCAGCCACAGCGCTTCACGAAAGATATCGACCGCAACTTCCGGCGTCATGGCGAGACACCTCCAAAACTGCTGGCGAGGGTGCCAATGATCAGCGCCCAGCCATCGACTAGCACGAACAGCATGATCTTGAACGGCAGCGAAATGATCAGCGGCGACAGCATCATCATACCCATGGCCATCAGCACGCTCGCGACGACGAGGTCGATGATCAGGAACGGGATGAAGATCATGAAGCCGATCTGGAACGCGGTTTTAAGCTCGGATGTGACGAACGCCGGCACCAGAATGGTCAGCGGTGCCTGATCCGGGCTGGCGATGTCGGTGCGCTTGGACAAGCGCATGAACAGCTCCAGATCGCTGGTGCGGGTCTGCGCGAGCATGAAGTCCTTGATCGGCACCTGGGCCTTTTCCACCGCTTGCTGCGCGGTGAGGGTTTCGGCCAGATACGGTTGCAGCGCGTCCTTGTTCACCCGGTCGAAGACCGGGGCCATGATGAACAGCGTCAGAAACAGCGCCATGCCGGTGAGAATCTGGTTCGACGGCGTCTGTTGCAGGCCGAGGGCCTGACGCAGGATCGAGAAGACAATGATGATCCGGGTGAAACTGGTCATCAGGATCACGGCCGCCGGAATGAAACTCAGGGCGGTCATGATCAGCAGGATCTGCAGGCTGACCGAGTATTCCTGCGCGCCGTCGGCATTGGTGCCGAGGGTGATCGCCGGAATCGACAACGGATCGGCAGCCAATGCCAACGGCGCGGCCAGCATCAGGGCCAGCGTCAAGACGATGCGGAGCGCAGCCATTACTTCGTATCCTTCTGATCCTTGCCGAGAATCTTCAGCAGATGCTGGGCAAATTCCGGTGTGGCTTTTTCGCTGGCAGTAGGCACTTCGACCCGCTCTTTGAGCACGTGCAGCGCGGTGATGCTGCCGGGGCTGAGGCCGAGCAGAATCTGCTCGTTGCCGACCTGCACCAGCATCAAGCGGTCACGCGGGCCGAGCGCGCGCGAACCGATCAATTCGATCACCTGGCCCTTGCCCGCCGGACCTGCCTGCTGCACACGGCGCAACAGCCAGGCGAGGAAGAAGATCAGACCCAGCACCAGCAGCAGACCGAACACCAGTTGCGTCAATTGCCCGGCCACGCCGCTGTTGACCATCGGCGCGGTGGCGGCAGGCGCAGCAGCGGTTGCGCCCGGCTCGGCGGCCAGCACGCTCAGTGGCAAAGCCAGCAAAGCCCAGAGAAACCTTTTCACTCAGCGCAGCTTCTTGATGCGTTCGCTTGGGCTGATCACGTCGGTCAGGCGGATGCCGAACTTCTCGTTGACCACTACCACTTCGCCATGGGCGATCAGGGTGCCGTTGACCAGCACGTCCAGCGGCTCGCCGGCCAGACGATCAAGCTCGATCACCGAACCCTGGTTGAGTTGCAGCAGGTTGCGGATGTTGATGTCGGTGCTGCCGACTTCCATCGAGATCGACACCGGGATGTCGAGAATCACGTCCAGGTTCGGGCCGTCGAGGGTCACCGGGTCGTTGTTTTTTGGCACGCTGCCGAATTCTTCCATCGGCAGACGGTTGGAGCTGGAAGTGCCGGCGTCGGCGGCCAGCAGTGCATCAATGTCAGCCTGGCCGGCGTCACCGGTTTCTTCAAGGGCCGCAGCCCATTCATCGGCCAGTGCCTGATCGTCCTGCGCGTTCATATCGTCGTTCATCATGTGTCCTCGGCGGGCAACAATTCGGTTAAATGCGGGGGTTGAAAACGTCGCCTCAGCGACGCTCGATCGGCTCGATCACTTGCAACGCGAGGTTGCCTTTGTGCGAGCCCATCTTGACCTTGAAGGCCGGCACGCCGTTGGCGCGCATGATCATGTCTTCCGGCATCTCGACCGGGATCACATCGCCCGGCTGCATGTGCAGGATGTCGCGCAGTTTCAACTGGCGGCGGGCCACGGTGGCGCCGATCGGCACGTCGACATCAAGCACGTCCTGGCGCAGGGCGTTGACCCAGCGCTCGTCCTGATCGTCGAGGTCGGACTGGAAACCGGCGTCGAGCATTTCGCGCACCGGCTCGATCATCGAGTACGGCATGGTCACGTGCAGATCGCCGCCACCGCCATCGAGTTCGATGTGGAAGGTGGAGACCACAATGGCTTCGCTCGGGCCGACGATGTTGGCCATGGCCGGGTTCACTTCCGAGTTGATGTACTCGAAGTTGACTTCCATGATCGCCTGCCAGGCTTCTTTCAGATCGACGAAGGCCTGCTCCAGCACCATGCGCACCACGCGCAGTTCGGTCGGGGTGAATTCACGCCCTTCGATCTTCGCGTGACGGCCGTCGCCGCCGAAGAAGTTGTCCACCAGTTTGAACACCAGTTTGGCGTCGAGGATGAACAGCGCGGTGCCGCGCAGCGGTTTGATCTTGACCAGGTTGAGGCTGGTCGGCACGTACAGCGAGTGCACGTATTCGCCGAACTTCATCACCTGCACGCCACCGACGGCAACGTCCGCGGAGCGGCGCAGCATGTTGAACATGCTGATGCGGGTGTAGCGGGCGAAACGCTCGTTGATCATTTCCAGGGTCGGCATGCGTCCACGGACGATGCGATCCTGGCTGGTCAGGTCGTAACTTTTGACACTGCCGGGTTCGGCAGCGTTATCGGTCTGTACCAGACCATCGTCGACGCCATGCAACAGCGCGTCGATTTCATCCTGGGACAGCAGATCCTGCACGGCCATGTCGTGTTCCTACTGCAGTACGAAATTAGTGAAGAGCAACTGTTCGATGACCACTTTGCCCAGCTCTTTCTGCGCCACTTCCTGAACGCTGGCGGTGGCCTTCTGGCGCAACATCTCTTGGCCGACCGGGGTCGCCAGGGTCGCGAAGTCCTGACCGGAGAAGAGCATCACCAGGTTGTTGCGGATCACCGGCATGTGCACTTTGAGCGCGTCCAGATCGGCCTGGTTTCGCGCGAGCATGGTGATGCTCACCTGCATGTAGCGCTGACGTCCGTTCTGGTTGTAGTTGGCAACGAAGGCCGGCGCCATCGGCTCGAAGATCGCCGCCTGCTTGCCGACCGGCGCAGCTTCGGCGGCCTCGGCAGGCTTGCTCTGGGCGCTGTGCATGAAGAACCAGGTCGCCCCTACGGACGCACCGATGGCCAACAGCAAGGCCAGCACGATCACAATGATCAGCTTGAGTTTGCCTTTGGTTGCCGGGTCTTTTACCGCTGCTGCTTCGCTCTTCGCCATGCCAATAATCCGTCACTAATCGGGGGTTTTACAGTTGCACGGCTAGGCAAGAGCAAGTGTTATGCCAGAAGTGTCGGAGGTCGCGCAGACAACGCCAAAGTCAAAAGCCACCCTCACCCCAGCCCTCTCCCCGAGGGAGAGGGAGCAGATTGAGTCGGGTTTTCGTTTTGCATCGACCTAAAGGACCGAGTCGATTACGAGTCGGATGACAAGGGGCGCGCCTCAACTGGATTCAGCGCAAAACGATCAGGGCGGCGCACATCCTGAGCATCCCCCGATCAGTCCCCTCTCCCTCTGGGAGAGGGCTAGGGTGAGGGGCTTTTGATCTGAAGCGATCAGGCGTAATAGTCGACCGCGCTGCTGCCGATCACGCTGGTGGTCTGCGCTGCTACTTCAGCCACGCTGGCCGGCGCCAATTCTTCGTCCACCGAATCGAGGCGACCGCCGGCTGCGCTGGTGCGCCCGCTCTGGCCCTGCTGCGCCTGCTCCTGGCCTTGCTGGCCTTGCCAGCTACGGTTCTGGTCGGCGACGTTGACGTCGACCTGGCCCATGCCCTGCTGGTTGAACATGTCGCGCAGACGGTGCATCTGGCTGTCCAGCGCTTCACGTACGCTTGGGTGCGCACTCATGAACGTGACTTGCGTCTGCTGGTCCGGGACCATGTTCACGCGAATATCCAGACGCCCCAGTTCGGCAGGCTGCAACTGAATGTCCGCCGCTTTCAAGTTGGCGCTCGACAGATACATGACGCGGTTGACCACTTCTTCAGTCCAGCCGCTCTGGTGCATGGCGATCGGCTGATTCACCGGCACTGCATTGGCCGTCTTCGGCGTGGCGGCCTGAGTCAGCGCCGCCAGGCGGTTGGCGAAGTCATCGACGCGGGTATCGCTGGTCGCTGATGTGAGGTCCTTGAGGCCGTCGTCGATCAAGCCGCTGAACGCTTTCTCGCCGCCCTGGCTGGTGCTGTCCTTGTCGGCTTGCACATCGAGCATGCTGGCCATGCCGGCAGCGAAGTTCTGTGCCGCAGTCAATTCACCGTCGGCCTGAGCCTGGGCCGGCGAGGCTTTCGGTTGTGCCTGGCTGGCGGCGGAAATATGCCCGCCCTGCTCCATCGCCATGCGCACGGCGGGCAGCGAATCGAGCGGGTCGGCGGACGGATCGAAATCGCTGGCGGGGGTAGCCGCCGGATCTTTGACCATGCCCGGCAAAGCCGCCAGCGCAGGCGTCTCGACTTCTGGCTGGGCAGTGGCGACGACGGCTGGCGCCTGCACGACAGGCGCGGCGATCAGCGGTTGCGCAGCGGTAACCAATGCCGGATCCAGCGCAGGATCAACCGGTGTAGTTTCAGCGACCGGCGTCTGTGGGGTGTCCGCGCTGGCGTCGCTATTAGCGGCAGTGTCATCGGTGGCTGCGGTTTTATCGGCAGGCAAGTCATTGCCGCTATCGGCAACCGCCGGCTGCGCAGCGGCAGACTGATCCTTGCCGATGTCTTTCTTGCCGCTGTTATCGGCGACCTTGTCGCGCGCCGGTTTGGGCGAATTGTCAGCGCTGGCGACGGGCTTGTTCGAGCCCTGATCGGCGAACACTTTGGCGAAGCTGGAGGCTTTATCAGCGGTGTCTGCGGCCATTGCCGGCGTTTTGGCCGAGGCAGCTTGCGCCTTGGCCTGAGCGGCGTTCTGAATGAGGATGTTGGGGGTCGCAGGCATGAAACGGTCTCCGCTGCACTGGGATCGTAGGTACAGTTGCGGAGTTATCTGCAAGTGCCGGGCCAGATATCGCCGGCGCTTCGGAAAAGCGCCGGACGGCCGGATCAGTGGGTATGGGCGTGATGCTTTTCGTCTTCGTAAACAGGACGCACGTCGGCGAACTCACCGGCGATGCGAGCGACCAGTTGCGCCCGTGCTTCCGGGGTCTGGTCTTTGGCGCTCGACTCCAGATCCTGGCATAACGCGGCGAGGCGGACCGCGCCCATATTGCTGGCGCTGCCCTTGAAGCTATGAGCAATGTCCGACAAGGCCTTGGCGTCCGCTGCATTGCGCAGTTCCGCCAGGCGACTTTCGGAATCCGTCAGAAAAGTATCCAGAAGCTCTGGATAACCCTCCTCCATCACCTCACGCAATACGCTCAGCGCATCGTAATCTACCTGTATGTCAGTCACTTGCTCACTCCTTGATCAAGAATGCGCGAATTATGCCTGAATCTCCCAGAAAAACTCCACGCTGGCACTACGACCTTCGTCCGTCCAGCGAGCGTTACGCCCCAATTGGCGCACCAGGCCAACACCGCGCCCCGACAAACGGAGGCCTTCCAGTGGCCGCTGCATGACCCCGGCCACATCGAAACCCTTGCCGCTGTCCTCGACCCGAATCAGCAGACCGCCACCCGCGCCGCGCGGCTGCGGCTGCACCTGCAGATGCACACGAACAAAACCGTCCTGCAGCGCTTCGAGGCGTTCATTGCGCTGCTGGTAATAAAGAGCAAAGCCCGCTGCATCGCGCTTGAGGCTGGAGTCCAGGCCGAGCACGCCATGCTCCAGCGCGTTGGAATACAACTCGGCCAGCACGCTGTACAGCGCGCCACTCTGCGCGCGCAGCCCGTGTACCTCCAGCAGCAGTTGCAACAGATAGGGCAAGGGGTTGAAGCGCTTGAGCGTGGCGCCACGAAATTCGAAACTCACCGACCAGTCCAGCGGGCTCGACTGGCCGCTGTCGGAATACACCGGCGCCAGCGTCTGCGCCGGCGCGGATGCGAGCAGGCTGACCTCGACCATGCTGACGTCGTCACGCGCCTCGCCGCCGAAATCGCGCAGTGCCTGCTCGATGTCCTCGAACAAGCGATCCGCCTGGCGATTGGCGGCAAACACCTGCTGCAAGCGCTCGACGCCGAACAACTGGTCATTGCCATCACCGGTATCGATGACCCCGTCCGACAGCAGGAACACCCGGTCATCGATGGCCATCGGATACACGTCAGTGCGGTCATCGAAGGCCTCGGCGCTGAGAATCCCCAGCGGCAAATGCGCCGACGGCAACGGTACCCGCTCGCCCGTGGCCATGCGGTGCAGATAACCGTCCGGCATGCCGCCATTCCACACCTCCACCGAACGGCTCTGGAAACTCAGACAGAGCAAAGTGGCGCAGCAGAACATGTCCACCGGCAGGATGCGCTTGAGCTTGGCGTTCATCTCACGCAGGGTTTCCGCCAGGCCGTAGCCTTTGGCGGTCATCCCGTAAAACACTTCGGCCAGCGGCATCGCCCCGACGGCGGCCGGCAAGCCGTGGCCAGTGAAGTCACCGAGCATGACGTGCATGTCACCGGCCGGCGTGTACGCCGCCAGCAACAGGTCACCGTTGAACAGCGCGTAGGGCGATTGTAGATAGCGAATGTTCGGCGCATTCAGGCAACCGGAATGCGCGACCTTGTCGAACACTGCTTTGGCGACGCGCTGCTCGTTGAGCAGGTAATCGTGATGCCGGGCGATCAGGTCACGCTGCTGCAAAACCGTTGCCTGCAAACGGCGCAAGCGATCCATCGCCTTGATTTTGGCGGCGAGGATCACCTGGTTGTACGGCTTCGCCAGAAAATCGTCGCCGCCCGCCTCCAGGCAGCGTACCAAGGCTTCGCTTTCGGTCAGCGAGGTGAGGAAGATGATCGGCACCAGCGTCTCGCCCGCCAGCGCCTTGATCTGCCGCGCAGCTTCGAAGCCGTCCATCACCGGCATCAGCGCGTCCATCAGGACCAGGTCGGGATGCTGCAGTTTGAAGGTTTCGACCGCCTCGGCGCCGTTCGCCGCCGTCAGCACCTGGTGGCCCTGACGACGGACGATGGTCGACAGCAACAAGCGATCGGCGGCGCTGTCTTCGGCGATCAGCACGGTCAGCGGCTCTTGCGCCTGCATGGCTGTCAACTGATGTCGAACAGTTTGTCGAAGTTGGAGATCGCGAGGATTTTCTTCACGTCGGAGCTGCTGTTGACCACGCGGATATCCGCCTCGTCGCCGCCGGCGTGATCGCGCAGCAGGAGCAGCATGCCCAGCGCCGAGCTGTCGAGGTAGGTCGCTTCTTTCAGGTCGACGACGATGGACCCGGGTTTCGCATTGAGTTTTTCATACGACTCGCGAAATTCCTGATGGCGACCGAAATCGAACCGCCCCTTGATCGCGATCGTGAGTTTCTGACCATCGGGGGATACTTCTGTAACGACTGACATTGACTGGCTTCCTTGTCATTGACGAACCTGTACAAGGTTTAGCACCTGGTTAGGGATGGGGCAAGGCGCAACGGTTGATCATATGTGGAACAGATGTGGGAGCGAGCCTGCTCGCGAAAGCGGGGTGTCAGTCAACTATGTCGTCAACTGACAGAATGCTTTTCGCGAGCAGGCTCGCTCCCAGAGGGGATTTGGCTGAGGTCTAGAAGGCATCACGCCGCGGCAGGCGCTGGGACAATTCATCGAGCAGCTTCTGTTCGCGCTTGTCTTCCAGACGCTGCGCCTCGTCGCGGTAACGCTGCACCAGTTTGCGCAAACCCTCGACGCGAGCGAACGCCTGTTGCCACTCATTGCGCGCCTTCTCGAGGTTGTTCTGGTGCCAGACCAGACTCTGGCGCTGCTGGTCGACGGCGGTGTCGAGTTGCGCCAGAAAGCCCTGAAACCCGAGCAGCCATTGACCGGACACGCCGGTGCTGCCGCGCACGATCCACTGCTGCGAGTAATCCAGACGAAAGGCATTGAGGTCGGCGAGCTTGCTCTCGGCGACTGTCACCTGCCCCTGGAAATAAGCCATGCGTTGCACGGCGGTTTTCTCGGCCTTCTCGGCCATTTCCACCACCGGTGCCAGGCGTGCGGCGCGGCTGACGGCCATGACCGCTTACCCGCCCGCCGCTGGGGCGAACAAGGTCTCGAGGTAAGCCTGGCTTTCGCCCATGGTGATCTTGTCGTTGAGGCCCTGACGCTGATAGCGAACCAGTTGCGCTTGCAGGGAAATCGCCAGATCGGTCTCGCGATCGCCGCCGGCGACGTAGGCGCCGACGCTGATCAGGTCGCGGCTCTGCTGATAGCGCGACCACAACTGTTTGAAATACTGCGCACGCTGCATGTGTTCCGGCGAGACCACCGCCGGCATCACCCGGCTGATCGACGCTTCGATATCGATGGCCGGATAATGCCCTTCCTCAGCCAGGCGCCGGGACAGCACGATGTGCCCGTCGAGCACGCCTCGCGCCGAGTCGGCAATCGGGTCCTGCTGGTCGTCGCCCTCGGAGAGCACGGTATAGAACGCGGTGATCGAGCCGCCGCCCTTCTCCGCGTTACCGGCACGTTCGACCAGTTTCGGCAGTTTGGCGAACACCGACGGCGGGTAACCCTTGGTCGCTGGCGGCTCGCCGATGGCCAGGGCGATTTCCCGCTGGGCCTGGGCGAAACGAGTCAGCGAGTCCATCAGCAACAGGACATTCTTGCCCTTGTCGCGGAAATACTCGGCGATGCGCGTGCAATACATCGCCGCGCGCAGACGCATCAGCGGCGCATCGTCCGCCGGCGAGGCGACCACTACGGAACGCTTGAGGCCTTCTTCACCGAGGCTGTGCTCGATGAATTCTTTAACTTCGCGACCCCGCTCGCCGATCAGGCCGACGACGATAATGTCGGCTTCGGTGAAGCGCGTCATCATGCCCAGCAACACCGATTTACCCACACCGGTACCGGCGAACAAGCCCAGACGCTGGCCGCGGCCGACCGTCAACAAACCGTTGATGCAGCGAATACCGACGTCCAGTGGCTCGCTGATCGGGTCACGGTTGAGCGGGTTGATCGTCGGGCCATCCATCGGCACCCAGTCTTCGGCTTTCATGCCGCCCTTGCCGTCCAGCGCGCGACCGGCGCCATCGAGCACACGACCGAGCATGCTCATGCCCATCGGCAAACGACCGGTCTCGGCCAGCGGCACCACGCGGGCGCCCGGCGCAATCCCGGCGACGCTGCCGACCGGCATCAGAAAGACTTTGCTGCCGGAAAAGCCCATGACTTCCGCTTCGACCTGCGAGGGGTGATAGCTGTCGTCGTTGATCACCAGGCAGCGAGTGCCCATGGCCGCGCGCAAGCCTTCGGCTTCGAGCGTGAGGCCGACCATGCGCAGCAGACGCCCTTCGAGAATCGGCGCGCCGGCCATTTCGGTGGCCTCGGCGTAGGTGCTCAGGCGCTTGGCGAAGCTGGTGCGTTCAAGGCGCATCGGGGTGGTCCGCAAGCGGCTCTTCAGCAGCAGCCGTCGGCTTGATGTCGTCGGGGATGTCCAGACTCAGGTCGGCCTCGGCCGGATGCAAAGCCTGCTCGTGCAACTGGTCGAACAGCTTGTCCATGACCTGCGCGACGCGGGTCTCGATGCTCGCATCGATGCGGCTGTGCGCGGTTTCAACCCGACAACCGCCCGGCATCAGCGCTTCGTCTTCGACGATGCGCCAGGTTTCTTCGTGGCGCTCACGCAGGCCCTTAGCCTGTTCGAAATCCTGCGGATTGACGTACAGGCGCACGTTGTCGACGCCCAGCGGCAACAGCTTGAGGGCGTCGCGCATGACGTGTTCGATCTGGCTCGAATCGATCGCCAGCTCACGCTTGATCACTTGTTTAGTGATGTGCTGGACGAGGTCGACCAGCGATTTTTCAATCTGCGTGTCCTGCTCGGCGATCGGCTCGAACAGGTGCGCCATCAGTTGCTCGAGGCTGGCGAGTTTCGCCGCCAGCGCCACTTCGGCTTCTTGACGCACCTTCAGCGTGGCGCTGTGAAAACCTTCCTTCTCGCCAATGGCGAAGCCCTCGTTGTAAGCCTCCTGACGGATGCTTTCGAGTTCTTCCAGGGTCAGTGGCTGGACTTCTTCCAGCGGCACTTCTTCCATTTCCGGCGGTTCAGGTTCCGGCTCGGGCTCAGGTTCCGGTTTTGGCGGGTCGAAGCTGGGCAGCGCCCAGGATTCGAAACCACGAACATCGCGGGCGCGGATCAGATCCGTCACAGACTCGTCAGGCTTGTCCATGGGCTTAGATCATTTCCTCGCCGCCCTTGCCACCGAGCACGATCTCGCCGGCCTCGGCCATGCGGCGGGCAATGGTGAGGATTTCCTTCTGCGCGGTTTCGACGTCGCTGACGCGCACCGGGCCTTTGGCTTCGAGGTCGTCGCGCAACAGTTCGGCGGCACGCTTGGACATGTTCTTGAAGATCTTTTCCTTGACGCCTTCGTCCGAACCCTTGAGGGCCAGCACCAGCACATCGGACGACACTTCGCGCAGCAGCGCCTGAATTCCGCGGTCGTCGACGTCCGCCAGGTTGTTGAACACGAACATGAGGTCTTCGATCTGACCGGACAGGTCTTCGTCGACTTCGCGGATCGAGTCCATGAGCTGGCCTTCGATCGAGCTGTCGAGGAAGTTCATGATGTCGGCCGCACGCTTGATGCCACCCAGAGTGGTGCGCGAGGCATTCGAGTTGCCGGAGAACTGCTTCTCGAGAATCTGGTTCAGCTCTTTCAACGCCGCCGGCTGCACGGTGTTCAACGACGAGACGCGCAGGATGATGTCCAGACGCACCTTGTGGTCGAAGTTGCCGAGCACTTCACCGGCCTGATCCGGGTCGAGGTACGCGACCACGATCGCCTGGATCTGCGGGTGTTCGTAACGGATGACGTCGGCGACCGCGCGCGGCTCCATCCATTTCAGGCTGTCCAGGCCACTGGTGTTGCCACCGAGCAGGATGCGGTCGATCAGGCCGTTGGCCTTGTCTTCGCCCAGCGCCTGGGTGAGCATTTTGCGCACGTAATCGTCGGAGCCGACGCCGAGGCTGGTCTGGTCGCCGACGATGTCGACGAACTCGCTCATGACCTGCTCGACCTGCTCGCGATGGACGTTGCCCATCTGCGCCATGGCCACGCCGACCCGCTGCACTTCTTTCGGGCCCATGTGGCGCAGCACCTGCGCAGCATCGGTCGAACCGAGGGACAGCAGCAGAATCGCGGCTTTGTCGACCTTGGTCAGTTTGAGGGTGGCGGCTCGGTTATCACTCATCTGCGTTAATCCACTCTTTCACGACCTGAGCCACGCGCCCCGGGTCTTCAGCTACCAGACTCTTGATTGCATTCAGTTGCGCGTCATAACCCTCGCTCGGGCTCGGCAACAGAATGCTCTGCGGACCACCGAGGCTTACGCGGTCGTTGGCCAGTTCGCCGTCCAGGCCGCCCATGCCACCGAGTTCCACGTCGCTGCCCAGACCGGCCAGCTCCTTGCCTTTGCCACCACCGGTGATGTTGTTGAGCACCGGACGCAGCACACCAAACACCAGCACCAGGATGAACAACACACCCAGCACTTGTTTGACGATGTCCCAGAACCATGGCTGGGAGTAGAACGGAATATCGGCAATCACTTCGCCGCGCTCGGCGGAGAACGGCATGTTGATCACGCTGACGCTGTCGCCACGGCTGGCGTCGAAACCGACGGCGTCCTGCACCAGACGGGTGAAGCGCGCCAATTCGTCGGCGGTCCACGGCGCACGGCTGGTTTCGCCGTTGGCCGCGTTGACCTTGACCTGATCGTCGACCACCACCGACACCGACAGGCGATTGAGACGGCCCTGTTGCTGCTTGGTGTGGCTGATCGAACGGTCGAGCTCGAAGTTCTTGGTGGATTGTTGACGCTTGTCTGCCGGATACGGCGCGAGCATCGGCTGGCCGGTGGCCGGGTCCATGATCTGCTGACCGTTGGCATCGACCAGTGGCTGACCTGGCTGGATCATCCCCGCCGGGGCAGCAGCGCCGCCGGTGGTTTGCGGTGCCGAGGCTGGCGACGGCGGCTGGTTGCTCAGGGCACCCGGAACACCTTGCGGGCCATTGCTGGCGGTGCGTTGTTCGTTGACCGACTGCTCGCTGCGCAACGCCGGTTGATCCGGGTTGAACTGCTCGGCGGTCGACTCGACGGCACTGAAATCGATGTCGGCGGAGACTTCAGCCTTGTAGCGATCGTTGCCCAGTACCGGTTGCAGAATGTTGTGCACGCGCTGGGTGAGCATGCTTTCCATGCGGCGGCTGTAATCGAACTGCTTGCCGGCCATGGTCATTTCGGAGTTTTCCGCCTGATCAGAGAGCAGGTTGCCCTTCTGATCGACGACAGTGATCTGCGATTTGCTCAGCTCGGGAACGGACGTCGCCACCAGATTGATGATCGCTACGACCTGACCCGGCTCCAGCGAACGACCGCTGTACAGTTCGACCAGTACCGAAGCGCTCGGCTTGCGCTCGTCACGCACGAATACCGAACTTTTCGGAATCGCCAGGTGCACGCGGGCGCCCTTGACGTTGTTCAGGCTGGAAATGGTGCGCGCCAGTTCACCTTCGAGGCCGCGACGATAACGGGTCGCTTCCATGAACTGGCTGGTGCCCAGACCCTGTTCCTTGTCGAGGATTTCGAAACCGATATTGCCGTCGCTGGGAGTGACACCAGCGGCTGCGAGTTTCATCCGCGCACGGGACAGGTCGTCGGCCTTGACCAGCAAGGCGCCGGAATTGGGTTCTACGTTGTAAGGGATGTCAGCGGCGGCCAGGGTTTCCATGACCTGCTTGGCGTCCAGGCCGGCGAGACTGCCGTACAGTGGACGGTAATCCGGCTGCTGCGACCACAGCACCACGGCAAAGCCAATCGCCACGCTCGCGGCCAGACCGACCAACAGGCCGACCTGACGCAGCACGGTCATCTGGGAAAGGTTTTCCAGAAAGGACAGGCCGAACAGCGGCGGTTTGCCGTCGATCGGGGTGGCCTTGGCCGGAACGTTATCAGCGACTGCTTCTGCCATGACTCAATCTCGCCCTTATACCGGCATCTGCATGATGTCTTGATACGCCTGAACCAGTTTGTTGCGCACCTGGGTCAGAGCCTGGAACGACACGCTGGCTTTCTGCGACGCGACCATCACGTCGGTCAGATCGACGCCGCTCTTGCCGACCTCGAATGCGTTGGCCAGTTGAGTCGACGCCTGCTGGGTATCGCTGACTTTATTGATCGCTTGACCGAGCATGTCGGAAAAGCTGCTGCCCGCCAGTTCAGGAACAGCGGCGGTCGATTTGCGC
Organism: Pseudomonas retamae; assembly: GCF_043496865.1. Classification (NCBI taxonomy): domain Bacteria; kingdom Pseudomonadati; phylum Pseudomonadota; class Gammaproteobacteria; order Pseudomonadales; family Pseudomonadaceae; genus Pseudomonas; species Pseudomonas retamae. The sequence continues at coordinate 21,342 of NZ_JBIEIL010000017.1, forward strand.
GCAGACATGGCATCCACTTTCATGGCCTGCATGTCCATCATCAACCGATTAAATTCAATACCTTGGCTCATGGTCTACTCTCTTGGGCGGCCCGCAATTTTTTGACACTTCACTCGGCGGGTACACAGGTATTAGCAACAAGGGTGCCAGCTAACGGGCACCCCTTTGAGAAAAACATGTTGATTGTTGTGCGGTGATTCAGGTGGCGAACAGATAGCCTTCGACGTCCATGCCGGCATCGCGCATCTGCGCCAGCTTGTAGCGCAGGGTACGCGGGCTGATGCCGAGTTTTTCCGCTGCTTCCTTGCGTCGGCCGCGCTCGGCCCGCAGGGTGTCGATGATCATCTGAAACTCCCGGCGGCGCAGGTCATCGCCCAGCGCACCGGACGAATCCGCTTCGACTTCAAGCTCTCGAATCGCCGGAGCCGCGACGGGCGAAGCAGCCACCGGTAGCGCGCCGGCGAGGCAGAAATCATGCGGCTGAATCAACCCGCCTTGCTGCAGGATCAGCGCCCGCTGAATGGCGTTATCCAGCTCACGCACATTGCCCGGCCACGGGTAGGCCGTCAGGCACGCTTGTGCCTCGGGCGAAAGCTTCGCCGCCGCATGCTTCATTTTATTGACGTGTTTGGCCAGCAACCTTTCCGCCAGCGGCAGGATATCGGCAGTGCGCTCGCGAAGTGGACGCCAGGCCAGGGGGAAAACCGACAGGCGGTAAAACAGATCCTCACGGAAGCGCCCCGCCGCCACTTCGCCCGCCAGATCACGGTTGGTGGTAGCGACCACGCGAATATCCAGGGTGATCGGCTTGCGTGCGCCGACGCGCTCGACTTCACGTTCCTGCAAGACACGCAGCAACTTGGCTTGCAGACCTAGAGGCATTTCCGAAATTTCGTCAAGCAGAATGGTGCCACCGTCAGCCTGCTCGAACTTGCCGGGCTGAGCGGCGATGGCGCCGGTAAACGAACCCTTCTCGTGACCGAACAACGTCGCTTCGAGCATGTTGTCGGGGATCGCTGCGCAGTTGATCGCAATGAACGGCTGATTGGCGCGGTGCGACTGCTGGTGAATGTAGCGCGCCAGCACTTCTTTGCCGGTGCCGGACTCGCCAGAGATCAATACCGTGGAATCGCTGCGCGCCACGCGTGCGGCGAGATCGAGCAATTGCGCGCTGGCCGGCTCGACGGCTATCGGCCCCTCGACTTCGCCGGCATTGATATTGCCCAACGCATGCCGCGCTACCAGATCGAGCAGCGCCCTGGGTTCGAACGGCTTGACCAGATAATCCGCCGCACCCTGACGCATCGCGTCGACGGCACGTTCGACCGCACCGTGGGCAGTCATCAGCAACACCGGCAATTGCGGCTGGCGTGCGCGCAACAGTGCGAGCAGTTGATGGCCGTCCATCCCCGGCATGTTGACGTCACTGACCACCAGGCTGAAGGCTTCGTGCGCCACGGCCGTCAACGCGTCTTCGGCGCAACCGACCGCACGGTAATCGTGCCCGGCCAGCAACAGCGTATCGGCCAGCGCTTCGCGCAACGAACGGTCATCTTCGACCAGCAACACCTTGATGCCCATGGCAGTCACTCAACTCCTTGTGCAGCAGTAAACAATGGCAGGATCACCTGCGCGCAGGTGCCGCGGCCGACCCGCGAGCGCAGCCGCAATTCTCCTTGATGCGCCCGCGCCACCGCCTTGACGACGGTCAGGCCGAGGCCGGTGCCGGTGACTTTAGTGGTGAAAAACGGTTCGCCAAGGCGCGCCAGTACGGCCGGCTCGATGCCGCTGCCGCTGTCGCTGATGCACAGGCGCAAGGCGTTGTCGCGGGTGTAGCAATGGACTTTCAAACGGACTGCGCCAGCACTGGCCTGAATCGCGTTTTCGATCAGATTCAACAGCGCCCCGACCAGCGTGTCGCGATTGCACAGCAGTTCGCCGGCATGGCTGTCGCATTGCCAGCGGATCGGCAAGTCCTGTACATGGGTCAGCGCCGCGGCCTGCAGTGCCTGCATCAACGCGTTGGGGGTGAGGCGATCGGTCAGCGGTAACTCGCCGCGCGCGAACACCAGCATGTCACGCACTTGGTGCTCCAGCTCATGCAGGCGCTCTTTCAGACGTCCAGCGAAACGCTGCTGCGTGGCGACCGGCAGCTCCTGCTCAGTCAAATGACTGGCATACAGCAGCGCGGCGGACAGCGGCGTACGGATTTGATGGGCCAGCGAAGCGACCATGCGTCCGAGTGATGACAGGCGCTCGTGGCGTGCCAGTTGATCCTGTAAATGACGGGTTTGCGTCAAATCGTTGAGCAGGACCAATTGCCCCGGCTCGGCATCCAGCGAACGAGTAGCAATCGACAAGCGTCGACCGTTTTTCAGCGAGATTTCGTGGCCGTCATCTTCACGCGGGGCGAAGCAGCGGGCAATCACCTGGCGCCACAACTCGCCTTCCAGCGGCAAGCCGAGCAATTCGATAGCAGCCGGATTGGCTTCGCAGACAATGCCGTGGCCGTCGATGACGATGACGCCACCGGGCAACAGATCGAGAAGGTTTTGCAGACGGTTGGCCAAGCGCTCCTTTTCCGCCAGCTCCTGCATGCGCTGGGCGCTGACCACGGCCAGCTCGCCCTTGAGTTCGGTCACCCGCGCTTCGAGCATGCTGTAGGAGTCGGTCAACTGGCTGGACATCTGGTTGAACAGCTCGAACGCCTGCTCAAGTCCCTGACGGCTTGCCTGCTCTACGGACGAGGGTTGCCCCACGATATTTGAGGCAGAAGAGATCTGGGCGGCTTGGGGCATTGTGCTCTCTCGCTTGGCTGACCGTCAGTGAAACGGAACGTTGCGAGGGCTGTAGCAATACCCGTGCCTAAAAAAAAGCGCTTATAGATGAAGCACTTGGAAAACAGGCGTCAATCATCCGCCTGTTCGTCTCCTCCCGCCCGGCTCATGCCGTACTTGCGCATCTTCTCGACCAGAGTGGTACGACGGATACGCAGGCGTTCCGCCGCCCGCGCCACGATGCCGTTGGCATCGTCCAGCGCCTGCTGGATCAGACCCTGCTCCAGACCACCGAGGTAGTCCTTGAGGTCCAGGCCTTCGGGCGGCAGCAATGCGTTGGCGCTGAAATCCGGCGTGTGACCGTTGATAGCCACGCGTTCTTCCAGATCGCTGCGCAGGCTGTCGACCATCTGCTCGTCTTCGTCGTCGACGTAGCGGAATTTCTTCGGCAACTCGACCACGCCGATCACCCCGTACGGGTGCATGATCGCCATGCGCTCGACGAGGTTGGCCAGTTCGCGAACGTTGCCCGGCCAGCCGTGACGACACAGCGACATGATCGCCGCCGAGTTGAAACGGATCGAACCGCGCTTTTCATGCTCCATGCGCGAGATCAGTTCGTTCATCAGCAACGGGATGTCTTCGACGCGCTCACGCAGCGGCGCCATCTCGATCGGGAACACGTTCAGGCGGTAGTAAAGGTCTTCGCGGAACGAGCCGATCTCGATCATGGTTTCGAGATTCTTGTGCGTCGCCGCAATGATGCGCACGTCGACACTTTGGGTCTTGTTGCTGCCCACGCGCTCGAAGGTGCGTTCCTGCAGCACACGCAGCAGTTTGACCTGCATCGGCAGCGGCATGTCGCCGATTTCGTCGAGGAACAGCGTACCGCCATTGGCCAGTTCGAAACGCCCGGCACGGCTGGTGATCGCCCCGGTGAAGGCGCCCTTTTCGTGGCCGAACAGTTCGCTTTCCAGCAGCTCTGCCGGGATCGCGCCGCAATTGACTGGCACAAACGGCGCGTCACGGCGCTTGGAATGGTAATGCAGGTTGCGCGCGACCACTTCCTTGCCGGTGCCGGATTCGCCAAGAATCAGCACGCTGGCGTCGGTGTCGGCGACCTGCTGCATCATCTGACGCACATGCTGAATCGCCCGGCTGGTGCCGACGAGGCTGCGGAACAGATTGGGTTCACGATGACGACCGCGCTCGCGGGCCTGGTCATACATCTCGCGATAGACCTGGGCACGGTGCAGCGAATCGAGCAATTTGCTGTAGCTGGGCGGCATTTCGAGGGTGGAAAGCACCCGGCGTCGCTGGTCTTCAGGCAAGTCAACGGAAGAATTATCGCCCATCAACAAAACCGGAAGGAACTCATCCCAGGTTGAGAGTGTCTTTAACAAGCCCAAAAGCGCACCAGGAGCATTAACGGTCCCGATCAGTACGCAAATGACCTCACGACTAGACGACAAAGAGCCGACTGCCTGCTGCCAGTCATGGCTGCCGCAGGGTAAATTTTCTTCGCCAAGAAAATTCAGAATCACCGCCAGGTCGCGGCGGCGGACGCTATCGTCATCGATCAGCAGAATTTTGGTTTCACGCCACATGCAATAGCAACTTCCCTAGTCAACTCAATGCCCGAAAAATGGGGCAAGCGAGACGCTTGCAGGACACCATGTGCCTGTAGACGCCCTAAATCTGATAATAGCCACTAGTTAAGTCAAAAAACCGTGCACAGTCAAATTTATGGCGCACATGTCTGGATTAACTGACGGTTAATTAACCAAACAGATGGTAAACCTTTGCCGCTTTTTGCGCTTGGGTGATCTGCGACATCTCATTGGCTATTGCCTGCCGCTCCCCCATGGCCACCTCAAGAAGCTCCTTGTAGACATGCAGCAGCTCCTCAAGGTTGTCGCGCAACGCAACTTCATCCGTGGCTGCCTCCGCCATGACATCTTCCATGCAGGACCGGCAAGCCAGATCCAGCTCGCCGATGGCTTCCCAGTTTCGCTCGGCCAACGCACCGACCAGCGCTTCACGGGTATCGGCAATTCGCTGCAATACAAGACTCATGACGCTCTCCTTCAGAACTGCGGAGCAGGCACAGGCGCGATGGCGTCCCAGCCTTCTTTAACCGTGGTCAACAGGCCGGCCACCTCGTCGAGGATCCTGGGATCGCTCTTGACGTTGGCTTCAGCCAGTCGCTTCATCATGTAGATGTACAGCTGGTTGAGCTCGCCTACCGAATCGGCACTGTTTTCCAGATCAAGCCCCTCGCACAAGCCGCCAATGATGCCGACGGCCTTGCTGATCGCCGTGCACTTGGCTGCAACGTCCTTGCGCTCAATGGCGCCTTTGGCCTGAGCAATACGCTCCAGACCACCTTCCATCAACATTTGGACCAGACGATGTGGGCTTGCTTCAGACGTTTGTGCATGCGCGCCGACTTTCTGGTACTGCCGAAGGGCTAACATTGGGTTCATGTTCTACCTCATTGCAACAATGACTCGTATAAGCAGTGTATCGCCAACGAACCGCAGAACTTTAGATCAAAAGACAAAAACCCGGCACACGCCGATAAAGCGTAGCCGGGTTTTTGTCGTGTCGGCCCGTTACTTCGCGGATTGCTGAGCGTTCAGCGTGCTGAAGAACGAGGTAATGTTGCTGGCAGTCGCCTTCATCTGGCCGACCAGCAAGTCCATGGCGTTGTACTTGGCCGTCAACGTCTTGGTCAGGTTGGCGACTCGCAGGTCCAGCGCCAATTGCTGATTGGTCAGGCTACGCGTGTTCTTGGTCAGAATGGCCATGCGCTGGTCAAGCAGTCCGGAGCCCAGCTTGTCATCCGCCGGAGGCTTGAGGTACGGATCCACCGCCTTGCTCATACGCGCCAGCAGACCATTGGTGTCGTCGGTGCCTGTGAACAATTGCTGCACCTGGCCGGTCATGCCTGGCTGAGCCATGGTTTTGCTGAAGGCGTTGCTATCGAATGTCAGATTACCGGTGTTGCGGTCGGTCATGACGCCCAATTGCGACAGCACCGCCAAAGGACCACCAGCGCCTGGCGCGGTCAGTTCCGCTCGCACATTGGCAAGCAGTGCACGCGGCATGGCGTCGCCAGTGAACGCCGCCTGCACGGTCAGCTTGCCATCTTCGTCCGGCGTGGCCTTGGACAGGGTGTCGATGGTGTTCTTGAGCGTGTTGAATGCGTCGACAAATGCTTGAATCGATGTCTGCAGGCCCTTGGTGTTGGCGTCTACACCGACAATGGTCGGCGTCGGAACATCACCCGTAAGAGGACTGACAGTAGTCAGATTCAAGGTCAGACCGCTGATCGCACCGGTCACTGTATTGCTTTTGCTGCTGACCTGAAGCCCGTCGATGGTCAGCTTGGCGTTTTGCGCAACACCGTTGACGGCTCCCGAAGCACCTGCCGCCGGATTTGTGCCCATTGGTTTGGTGCCGTCGATTTCAAGACCGGCAATGCCGCTGACGGTAAGGTCGGAACCTTCGCCCGTCTTGCTCGAACTGATAACCAGGCGCGAAGCACCCGTGCTGTCGGTCACGATGTTGGCGGAAATACCATTGGCGCCCTGGGCCTTGTTGATCGCATCACGCGTAGTCTGCAAGGTGGAGTTCGCCGGGATATCGACGTTGTAATCAGTGCCATTCTGACTGATTTTCAGGGTACCACTCGGAATGGCACTGGCGGCACCGCCGGCGAATGAAGCGCTGGCGACTTTTGAACCCGTAGCCAACTGACTGACAACAACGCTGTAGCTGCCCGAAACAGCAGTGCTGTCGGAGGTCGCGGTCAGGGTCGTATTGTTCGCCGAAGCGGTAAAACCGGCGAAGGCCGGATTGGTTTTGCTGCCCAGATTGCTCATCGCCGTCTGGAACGCGGTCAGTGCGCTTTTCAACGACCCGATACCGGAAATCTTCAGCGTGTTGGCTTTGGTCGCGGTGTCGATCTGCGTCTGCTTCGGCGCCTTGTCGGCATTGACCAGGGCAGTGACGATCGCACCGATGTCCAGGCCGGAACCCAGTCCGGAACCCGGTAGAATTGGACTTGCCATGTGCATCTCCCTTCAGATTGTTGCCATTCTTTTGACCGTTACAGGCGTCCTGAGAACGAACAAACACTATTCATGCCAGCTATCAGACTTTGGCGTCGAACAGCACGTGGCTTGCATTGGCGAGGCTGTCGGCCAGCTTGAGGGCTTCTGCGGAGGGAATCTGTCGCACGATCTCACCCGTCTCGCTTGCAATCACCTTGACGATGACCTTGCCGGAATGCTCATCGATAGAGAATTCCAGATTGCGTTTGATCGATTGAACGAACTTCTCGATCTCCTGCACTGCCAATTTCAACTTGGTGTCGTCCGAATCCCGACTCTTGGCAGCGACCGGCGCTTGCGCCTTGGCCACCTCGGGCGTTTCCGATGGTTTTTCAACAACCGGCGTGACTGGCTTGGGAGCCGGATAAGACAGGTTAAGCTTGACGCTCATGTCCATGCTCATCACCTCCTAACGTAAAAAAGCGAGAGAGCACGACCAGCGCACTCCCCCGCTTGAACTCATTCCGAATTACTGAAGCAGCTTCAGTACAGCGGAAGGCAGTTGGTTGGCTTGAGCCAGAACCGAAGTGGAAGCTTGCTGCAGAGTTTGCTGCTTGGTCAGGTTAGCAGTTTCAGCGGCGAAGTCGGTGTCTTGTACACGACCCTGGGCAGCGGTGGTGTTCTCAACGATGTTCTGCAGGTTGGAGATGGTGCTGGTCAGACGGTTTTGCGAAGCACCCAGGCTGGCACGGGTATCACCGATCGCAGCGATAGCAGCGTCGATTGCAGTGATAGCAGCGTCAATGTTGGTGCCAGCAGTAGCAGCGTCAGTACCGGTCAGAGCCAGGGTAGCTTTGTCTACGGACAGGCTGACGGCGTCGAACTTGGAGCTCAGTACCAGGTCGATGTGGTTGGCAGTACCGGTGTTTGCGCCAACTTGCAGAGTCACAGTACCAGCCGAACCGTCCAGCAGGTTTTTGCCGTTCAGGTTGGTCGAAGCTGCGATACGGCTGATTTCGTCGGACATGTCGGCGAATTCAAGGTTGGTTGCTTTCTGGTCAGCAGTGCCGTTGGTGCCGGTACGTGCTTTAACAGCCAGTTCACGCATACGCTGCAAGATGTCGGTGGTAGCTTGCAGAGCGCCTTCAGCGGTCTGAGCAACGGAGATACCGTCGTTGGCGTTCTGGATAGCCTGGTTGCCACCGCGGATCTGCGATTGCATACGAGTGGAGATCTGCAGGCCGGCAGCGTCGTCTTTAGCGCTGTTGATTTTCAGGCCGGAAGACAGGCGTTGCATCGAAGTCGACAGAGCGTCGGAAGCGCGGTTCAGGTTTTTCTGAACGTTCAACGATGTGGTGTTGGTGTTTACTGTTAAAGCCATGACGAATTCCTCGTTGGTTGGGTACTGCGGCTTCCGGCCCTGGCAACCGCCGGGTATGGCCTAGAGAACCTTCGTAATAGTTATCGTCGGGATTGCAGGTTGCTTGAGGGCTTTTTGAAAAAAATTTGCCATCACCACGCCACCCCCGAGAAAACAAAGACTTAGCCGTCGTCCCACCGCGAAAAACTGACGCCATAAAACCGCCTGCCGCGCAAAGCGGCGGGCCAGCGCCATCGGCCTGTTCAGGCCGCAGCACTTTCCAGCAGTTCGACCAGTTCGTACTCCATATAATCGGCCAGGGCCAGCCAGTCCTGACGCTCCTGACATTCGAACATCTGCGTCAACACTTGCGCCCACTGTTGCTGTGTATCTACAGAGGCAGACGCCAGGCACCGCTGAGCGTTTTCGAAGACATCGACCATGCTCAGCGCGGCCTCGACATCACGGCCCAAGCGAAACAGCGCTGCAGTGTCGCGGCACTGTTTCATGCAGTGGCTCAGGGCATGCATTGCACGAACTCCTGATTGAAAGCGGTTCCGGCGATCAGCGCACCGGATCGACTGCTGTTGAGGAACTCGACCTGTGGATGCGCAGCAATGTAGCGCTCCAGCACACACAGATATCCGCGAAAGTTCAGCTGCGTACTGACCCGCTGCCCGTGGCCGTCGCGCACCCAATGCCGCGCCTGATTCACCGGCGGCCCTAGATCGCCGTCATCCCAGCCGGCGTGAGTCTTGTTCATCGGGAAAGCGAAGTCAGCGCCAAACAGGGTGATCGTCGCAGCGCCCATCTTCACCGCCAGATCCACCGCCGGATGAATCACGCTGCCGCCGACGTGCAACTGACCGCGCGGATATTGCTCACGCAAGTCCGCATAGATCGGGCTCGCGGAGTAGCCGCCGTAGCGTTTGCCCTTCCATGCCTGCAATACCGTCGGATCGCTCATCGGCAAATACACCAGCGGGATGCCATCGGATTGCTCGAAAGGCAGATGGCGGAAGCCGATGCGCTGATCGATGCTCACCACCAGATCAGGCGCGATCCCGTGTTCGCGCAGCGGGCGATAAGCGGTATCGACACAAATGAACAGAGGCCGCTCGGCACGTTGGCGGATCGCCGCCAGACTTGCGAAGTGCTGCTCCAGACTCGGCCCGGTGGCAATCACATAGATTTCCCGCCCGGCGCAGGCGCCGAACAGTTGCGCCACATCAGCATCACCGAGCAACACCGGCAAGCACTCCTGCAAGCGCTGCTGAATCTGCGCTGACTGCGGATCGAACTCACGGTTGTTGAACGTCAGGTGAATTTCATTGACCAGCCGATCGCGAATCTTCGCATTGCTGTCATCGGCCAGCAGCAACTCGGCAGGCAGGGCGAAAAACGGCGTGAAGAAGTCAGCATGCCCATCGGCGTAAAACAACTCGACGCGCGGATCGTCCAGCCATTGGCGCTGATCGAGTAGTTGCAGCACCAGTGCGAACAGTGCGCCATTGAGGATATGCACGTACAAGCGCTCAAGATCGGCACGCTCGAGCAGCACACCGGGCAAATCGCCCAACCCGGTGCCATAGACATGCAGTTGCGGCTTTTCCGGCAGGCTCGCCGCTTGTACCCCCGCCTCATGCAGGCGGTCATGGCGACTGGTCAGTTGCACGCCATTGACGCTCAGCGTCGAGCCGAGCCCGTGTACCAGTTCAGCGGCAACGCCTGCGCTGTCCTCGGCCTGCAAGCGCGCGAACAGCGCCGGCCAGCGCCGCTGCAAGACCTGGGCATTGGCTTGGAAAAACTCGCTCATGGCGCCTCGCGCTCCGTATCAGGCAAAAAAATAGCGTTCAAGGTTAACCTTGAACGCTATTTTTGTATCCGCTGTTTTTGTGTCGATCAGGGACGATAGATGATCGCCGAACCCCACGACAGACCGACACCGAAGCCGCTCAGCGCGACCCGCTGCCATTGCGAATCGAGCGCGTGTTTTTCCAGCAGCAACGGGATGCTCGAGGAAACAGTGTTGCCGGTCTCGACCATGTCCTTGATGAACTTCTCCGGCTCGCCTTCGAAACGGCGCGCCACGGCATCGACGATCGCCGCGCTGCCCTGGTGAATGCAAAACGCATCGATGTCATCGGACTTGAGGCCGGAATCATCGAGCAGTTCGTGCAGATGCGCCGGGACCTTGAGCAGGGCAAAGTTGAACACCTGTCGGCCGTTCATGAAGAACACGCCGTCGGTGACCTTCAAGTGCGGTGCGCCGGAACCGTCCGTGCCGAACTTGGCCTTGCCCAGCGCCCAAGTCGGGTCTTCGCCCATCCACGTTGCGGTGGCCGCATCGCCGAACAGCATCGTGGTGTTGCGATCTTCCGGGTCGACGATTTTCGAATACGGGTCGGCGGTGATCAGCAGGCCGTTTTTCAGGCCGGCGGCTTCCATGAAGCCCTTGATCGCGTAGATGCCGTAGACATAACCCGAGCAACCCAGGGAAATATCGAACGCGGCTACGTTGGTTGGCAGGCCCAGTTTGTCCTGCACGATCGCCGCGGTGTGCGGCAGGCCTTCTTCGTCGCCGTTCTGGGTGACGACGATCAGCGCGTCGATCGATTCGCGCTTCAGTTCCGGGTTGCTGGCAAACAGCGCATTGGCCGCTTCCACGCACAGGTCGGAGGTTTCCTGTTCAGCATCTTTGCGCGGCAGGAACGCCGAGCCGATCTTGCCAAGGATGAATTCTTCATCCTTCTCGAATTTTGCACCTTGTGCGTAATTGTCCACGCCGGCTACAGGAACGTAGCTCGCAATGCTTTTTATGCCAATCATTACGGCTTCCCAATAAAAAACAGCCCAAGACCACCGCTCGCAAGGATTTCGAGGGGCGCCGACAAACAGCAAATGGCCGCCACAACGGGCAGCCACGGGGAGCGCTAAGGGCTATCACTGGAACCGCAATACGGGCCAGGCGCCATCTCCCCGATCAATACAATACAGTGAAGATGCGCGTTATGACTCGCAGGTCACGCTATTTAGCCGAATCGGTGCAGATCGGCTTATTCGAGCAGCGACCAATCCAGCGGCGTGCCACGCTTGATCGGCGCGCGGGCGCGGCGGCCGAGGACGGCGTCGGTGTGCTTGGGCGGCAGACCGAGACCCGGGCGAATCGCGCGCAGATTGTCGCGACTGAAGGTGTCACCGGCGGCCATGTCGGCGGTGACATACAGCGAACGCCGATACACCAGCGACTTGCGCTCGGCCTCGGTGACGCCGTAATGCACCTGGCCCATGGCTTGCCAGGCGCGCTCGGTTTCCACCACCAGGCTGGCCATTTCTGCCGGCTCCAGGGAAAAACTGGCGTCGACGCCACCGGCTGAACGGTCGAGGGTGAAATGTTTTTCAACCACCGTCGCGCCCAGCGCCACCGCCGCCACGGAAACACCGACGCCCATCGAGTGATCGGACAGCCCGACCTGACAACCGAACAGTTCCCGCAGATGCGGGATCGTGCGCACGTTGCTGTTGAGCGGGGTCGCCGGATAGGTGCTGGTGCACTTGAGCAGCACCAGATCCTTGCAGCCGGCTTCGCGAGCGGCCCGCACGCTTTCATCCAGTTCGGCGATGCTGGCCATGCCAGTGGAAATGATCAGCGGCTTGCCAGTGGCCGCCACCCTACGAATCAGCGGCAGGTCGGTGTTTTCAAAACTGGCGATCTTGTAAGCCGGCACATCGAGGCTTTCGAGAAAATCCACCGCGCTGTCGTCAAACGGCGTCGAGAACGCGAGCATTCCCAATTCTTTGGCCCGAGCAAAAATCGGCGCGTGCCATTCCCACGGCGTATGGGCTTTTTCGTACAGCTCGTACAGCGAGGTACCGGCCCAGAGACTGCCCGGATCCTTGATGAAAAATTCGCCTTCGGACAGATCCAGCGTCATGGTCTCGGCGGTGTAGGTTTGCAGCTTCAAGGCATGCGCCCCGGCCCTGGCAGCAGCCTCGACGATTTGCAGGGCGACCTCCAGCGACTGGTTATGGTTGCCGCTCATCTCGGCAATGATGAACGGCGGCGCATCGGCACCGATCGAGCGATTGCCAATCTTGAAGCTAGTCATGCGAAGGTTCCTTCAGAACACGGGTGAACGCGCAGGCCTCCTGGCTGAAGCCTGCGTCACGAAACAGATTCAACGACGGGATGTTGCCCGGCAAAACCCGAGCGTTGATGGCTTGCAGTTGCGCCCAGTGCATCGTGACGAACGCTTCGCCGCGCGCCAGCAGCGCCCTGCCCCAGCCCAGACCGATGCGCCCCTCAAGCAGATACAGCGACACTTCCGCGTCGCACCCGCGCAGGTCATAACGCACCATACCGACGGCACCGTCGTCGGCCTCGGCAATCAACAGCAGCCGCTGCGGATTGCGCAGACTCGCCGACAGCCAGTCCAGATGCTGCGGCCAGTCGATCACGCTGGAGTCCAGCGACACGCGCCGCACCGCTTCGGCATTGCGCCCGTCGAACAGCAACTGCGCGTCGTCGAGCGTTGCCGGGCGCAGCTTCAGCACCGCCCCGGCCAATGCTGCCGCAACGCGCTCGGCGCCACGGCCATCGACCAGTTGCCGCGAGCGTTCGGCCAGGCTCTGGCGCAAATAGAAATTGTTGGCGACGAACCCCACCGCATCGCGCAATTGCTCAATGCTGACTTGCTCACGGGCGCCGAGAAACACATGCGCGCCCGCAGCGGCCATGACTTCGCCGTTGGCCTGCTGGTTGTTCGACACCGCGATACAAATCGTCGGTAACCCAAGCGCCGCACGCTCCCAACTGGTACCGCCGCCCGCGCCGATGAACAGATCGGCTTCGGTCATGCGCTGATAAAAATCGCTGACAAAACTGTGCAAGCGCCAGTTCGGCCGCGTCTCGGCCAACGCCTGCATCTGGGCCCACGCAGGGTTGTCGGCGCCGGCAACGAAGTCCACTTGCAGTTCGTTGAAATCGGCCAGAGCGAGCATCGCATGATGGGTCTGCATCGCCGCATCGAAGCCGCCAAAGTTGACCAATACCCGACGCGCCGTGGGCTTGATTTCGATCGCCGCGCAGTCGAATTCCTCGCGCAACATCGCATAGCGCGGGCCGAGCAAGGTGCGGCATCCCGCCGGCAGCAGCGGCGCGTAGTTTTCGCTCAGACCCGAGAGATTCTGATTGAGTAACAGATCGACGCTGTAGCGCCGGGTCGCCAGATCGTCCACCGCCGCGATGCGATGCGCCCAGCGCCGCGCCGCGGTTTGCCAGTGATGGTCAAGGCCGTAATGGTCGACGATGATCCAGTCGAACTCCGCCTGCCCATCCAGCAATTGGCCCAGCGCGTCGATGTCGAACTGCCACGGCAACATCGATTCGATGGCCTGCAGCGGGTCTTCATCGCGATAACGCTCGGGCAGCGCGAAGGTCTCAAACCCCTCGGCACTCAGGGCATCCAGCCGATGCCCCGGCAACCGCCGACAGGCAAACGCGACGTGACTGCCCTGCTGTTTCAGTACCCGCGCCAAAGTCAGGCAGCGAGCGATGTGGCCGCTGCCAATGGTCGGCGAAGCGTCGGCGCGAATCAGCACTCTCATGTCAGCTCTCCGCCGGCCTTGAGCGCCGCGTACAGGTATTCGGCGCGTTTGAAGTCCTCGGGCGTGTCGATGTCCTGAACCAGGTAGCGCGGCAGGATCACCGGCAGGCTGGCTGGCGAATACAGCACATCACCGCGCAACCACGCCGCGCTGCGCCCCCAGTAGAACTGACCGGCATCCTGATACGCCTCGGGCAGATCCTGTGAGCGAGTATTGCGAAACTCGGGATACAACGCCGTCAAGGCACCCTCCCCGTCTACGGTCAGCGCACGCTGGACCGGAAAAGCGAAATCGCAAACGGAGAAGGCAAATGATCGATCAGGATGCTGCTCCAGCAGCTCGAAACCCTGACGCAGATAGCGTGCCTGCAATAACGGCGCGGTGGCGTAGATACAACAAGCGTAATCGAAGGACGGCAACTGCTCCAGCGCATGCGCGATGACCGCCGCCGTGCCGGTGAAATCATCGGCCAGATCGGCCGGGCGCATGAACGGTACCTGCGCACCGTGCGCCCTCGCGACGTCGGCAATCTCGGCATCGTCGGTGCTGACCACGACCTGCTCGAACAAACCTGAATCGAGCGCCGTGCGGATCGAGCGGACAATCATCGGCACGCCATCGAACGGCAAGAGATTCTTGCGCGGGATGCGCTTGCTCCCGCCTCGGGCGGGGATGATTGCGACGTTGCTCAAGGGCGTTTTTCCAACAGAAACCAAGTGATGTCGTCCGCCGGAAACTGCGGATCGCGGTGATAGACGAAGCCATAGTCGACCAGTTGCAGGTCAGCATAGCGGTCGAGCATTTCCCCGGCGAAATCACGCTTGAACAGCTTGCCGCTGTTGCCGCGGTAGGTGATTTCCACCGGCGCCGGATTGTAATACTCGGCGATCAGGATGTAGCGCTGGCTCAGCTCGTACAACTGCGCATAGGCGCGCGGCAACAGCTCAGGGGCCAGATGGATCAGCACGCCTTTGCTCAGAGTCAGGTCGTAGCGACGCTCGGCAGGAAAATCGAACAACGAACCGTGCCAGATCTGCGCAATGTCCAGCGCCTGCGCCTGTGCACACGCGGTTTCGTTGATCTCCACCCCGAACAGTTCGCAGCGCGGCAATAACTGATGCAGCGCCTGCAAATTGTTGCCGGCGTTGGTGCCCAGCTCCAGCAGACTGTCGACACGCCCCGCACGGCACAGCGCTTTGGCGAAAAAGCCGAAATTGCCCGCCACCAGCGCCTGGCCGACGTTGCGCTCAACGTACTGGTTGCCGAACTCACCCTGCCAGAATCTTTCCTGCTCGCTCAGATCGCGCATTGCACAGTCTCGTCCACCGCCGCAGCGGTCATTCTTCGGTCAGTCGCCGCAGTTGCTCGACTACATGATCCTGCTGCTCATCAGTCAGCAAGGGATACAGCGGCAAGCTGATGGCTTGAGCGTAATAGCGTTCAGCCTCGGGGAAATCACCCTCGGCAAAACCCAGGTCGCGATAGTAAGGCTGCAAGTGCACGGGAATGTAGTGCAGATTCACCCCGACACCGGCGGCGCGCAAACCTTCGAAGACCTGACGATGACTGAGGCTGATGCGCTCGGTTTGCAGGCGCACCACATACAGGTGCCACGCCGACTCAGCTTCCGGCTGAGCACTCGGCAACGTCACCGGCAAATACGCCAGCAAGCGATCATAGCGTGCCGCCAGCTCACGGCGCCGGGCGATGAATCCGTCCAGTTTGTCCAACTGTGACAGGCCCAGCGCCGCTTGCAGGTCAGTGATCCGATAGTTGAAGCCCAGTTCGATCTGCTGGTAGTACCACGGCCCGTGACTGGGCTCGGTCATCTGCTGCGCATCGCGGGTCATGCCGTGGCTGCGCAGGCGTTGCAGGCGCTCGGCCAGGTGCGGGCGATTGGTCAGGACCATGCCGCCTTCGGCGCTGGTGATAATTTTCACCGGATGGAAGCTGAACACCGTCATCGCAGCGAATTCGCCGCACCCGACCGGGCGCCCGGCATAGCTGGCGCCGACGGCGTGCGAGGCATCCTCGATCACGGTGAAGTTATAGCGCTCAGCCAGTTCGGCGATGCGCCGCATGTCACAGCTCTGCCCGGAGAATGCCACTGCAACCAGCACTTTCGGCAACGTGCCGTCGCGCTCGGCCTGTTCCAGCTTCGTCGCAAGAACCACCGCGTCGAGGTTCCAGGTCAGCGGATCGATATCGACGAAATCGACCTCGGCGCCGCAATAGCGCCCGCAGTTGGCCGAGGCGAGAAAAGTGTTCGGCGTCGTCCACAAACGGTCGCCCGGCCCCAGCCCCGCAGCCAGACAAGCGATGTGCAGCGCCGCGGTGGCGTTGCACACCGCCACGGCGAAATCGGCCTGACAGCGCTCAGCCATGGCCTGTTCGAAGCGTTCGATGGTCGGCCCTTGGGTCAGCCAGTCCGATTGCAGCACTTCGAGCACCGCATCGATGTCCGCCTGATCGACGCTTTGCCGACCGTAGGGGATCATACCGAGAGCTTCGCGTGCAGATCGGCGATCTGCCCTACCGAAAGGAACTGCGGGTTGGTATCGGAGCGGTATTCGAAATCCTCACTCACCGCGCGCCCGCGCTCGCCGAGTTTGTCGACGGCAAAATCGACATCGACGCTGGTGAAGCGAATCGACGGCTGAATCGTGTAGTGATCTTCGAACTCCAGGGTCATGCGCGCATCGTCCAGCGGCACCATCAGCTCATGCAGCTTTTCGCCGGGACGGATGCCGACGTTCTTGTGCGGCAGATGCTCGGCCATGCCGCGCGCCAGATCGACAATGCGGATCGAAGGAATCTTCGGCACGAACACTTCGCCGCCGTGCATCCGCGCGAAGCTGTCGAGAACAAATTGCACACCGTGGTCGAGGGTGATCCAGAACCGGGTCATGCGCTCGTCGGTGATCGGCAGCTCCTGCGCGCCATCGGCGATCAACTTGCTGAAGAATGGCACGACCGAGCCGCGCGAGCCGGCGACATTGCCGTAACGCACCACGGCAAAACGGGTTTGCTGCTCGCCGGCAATGTTGTTGGCGGCGACGAACAGTTTGTCCGAGAGCAACTTGGTCGCGCCGTACAGATTGATCGGGCTGGCTGCTTTGTCGGTGGACAACGCGACGACTTTCTTCACGCCATTGTCGATGGCGGCGGCGATGATGTTTTCCGCGCCGTTGACGTTGGTGCGAATGCATTCGGTCGGGTTGTACTCCGCCGCCGGCACTTGTTTGAGCGCCGCGGCATGCACCACGTAGTCGATACCGCGCATGGCCTGACGCAAGCGATCAGCGTCACGCACGTCGCCGATGAAATAGCGCATGCAGGGCGCGTTGAAGGTCTGCTGCATCTCGTACTGTTTCAGCTCGTCACGGGAAAACACCACCACGCGCTTGGGCTGGTATTGCTCCAGCAAGCGACGGATGAAGTTGCGCCCGAACGAGCCGGTGCCGCCGGAAATGAAGATCGATTTACCGTTGAACATGTTGTGGTTCCTGTCCGGCGAAGTTAAGCGAGCAACTGTGCCCAGTTGATCGGGGCACTTTCGCCCAGGGTAAAACCTTTGCCGGTCAGGGCCAGGTTGGCGTTGTAGGCCGGATCCTGCGCGAATGCCTCGGGCCATTTTTCACGCAACGCTTGCAGCGCTTCGGCGGCTGTTGGCTGTTCGCCGGTATGCAACACCTGCACGGATGGCGTCCACACGGTGAGGTAACCCGCCTGACCGGCCTTGAGGCACAGGTCGACATCAGCGAAACCTTCAGCAAAAGTCGCTTCATCCAGCCCGTCCAAGGCGCTATAGAGCTCTTTGCGCACCATCATGCAGACCCTGGAGACAGCCGAATAATTTTGCTCGGCCACCAGACGCTGCATGTAACCCTCGGCCTTGTGTTTCTCGCCGACGAAGGGTGAGCCCACACCATCGTTCAGACCCAGAATCAAACCGGCGTGCGAGACCTTGCCGTCGCGGTCGACCAGCTTGGCACCGACGACCCCGACTTCCGGACGCTGGGCGTGATTGAGCAGCGAATCGATCCAGTTCGGGTTGACCACTTCACTGTCAGCGGCCAGCAACACCAGATAATCGCCCTGGGCCTGCTCGCTGGCGGCGTTGTACAACGCGATCTCGCTCAACGGCTGATCGGCACGCAACACGTTGACCTTGGCATGGCGCAGCGTGCCCAGCCAGTCATTGACGGCTGCCGACTGATTGGCGTTGGCTGCCAGCAGCACTTCATAGCGGCTGTAACGGGTCCGCAAAAGCACGCCTTCCAGGCAGCGACGCAGCGCCGGCAAATCATCGATGACCGGTACGATGATCGAAACCAGTGGCTGCTCGGTGTGGCGATAATCGATCTGCCAGGTGCCCGGTGTTGCCGAAGTGACCTTGGCCTTGTAGCCGCGATTGCCCAGATGGCGCAGCAATGCCAGGCGTTCATGGGCGTTTTCTTCCAGAGGCGCCTGCTCGGTGATCAGCAGTGGCTCGTCGAGATGCGCGAGACCGTCGAGGCCTCCTTGCTCAATGATGCGCAGTAACAGATCGAATTCCAGTGCCTTGCTGAAATCAGCCTGATAGCCGCCGGCGTCGAGCAGCACTTGACGACGGATCAACCAGTGGCGCGCCATCAGGGATGGCACGCTTTGCAGCAGATCAAGATTGAAACCGGGACGGAACACGTCGACCAGCGCACCCTCTGCCGTACGCTGGATTTCATCGGTTGCCACCGCGCGGATATCGGTAGCCGACATCAGTTCCAGACCCGCTCGCGCCAGGCCGGCCGATGTGAATTCATCCCCCGCGCTCGCCAGCAGCACCCAGTCGCAAGGTGACTGCGCCGCGCTCTGGTTGAGCTTGTCGACCAGATTGCCAGGCGTCACCCGAACGAAGTGCAAGGTGTTCTGCGCGGTGGTCGCGGTCTGCGGCTCGCCAGTGGTGAAGACCACGATCTTGAATGCTTTGCTGTGGCCTTCAACGAGGCTGTCGAGGGTTATTTGCAGTTTTTCGACACTGTCATCCAGATCAAGCAGGAAAATCCCGAACTGCGGCCCGCCGTTGTTTGCCGCCAGATGCGCGGCAATCGACCCTGCTTGTTCAGCGTCCGGCTTGCGCGCCGCCAGCCAGTCGAGCAAACGGCCAGAGCGCATCTTGCGGAAAATCGGGTAATGATCGACCTTCGACACAGCGTCAAGCCGCGCGCTCCACTCAAGCATTTCCTGCGCTGGAGTATCTTCGCCAACGTCTTGCAGTTGCTCGGCCAGACGTTTGACTACGCGACGGTTGAACGCGTTGCGGTCGTGGGCTTGCCACAGTCGGTCGGTGACACTTTCCGGGGTGTCGTTATTGCGCGACTGCAGCAGATATTCCTGCCGGGTCCACACCCCTTCAAGTTTTTCCAACTGGATACGACCGGCCGGCATAGCGTGGAGAAGAAACTCGAACTGCGTCAGCAGATCGAAGAACCGCTGGTTGTAAAACGGCATTTCGACGTATTGCCGTGGACCGAATTTACGCTCTGGCGACTTGGTCAGGTTATTCCAGGTCGACTCGAAAATCAGTTCGGTCGTCAACGCTCTCCCGGAAACCAGGCTGTCGGTCATCGCCGCGAAGCTTTCCAGCGCGAACGCCTTGCGCTGCGCCTGATCAAGATCGGTGATAGCGGTCGGCAAGGAGGCGAGGAATTCGGCGAATGCTTCCCGCTCGGCCACTGACTTGGCGTCGGTGTACGAAAGCGCGTGGTAGACCTCGGTATTGTGGTCGGAGAAGCCGATATTGATTTCGCGCACGACATAAGGGATCGGCAGAATCCGCGCCTTGGCATTCGCCAGCAGATAATAGGTGTGGCCGATTTCCTGCCATTCGAAGCTGGTGCCCGCTGGCAACGCGCGGTACCAGTCTTGAATGATCGAAGTGCGGCAAACACCATAAAACGGCGGTACGTACTGGTGCATGAAATCCAGGACGCGGTCCTCGGCACGCTCCGATGCGTAGTCTTCGCTTATTTTCTTGTCGCGACGGTAATAGCTGACGCTGCCCGCCAGCGCCAGGTACATCAGACAGTAGCCGTGGCACAGTCCGTAGTCGCGGTTCGCTTCAAGGAAATTCACCGATTCGGCCAGCGATTCATGCAGGATGAAATCATCGTCGGCGGCAAAGACCATGTACGGCGTAGTCAATTGTGCAACGCCATAGGTCAGTTTGGCTTGCATGCCCCAATAGGCAAACTGCGGCAGGTGCTGATAATCGACTGCCGAAAAATCGCCTTCCGGGCGCTCGGGGGAAGAATCCAGCACCAGCACTTTGCAAGGCAGGCTGCTGTAGTACTGCAGCGCTCGGCGCAAAAAAGCCGGGCGGTTGTGGGTGATCAATACCACCGTCAGCAACTCGCTCAATGGCAGCGTGTTTTCAGAACCGTAATTGCCTTGCATAACTTCTCCTGCAGCGATCAAACCTTGCGAAAACGCTGTGATAAAAAACTGTCAACGAACCCGACGCAGATAACCGTCAGAAGCAACGGTGATCAGCAACTTGTCCTGCATCTGCTGATCGATTTCGAAATCAGCGTTTTCCTTGAGGAAGGCCCACACCGCAGTTTTCGGATTGTCACCCGGGCCCCATGGACGATCCGGGAAGGCATCGGCCGGCATGTCCTCAACGACGGTGTCCATGACCACGCAATAGCTGTCCACCGACACCAGTGGTGAGTAGAGACGCAGCTCTTGCAGGACGTGTTCGTGGGTGTGATTGGAGTCGAGCACGACGATGACTTTCTTGCCAGCCGCCGCCAGACGGACCTGCTCGACCACCGCCGGGTCGAGACTGGAACCTTCGATCATGCTGATGCGCTTGATCATCGGATGGCTTTCGATGGCTTCACGGTTGTGCGCACGGATATCGCGATCGATACCGAGTACTTCGCCATGGCCCTGCAGTTCCAGCAGCGAGGCGTAGTAAATGATCGAACCACCGTGGGCGATACCGCACTCGATCACCAGGTCCGGCTTGATCCGCCAGATCAGTTCCTGCATCGCCATCATGTCTTGCGGCAATTGAATGATCGGGCGACCCATCCACGAAAAGTGATAGGTGTACTTGTGCTTGGCCGACTCGTTATAGAACTGCTGGGCCAGCGCCTTGAGTTCGTGGTTCTGGCCCTGGGCAACCACTTCAGCCTGGCACTCTGCTTCGAAGGCTTGGATCAGGTTATCGCTCATTGTTCGTCTCACTGAAAATTCATTGGGTTTGCACGTGGCCAAAAGGCCTTCGCGGCAGGCGCATCAGTTGCTGCGCTGCGCCTCGAGTAATTGTTGTAAGCGCTCGACCACAGCCCAGAACGCCATGGGTTCATGGGTTGGATAAGGGTAATGGCCGAGGTTCAGATCCAGAGTTGCGCCACGCTCGCGCAAGCGCTGTTCGACCAGCACACGCACCGACACTGGCTGGCCACTGGCGCAGTTGATAACGCCGTTGAAATCGCGTACCTGCAGTATCGTGGCGAGGTATTCCGCCGCGTTTTCAATTGGCAGAAAATCGCGCAACTGCTCACCGGCCGACATGTTGAACGACGCATCACCGGCATCGATCGCCCGGTCCAGTGCCGCGAGCAGGCTGTTGGGGTTCTGCCCTTCGCCGTGCAGATAGAACAACCGCGCCCATTGCAGGGTGAACGGCCGTTCCTGCTGCAGACTCTGCAGAAACAGGTGCAGCGTATGTTTCGCCAGACCGTACGGATTACTCGGGCGTGGCTCGGTTGTTTCACTGAGCGGGCCGCTCTGCATGCCGTACTCGAAGCAGGTGCCGGTGACCAGCACCTGCTTTACGCCGGCCTCGACCGCGCTTTTGATAAAGCGATAATCGGCCATCAGGTTGTGCTCGAAATGGAACAGCGCCCGATAGTTCGGCAAACCCGGCCAGGCCAGATGCGCCAGGGCATCAATGCCAGCGGTCAACGCGCGGACATCGAGGTCAGCAGCATGAATATCCGCGGCAATGAACTCGACGTCGTTGATCCACGGCATGCCTTGCGCGGTTTGCGCATTGCGCGCCACCGCGCGCACTTCGCAGCCGCGTGCCAGCAACGCGGAAACCAGATGCCGACCGACGAACCCCGTGGCGCCCGTGACCAAAACCTTCACAGCACTTTCAACTCAGGCACGGCGATTACAAAGCGTCCGTCCCACTGACGCACTTGCGCCAGTTGCTGACTGACTTCGTGCAGCAGGTTCCACGGCAGCACCAGCACGTAGTCCGGCTTGTCGATATCGATCTGCGCCGGCGCCACGATCGGGATGCGGCTGCCCGGCAAAAATTTGCCCTGTTTGTGAGGATTGGCATCGGCCACCCACTCCAGCAAGTCCGGCTTGACCCCGGCGTAGTTGAGCAAGGTATTACCCTTGGCCGCCGCGCCGTAACCGACCACCCGTTTGCCCTCGGCCTTGGCCTGCAACAGAAAGCGCAGCAGTGCATGTTTGATGCGTTCAGCGGCGGGCGCGAGGGTTGCGTAGTACTCGGCGGTCTTCACCCCGGCATCGAGTTCGGCTTGCAACTGTTGCTCAACGGCCGGTTGCACCGCTCGGCGTTCGCCGTCCTTGCGCTGCACGAACACCCGCAGCGAGCCGCCGTGGGTGCTCAACTGGCTGACGTCGAATACTTCCAGGCCATTGCGCTCGCACAAGGTCTGCACGGCGGTCAGCGACAGGTAGGAATAGTGTTCGTGATACAGCGTGTCGAACTGCGCGCCGGCCATCAGCGTCAGCAGTTGCGGAAATTCGAACGTGGCGACGCCGCTCGGCTTGAGCAGCGTGGCAAAACCGCCAAGGAAATCGTTGATATCCGGCACATGCGCAAGCACGTTGTTGGCCGCCATCAGGTCGGCGCCCCAGCCTTCGCTTTGCAGCTGCGCGGCGGTCTCGCGACCGAAGAACAGCTCACGAGTCTCCAGGCCCTTCTCGCGTGCCGCCTGCGCGGTGCTGCGGGTTGGCTCGACGCCCAGGCAAGCGATGCCGCGCGCGGCGACGTATTGCAGCAAGTAGCCGTCGTTGGCGGCGACTTCGACTACGCGGCTGTCGGCATGGAGACCGAAGCGTTCGACCATCTCGGCGACATAGCGCTCGGCATGGGCCAGCCAGGTGCTGGAGAACGAACTGAAATAGGCGTATTCGGCGTCGAACAGACTGTCGGCGCGGGTGTAATCCTCGGTCTGCACGAGCCAGCATTGCTGACACACGGCAACCTTCAGCGGCACCCATTGCTCGGCCTGCTCCAGCCGATCAGCATGTACATAGGCGTTGGACGGTGGCGAGGTGCCGAGGTCGATCAGCGGCAGGCTCAGCGGTGCAGCGCACCCACGGCAGTTCATAGACGCACTCCAGCGAAGTGTTGATCGAGCGCGGGATGGCTGGAATCTCGCGCTGACAAATTATTGACAGGCAACGGCCAGGCAATCGCCAGCCGCGGATCGTTTACCGACAGACCGCCTTCATGCTCCGGCGCGTAATCGGCGCTGTGCAGGTAAAGCAGTTCGGCGTCTTCGCTGAGGGTCTGGAAACCATGGGCGAACCCCGCCGGTATCAACAGACTGCGGCCATCGCCCGCCTTCAAGTGCTCGGCGTGCCAGTGCAAAAAGGTTTCCGAGTCAGGACGCAGATCCACCGCGACATCCCAGACTTCACCGCGCAGGCAAGTGATCAGTTTGGCTTCCGGGGCGTTGGCATTCTGATAATGCAGCCCACGCACACTGCCCTTTTCGCGCGTACAGGAATGGTTGATCTGGCGGATATGAAATTCGCTGCCGAACGCGCTCAGACTGCCCTCGCAGAACAACCGGGCGAAATGTCCGCGCTGGTCTTCAAAACGTTTGTGCTGGACGCTGAACAGCCCGGCCAGTGGCAACGCCTTCAGAGAGAACTCGCTCACAGCGCGCCTCGGTACAGGTTCAGTTGCCCCAGGGTGACGGCGCGCATGTCATCGCCGTTCTGCCATGCCAGATGCCAGTCGAGGGTCTGGGCCAGGCATTGCTGCAAGGTCCAGCGCGCTTGCCAGCCAAGCAACTGGCGGGCGCGGCTGCTGTCCAGGCGCAGCAGGCCGGCTTCATGCAGTTCGCTTTTTTCGATACGCAAACCAGGTGCCTGCGGCCAGCGGCTGGCGAGCAATTCGACGACTTCGCCGACGCTGCACATGTCCGCTTCACCGGGGCCGAAATTCCACGCACCGGCGTACTCAGGACCTTGCTCATAAAGGCCAGCGGCCAATTGCAGGTAACCCGCCAGCGGTTCAAGGGCGTGCTGCCATGGGCGCACGGCTTGCGGGTAACGCAGGGTCACCGGCTCGTCCGCGCTCCAGGCTTTGAGCACGTCGGGAATCAGGCGCTCCGGGGCAAAATCACCGCCGCCCAGCACGTTGCCAGCGCGTGCGGTAGCCAAGGCCAGACCGTGCTCGGCATGCTTGTCCGCCGGGAAAAACGACGCGGCATAGGACTGCGCCAACAGCTCGCAACAGGCCTTGCTACTGCTGTAGGGGTCGTGACCACCGAGGGCTTCGTCTTCGCGATACGGCCACAGCCATTCCTTATTGGCGTAGACCTTGTCGGTGGTCACCAGCACGCAGGCGCGCACGCCACCGATCTGACGAATCGCTTCGAGCAGGTTCAGCGTGCCCATGACATTGCTGGAATACGTGCCGAGTGGATCGCGATAGCCCTCGCGCACCAACGGCTGAGCGGCCAGATGCAGGACGATTTCCGGCTCGGTGTCGGCAATGATTTCCAGCAAGGCGCCGAGATCGCGCAAGTCACCGCGCTGATCGTTGATGCCCTCACTGACCCGCGCCAGTTGGAACAGGCTCGGTTCGGTCGACGGGTCCAGCGAAAAGCCGCTGACTTGCGCGCCGAGGCTTTGCAGCCACAGGGTCAGCCAGCTGCCTTTGAAACCGGTGTGTCCGGTGACGAGAACGCGTTTGCCGCGCCAGAAATCCGCACTCAGGCCCATTGCTTCCATGGGGCCTCCCCGCTCTGCCACAGCGCTTCGAGATGATTCTTGTCACGCAGGGTGTCCATGGGCTGCCAGAAGCCATCGTGCTCAAAGGCCTTCAGCTGTTCGTCTCGAGCCAGGCGCGCCAACGGTTCGGCCTCCCAGGTGGTTTCGTCACCTGCGATGTACGGCAGCACTTGTGGCGACAGTACGAAGAAGCCGCCATTGATCCAGCCACCATCCCCGCGAGGTTTTTCGGTGAAACCCAGAACCTGATCGCCGTGGCGCTCCAGCGCGCCGTAACGCCCCGGCGGCTGCACGGCAGTAACGGTGGCCAGGCGACCATGGGCCTTGTGATAATCGACCAGTTCACGGATGTTCAAATCGGAAACGCCATCGCCGTAGGTGAAGCAGAACGCCTCTTCATCCTGCAGATAACGGCCGGCGCGCAACAGACGGCCACCGGTCATGGTCTCCTCACCCGTGTCGATGAGGGTGACGCTCCACGGCTCGCTGTAGTTCTGGTGTACGTCCATGCGGTTTTCACGCATGTTGAAAGTGACGTCGGAGGTGTGCAGGAAGTAGTTGGCGAAGAAGTCCTTGATCGCGTAGCCCTTGTAGCCCAGGCAAATGACGAAGTCGTGGATTCCATGGGCGGAATACTGCTTCATGATGTGCCAGAGAATTGGCTTGCCGCCAATCTCGATCATCGGCTTGGGCTTGAGGTGCGACTCTTCGCTGATGCGCGTGCCGAGGCCACCCGCCAAAATTACTGCCTTCATCGTCTCCCCTCTTGTTCTTCACCGGGCTGCGCATGGCTTTGTTGAGCGTTGCGGGCCTTCTGGCTAAACCTTCTGCCACTTCAGGCGCAGGCGAAAAGACCGCATGCGCTCGTTTTATGGCGATTTGAGGGGGACTTGCAGGAAACGCGCCAGCTCGCTTGGCCTGCCGAACCAGCATTGGCCGCGGCAGCGAAGGCCCGCCATAAAAAAAGGAGCCTGATCCAATTTGATCAGGCTCCCTCGTTACCGCTCAAAATGGCTCGAGTGACTTAAGGCAGGTTCGTCAGCCAAACATGGCAAAACCATCGCCATTGAGCGGCAGCACATCACCGTTGGCCGCTTTGAAGTGCTCGATGGTGTTGCCACCCGCGAACCAGTCTTGCAGGCGAACACCTTGGGCGGTTGGATCGGACGGCGCGAAATAACCATCATTGAGGTAAAGGTCATCACCGACTCGCGCCAGCTGCAATGTCTCGGCCGATCGAACATTGTTCAGTATCAGCGTGTCATTGAGGCTTAGCCCATCATCACGGATGGTCACTGCCAGTGTGGTGTTGACGATGTAGGTATCGTCACCGGCGCCACCATTGGCAAAGCCACCAGACCCCATTTGCCAAGGATAAGCATTCTTTATCCCAAGTGTCAGTGAGTCATCGCCCCCCCCACCCAGCAGTACAAAATTATTGCCTGTACCCGTGAGCGTGTCGTTGCCTTCACCACCATCTGCCTTGCCTGAGGCAACGGTGATCGTATCCCTGCCCGCCTCGCCAAAGGCGAGGGTGCCGGTGTCGTCCGCAGCACTGTAGATGTAGTCATCGCCATAGCCGCCATACATCACGTCTGCTTGCGGGCCTGGGGAAATGCCGGTCAGGCTGAACGGACCCACCGGGGAAACCAGCCCGCCGTACAAAGTGTCACCGGCGTTACCGCCGTAGAGCACATCGTTGCCCAGTCCACCCTCCAGAAGGTTTCCGGTGGCGCCGGCTGTAATGCTGTCATCGAAGTGGCTGCCGACTACTCGCTCAATATTGAGCAAGACATCACCTTGAGCATCTCCACCCAGATTGATGTTGGTCGTCAGATTGATGTTCACCCCTGAGGCACTGGTGATGTACCAGGCACTGTCATACCCTTCTCGCCCGTCGATCCGGTCAGCGCCACTGCCACCAATGAAAATATCGGTGCTCGCGGAGCCGGACAAGGTGTCGTCAAAACTGCTGCCTTGATAGATTTCGATACCGGTGAAGGTATCCCCTGTCGCGTCACCGCTGTTGGCGTTGGTTTTCAGATCAATGGTTACAGCGCTTTCGGACTGCTCGTAGCTGACCATGTCCTGGCCCAGCAGGCCATCGAACGCCATGGCCGCACCGGATGCAATGAAAGTATCGTTGAATCCGGTGCCACGCAGGCCCTCGATGCTGACGTAGGTGTCCCCCGCCGCGATCCCCGAATGCACGCCGGTCTTGAGATTGATATTGACCGCTACCGTGCTGTCCGCATAGCCCACGGTGTCGATCCCGGCGCCGCCGATAAACTGATCGGCGCCACCACCGCCGAAAAACACGTCATTACCCGCCCCACCCGTGATGATGTTGTCGATGGCGTTGCCGTATCCGGTGAACGCACCGGTACCGGCGTAGGTCAGACGTTCGACGTTGGCACTCAGTGCAATCTGACCGTAAGTGGTCCGCACCTCGTCAATGCCCCCGCCGGCCTGCTCGACCACCGTGCCGCCGGCGCCATTTAGGAAGTACACATCGTCACCCGCACCGCCTTCGAAGGTGGCAGTCATCAGATCGATGGTGAACGTATCATTGAAAGCGGAGCCGATGACCTTCTCGATGTTGATCAGGGTATCGCCTTCGGAGTCGCCACCCACGCCTGCGCGGCCTGGGGTGTTGTAGCGAATCTCGACGTTGATCCCGGCGGCCGAGGTGGAGTAATCCACCGTATCCATGTTCCCGACAGAGCCATCGAAAGCGATGGCACGGCCATCGGCGACGAAGGTGTCGTTGTAGTTGGAGCCGCGAATGCCCTCGATGTCGTTGAAGGTGTCACCAGTAGCGATGCCTGTGTGGACGCCGGTCTTCAGGTTAACAGTCACTGCGACCGTGCTGTCGGTGTAGCCCACCGTATCGACGCCCGCACCGCCGAAGAACTGGTCGGCACCGCCGCCACCGAACAGCGTGTCGTTGCCGTTGCCGCCGGTGATGACGTTGTCGATCGCATTGCCGTATCCGATGAACGCACCGGTGCCGGTATAGGTGAGGCGCTCGACGTTGGCGTTCAGGCTGAGCTGACCGTAGGTGGTCCGCACCTCGTCATTGCCCCCTCCGGCCTGCTCGACCACCGTGCCGCCAACCCCATTGAGGAAGTACACGTCGTCACCCGCGCCACCTTCGAAGGTGGCAGTCATCAGATCGATGGTAAACGTGTCATTGAAAGCGGAGCCGATGACCTTCTCGATGTTGATCAGCGTATCGCCTTCGGAGTCGCCACCCACGCCTGCGCGGCCTGGGGTGTTGTAGCGAATCTCGACGTTGATCCCGGCAGCCGAGGTTGAGTAATCCACCGTATCCATGTTCCCGACAGAACCATCGAAGGCAATGGCACGGCCATCGGCGACGAAGGTGTCGTTGAAGTTGGAACCACGAATACCTTCGATGTCGGTAAAGGTGTCACCGGTGGCAATCCCCGTGTGGACGCCGGTTTTCAAATTGACGGTGACGCCGACCGTGCTGTCGGTGTAGCCCACCGTGTCGACGCCCGCACCGCCGAAGAACTGGTCGGCACCGCCGCCACCGAACAGCGTATCATTACCGATGCCGCCGGTGATGATGTTGTCGATCGCATTGCCGTAGCCGGTAAACGCTGTGGTACCGGTGTAAGTCAGGCGTTCGACGTTGGCACCCAACGACTGCGAATAATAGTTGGTGCGCACTTCATCATTGCCGCCACCGGCCTGCTCGATGACCGTGCCACCGAGGCCGTTGATGATGTAAACATCGTCCCCGGCACCGCCTTCGAAGGTCGCCGTCAGGGTATCGATGCTGAAGGTGTCGTTGAAGGCAGAGCCGATCACCTTCTCGATGTTGATCAGCGTATCGCCTTCAGAGTCGCCGCCGATGCCTGCACGACCCGGGGTGTTGTAGCGAATGTCGACGTTGATCCCGGCAGCTGAGGTTGAGTAATCCACCGTATCCATGTTCCCGACAGAGCCATCGAAAGCGATGGCACGGCCATCGGCGACGAAGGTGTCGTTGAAGTTGGAACCACGAATACCTTCGATGTCGGTAAAGGTGTCACCGGTGGCAATCCCCGTATGGACGCCGGTTTTCAGATTGACGGTGACGCCGACCGTACTGTCGGTATAGCCCACCGTATCGACACCCGCACCGCCGAAGAACTGGTCGGCACCGCCGCCACCGAACAGCGTGTCATTACCGATGCCGCCGGTGATGATGTTGTCGATCGCATTGCCGTAGCCGGTAAACGCTGTGGTACCGGTGTAAGTCAGGCGTTCGACGTTGGCACCCAACGACTGCGAATAATAGTTGGTGCGCACTTCATCATTGCCGCCACCGGCCAGCTCGATGACCGTGCCGCCGAGGCCGTTGATGATGTAAACGTCGTCCCCGGCACCGCCTTCGAAGGTCGCCGTCAGGGTATCGATGCTGAAGGTGTCGTTGAAGGCAGAGCCGATCACCTTCTCGATGTTGATCAGCGTATCGCCTTCGGAATCGCCGCCGATACCTGCACGACCCGGGGTGTTGTAACGAATGTCGACGTTGATTCCCGCGGCAGACGCCGAGTAATCAACAGTATCTATATTTGCCCCCCCATCGATCTTGTCTGCACCGGCTCCGCCCATTATCAGATCATTGCCGCCCAAGCCATTGATCTCATCATCACCACTCGTACCCACCAGCGTATCCGCGCTGTTTGTTCCGTTTATGACCGCCATTGTTTCTTCCTTGCCTTGTTGTGAATCGGTACAGGTTCGTGTGGTGATCACAGGTCATCGCAGCGAACGTTGAAAACAGACGATCAGGTCAATATCGACAGCAAATGATTACAGCTTTAGCCGTGGCCAAAAATTTCGTTCGAGAGGAGCGCACAGAACAAGCTACAAAAAAACAGGCGGCTTTTGTCAAAGGCGCCTGTTCGAGTGGTCACGATTGCATTCAAATCAATCCGCCAACCAGCCATATTCCCAATGCCGCAGGTTATCGCCGCGCAGGACGTAATCGCGCAGCACCACCTCACGCAGCTCATCCCCCATGCGATAACTGGCGTCCGGGTCAGCGAGGTGCATACGGATCGCTTGCAGCCACTCATCGGTGGTATTGGTCTTGACCCGAGTGCACGGCAGGTAGCCGCGATAGGCTTCGGTATCGGTGCAGATCACCGGGTAACCGCAGGCGCCATATTCCAGCAGACGCAAATTGCTTTTGCAGTCGTTGAAAATGTGGAATTCCAGCGGCGCCAACGCCAGGTCCAGATTGAGACTGGCGAGTTTTGCCGGGTATGCGTCAAGAGCGATCACGCCATGGAACTCGTGCATGTACGGACGCAGGTCATCCGGGCACATGCCGAAAAACACCCAGTCAACCTCGTCAGCCAGCTCACGCACGACCTCTGCAATCACCGCCAGGTCACCATGGTGGCTGGTGCCGCCACCCCAGCCAACGCGCGGTTTCTTCGAAGTACGGCGCTGGCTGCGCAGGTTGCTCCAGAACTCCTGCGCCAACATGTTGGGCACTACCCGGATGTCGTGATGCATGCTGGACAATGCATTGGCCAACGGCTGAGTGGACACCACGACGCGGTCGCACATGCCGATGCCGCGGCGAACGATCCGCTCCATCTCATGCTTGTCCGGCATGTTGCGGATATGCGCATTGCGATGAGGGACATCGATGACATAGTCATCCAGTTCATAAATGCGCCGGGCGTTGAAATAGTTGCGCAGCAGCGGAATTTCGTTGACCGGCGCTTCGGTGTAGCGTCCCTGCAGGATGATCACATCCGGCGCCAGTCGCTCGATTTCGACGATCGGCGGCAGATTCACGCTGTAGCGAATCTGTCCCTGCACTCTGCCCGCCGCTTCGAGTTCGATCAGCGGTTGCGTGACACGATAGTGACCGATGGCCGATGCGTTGATCGGTAATCCAAGAATCTTTGGCAAGGTGCTGTGGCTGAACGGACTCCAGCCACTGCGCAGGCCCGGCTCGAGAGTGAAACTGGACCCCGTATGCTTGTACAACGCCAGATTGGAATTGTACGCAGGATCACGCGCAATGACCGGCAACCAGCGCTTGTAGAACGATTCTTCCTGCTGGCTATGGGAAGTGGTTTCTTCGTTATTGACCGTCTCGACTGGCTGTGCGCCTATCGCCAGCGCCGCGTAAGGCGTCCAGACCACGAGATAGCCCTGCCGGGCAATGCGCAGGGCCAGATCCACCTCATGCAACGTACGCGGCAGACTCTGCTCATCCAGACCGTCGACCGCATCGAACAACGACTTGCGGACCATCAGGCAATCGCTGCCGACGGCGCTCAGATTCTGTACCGCCTGCAAGCGGTACATATAGCCAGATGACTGCATGGCCTGCCCGTAAAACGGCAGGCCCGCCGCACCTTGCAAACCGAGCACCAGCCCAGCGTGCATGACATAGCCGTCGGGGTTGAAGAGTTTCGCCCCGACGATACCGACTTCCGGACGCTGGGCGTGATTGAGCAACTCGTCCAGCCAGTCACCCTGAGTGATCACGGTGTAAGGGTTGAGCAACAGCACGTAGTCGCCCTTTGCCTGGCCAACGGCAAAGTTGCGCAATGCGGCGAGGTTACCCATCTGCGGATACGACAGCACCCGCACCCGCTCGCTGCCCAGTTGCGCCATACCGTCCAGCCAGGCGCGCGCCTCAGCAGTCTCGCTGGCGTTGTCGACTAACAACAGTTCGTACTCGCTGTACGCGGTTTTTTCCAACAGGCTTTCGACACACCGTTGCAGGGCAGCGATCTGGTCGCGCGTAGAAATAACGATCGAGACCAACGGCCGATGCTCATGACGGTAATCAACCCGATTGAGCAACTCAACACTGCCGCGACGCAGGTCATGGTCAATCCCCAGGCGATCAAGATGCGCCGAGAGCAATCGCGCGTTGTGTTGCCTCACCGCAGGGAGCGACAGCCACTGGCTCAGATCAAATGACGACTCGACGGCGATCTCGGCCAAATGGCCCACCACCTGAGTGCCCTGGTCCTCGACCATCCGCCAAAGCATGTCGTGAGGCGCCAGTTCAGTGAAGGTTGAGTCGAAACCACCCAGTGCAAGAAAAGCGTCGCGACGAAACGCCAGCGCGCGGCCGACATAAGGAAAGGTACGCATCAGGTCGAGGTTAAAGTCGGGTTTGAACGCCGGCTCCGCTGACTCACCTGCACGTATGCTGCCTTCATCGGTGTAGAAACAGTTGAAGTCTTTATTGAAGGCGATGCGCTCGGCCATCATCAGCAGGGCCGGGGCAACCAGACGATCACCGGCACGCAGCAGGTAGAACCAGTCGGCACCTTGCAACTGTGGCAGCAGCTGATTGATCTGTTGCAGATAATCTTCCTGCAACGGCAAATGGAACACTCGCTCATTCAAGACCGGTTCAGTGCAATCGCACGACAGCACCAGCGTCAGCTCCGGTGCATAGATCTGCGTAGCAAGACTTCCCAGGGTTCGCTCCAGAGCCGCCGGACTGCCTTGCTCATCAATCACAACGGGCACAAAACGCGGTGTGGAAGGCCACTCGGCCAAGGTGTCGGGCAGCAATCGGCGCTGCACGTCACTCAGCGTGCGGCACTCCAGCCATTGCGCATAAAGCTCGGCAAAACTCTGGCTGTCACCCCCTACTTTCCATTTCTGAGCGCTCTGCTTGGTGCCGAGCGTTCGGCTCAACGGCAACTCTTCCCAGACTCGCGGTGAATCATCGGCTTTGGGCATGGGAACGTAACGCACCCATCCCGGCGCAGGCGCGGATTCGCCGCTGCGCGCCTTGAGCATTTGCAAAAGCCATTGCCGTTCGATCTCCAGCGCGTCTTTCATGGCTTGCTGGGCACTGAGACGATCGGGGTACAGGCGCTCGACGCTCAAGACATGATTGGAGACCACTGCGTTGCCGCGCCGCAGCAAGCAAGCGAACAGGGCAAAATCGAGACTCGCCACAAAGCAGTGGCCTGGCTGCGTCAGCGCTGGCAATAGCTCGGCCACATCAGCGCGGCGAAACAGGGCATTACTGAAGCCACCAAGAATGTTGGCCGGAAACGACTCGAAGAGTGCCAACAGGTCGTCACCCTTGAACAGCCCACTGATCGGCGACAGCGGCGTGTTCTCCAGTCGGGATGGCAGGACCATGTCATCGGCGTCCCAGAACAGCCGCTGGGCCAGCACCAGATTGACTTCGTCACGATGCGCGAGCACGTCGGCCTGGCGCTCGATGCAGCTGGTAAACAGCTGATCGTCGTCACACAGAAACTTGATGAACTCGCCCTGCGCCTGATCCAGACAGGCGTGAAGATTGCCGACCATCCCCAACGTGTGCGGATTGCGCACGTAACGCACTGGAACGCCGCTCTGCTCGGTTAGCGACGCAACGATCGCCTCGATTTCATCGCCACGACTGTCATCGCAGACGATGATTTCAAGATTGCCATAACCCTGACTGACGGCGCTGCGCAGTGCCCGCTCAAAAAAGCGTGGATTGAAAGCAGGAATGGCAAGACTGACAAGGGGAAGAGAATTCACGGCGGACTCGCAGGCGGCGCGAACCCGACCGGAACAGCGAGTTCTCAACCGCGAAAAAAGACAAATAAGACACTCAAGAGCCGAAGTACCGGGTGCTTACACACCCGGTCACTGTCAGATCTTGTTAAACAGGCCCAACTGACTGATTTTGCTGAACGCCAGTTGCGCGGCTTGCAGCATGGTCTGTTGCAAGGTCAGGCGGGTCATGACTTCAGCCGGATCGGAATCGCGGATCGAGCCTTGCGTCGTGGTGTTGGCAGTACTCAGGCTGTCATTGGTGACGCTTTGCATATCCAGCGCCTGTCCCCGCGCACCGATCAGAGTGACCGCCGTACCGATCTGGTTGGTAGCGGCGTCGATGTTGCCGAGGCCCGCCTCCATGGCGCCCTGCAGCTTCTGCTTGGCCACCGGGTCGCCGTCTATCGGCGTTTTCAGCGCGCCGATCATCTGCCCAAGGGTGTCGAGAATATTCTGGGTCTGGTGATTATTCGGCTGAATCGAAAACTGATCACCGGTAGCCGGTGTGTTACCCAACGCAAACGTTACGCCGGCGGCTGTCGCGTTACCGCCAACCACTGTGCCGGAAGACACGGGTTTGCTGTCGGCCGTTACCGGCGCTGCGTACAGATCGAAATCAGTGGCACTGGTGAACTTGAGAACTGCCCCACCCTGCGGGAACGCAGCGGTATAGGCCGCCTGATCGGTAATGGTCGACCCGGTAATCACTGCAGTAGAAGCGTTGCCCGGGCTGCGCGTGGTGGTAAACGTGTCGGGGCTCACCGCCAGCTGAAAGCTGTGCCCGGCAATGACTGCGTCCGGATTGGTGTCACCCTCTTTGAGGTTGATGTTCAGCTTCATGTCTACGCCACGGAAGCTGAAGCTCTGGTTGGAACCGCTGGTATTGCTGATCACGCCGTTCTTGCTGGCTTCAGCGGTCACGTCGTTACCCAGAGCGTCGGTGATTTGCATCTGCGTGCTGCTGATGAAACTGACGGTGTATGGCTGACCACTGGTGAACTTGGCGTTGTAGCTTGCTTCACTCCCAACCGTGCCGTTGGACAGTACCACGCGACCGTCATCCACTGCCGGAGCGGTCATCTTGACGCCGGTGCGGGCGGTATTGATGGTCTGCTGGAAGGCGTCCCAACCGGTGGTGTTGGTGCCTACCGTCAGGCCATCGCCGATGCCCAGATTAATGGTGGTCTGGTCACCGTTATACGTATAGGTGCCGTCAGTATTTTGCGAATACGGTGCGGTGTCGGTCTTCGAACCAGAGAACAGGTAGTTGCCGTCGGCATCCTTGGCATTCATCAGGCCGAGCACTTGTTGCTGGATCTCGCCCAGTTCCGAGGCGTACGCCTGGCGATCCTTGTCGGTGATCGTGCCGTTATTGGCGGCCAGCGCCAGCTCTTTCGCACGCGACAGCGCCGTGGTGATCGACTCCAGAGTCGACTCCTGCACGGTCAAGGCACTTTTGGTGGTGTTGACGTTGGTCTTGTACTGATCAAGCATCGCGGCCTGCTGGCCCAGTTGCAGCAAGCGCCCGGCGCCGATCGGATCATCCGCCGCGGTGTTGATGCGCTGCAGGCTGCTCGCCTCGCTGGCGGTGGCAACGGCCTTGTTGAAGTTACGCTGATAGTCCGAAGCTTGCGTTCCGTAATACTGAGCGGTGGAAATGCGCATGAATTACGACTCCTTAAAGGCTGTTGATCAGCGTGGCGAAAGTTTCCTGCGCAGCTTTGATGATCTGCGAAGACGCTGTGTAGTACTGCTGGTATTTGACCAGGTTGCCGGTTTCTTCATCCAGGTTGACCCCGGACAACGAATCGCGCGCGCCCTTGGCGTTGTCCAGAATCGCGCTGGTCGCAGCGCTGTCGGACTTGCCCTGGGCGGTCTTGGTACCGACGTTGGTCACCAATTTGTTGTAGGCGTCAGTCAGGCTGATGCCCTTGCTCGCCGAACCGGTGTCGACGCTTTGTGCGGTTTGCAGACCGACCAGCGCTTGCGCGTTACGGTTGTCCGAAGACGCCGCACCGGTCAGGTTCATGGTGAAGGTCTCGCCGGATTTCGGCGTGCCGCCCACGGTGGTCTGCACGGTGAAGGTTTTCTGCACGTTCGGCGTGACGGTCGTATCCATCACCGGGTTGCCGCTGGCGTCGACGATGCCGACTTTCAGATTCAGGGTGTTCGACTGGCCCGGAACGATGGTGCCGGTGCCGATGGTCGCGCCTTTGGCGTCCACCAGGTTGTACGACTGGCTGCCGCCGCTGGTCGCGCCGAATACCAGTTTGACCGGCGTCGAATTCTTCAGCGCCGCCTGCATGTCGGCCTGGGCGGTCGGGTTGTAAATGTCGATCTTGTCGCTGAGCGTCGGCTGGGTGTAAGTGCCCAGGCCGTTGGCGCTGGCCACGCCGGTCAGCGGACCGGCCGCAGCGATTTTCTTCGGATCGGTCAGCACCGTCTGAATGCTCGCGGCCGCGTTGCGGGTCGGCGTGACCTTGAACGAGTCACCGGCGCTCAACGCACCGCCGTTGAGCGCGAGGGTGAAACCGTCGATCACTGGCGGTGGGTTGGTCGTGGTGCTGAACGCGCCCATGTCGGTGCCGTCGGAACGCTTGACGGTGTAGTCAGTGGCACTGGTGAACGTGACCTGGTAATCGCTGGTGGTCAGCTTGCCGGTGTCCTTGATCGTCACATCGAGGTTGCCGGAACCGGCGCTGTTGCCATCTTTGGCAATGCTGCGCTGACTGATCAGTGCGGCACTGTTGATGTTGTTGAAAATCGCCGCGCCGAAGTCACCGTTCTTGTCGATGCCCTGGGCTTGCTGGCGGTTGATCTGATCGGCGACCACCAGGGCCACTCGGCCCAGCTCGTTGAGCGACGGGTCGAGGACTTCCTTGCGATAGGTCAGCAGACCACCGATTTCGCCACCGCTGATCACCGAGGTGATGTCGATGGTGCTCGAGCCGCGGTCCATCTGAATGGCCATGCGCGACGGATCGTCTTTGCTGGCAACCATGTTCAGGGTGTTGGTGGTGTTACCGATCACCAAGGGCTGGCCGCTGCCGACGTAGATGTCGAAACTGGTGCCGCGCTCAACCACCTGGGCGCCAGTCAGCACCGACAGTTGGCGCACGGCTTCGTTACGGCTGTCGAGCAGGTCGTTCGGCGCACCGCCGCTGGTGGAGATCTCGCCGATCTTCTGGTTCAGGTTGGCGATCGAGGTCGCCAGCTTGTTCACCTGGGCGGTCATGTCGCCCAGGCTGCCGTTGATCGTGGTGTTCTGGTCGTTCAGTTGCTTGGCGATGGTATTGAAACGACTGCTCAGCGCCTGCGCACCGGTCAGCACCGATTGGCGCGAGGTGTCGTCGGTGGCCGAGGTCGACACGCCCTGCAGCGAGGTGAAGAACTTTTGCAGTACGCCGGTCAGGCCGGTGTTGGTGTCGGACAGCATCGCGTCCAGCGGCGTGGCCTGGGCCAGGAACGACGCGGCTTCGCTGTCCAGCGACGTCGCCGTGTGCAGCTGGCTTTCCAGGTACGAGTTATACACCCGGCGCACGTCGGCCAGGGTCGTGCCGGTGCCGATGAACACGGTGCCGTACTGCTGCGACGACTTGGTGCCCTGTACGGTTTGCTGACGCGAATAACCGGCGGTGTCGACGTTGGCAATGTTGTTGCCTGTCGTAGCCAGAGAGGACTGGCTGGCCGACAGTCCCGACATCCCGATATTGAGCAAACTCATGGTTCAGACCTTATTACCTGGTGCCTTATAAAGGCGTGGTGGAGACACCCGCCGCAGCGTAGTTTTCGAAACTGTTCATCTGCTTGGCAATTTGCGAAATCTTGTTGGCGTAGTTAGGGTCGGTGGCATAACCGGCCTTCTGCAACTCGCGTACAAACTGTTCTGGGTTATCGGCCGACTTCAGCACTTCTTGATAGCGATTGTTGCTCTGCAGCAACGTCACCAGATCGTGGAAGCTGTCCTTGTACGAGGCGTAGGAACGGAACTCGGCCGTCTCCTTGACCATCGCACCGTTGCGGAATTCGCTGGTGATTGCCCGGGCCGAATCGCCCTTCCAGTTGCTGCTCGCCTTGATGCCAAACAGGTTGTGGCTGCTGCTGCCGTCCTGGGCGCGCATGACCGATTTGCCCCAGCCGGTTTCCAGCGCCGCCTGGGCCACCAGATAACGCGGATCGACGCCGATGCGGTCGGCGGCTTCCTTGGCCATCGGCAGCATGGTGTTGACGAATTCGTCGGCAGAGCTGAAGGCTTTTTTCGGCGGTGCCAGCGGAATCTGCGCCATGGCGCGACCGTAGACCTGCATCTGCCCGCCAGCGGCAGCCTTCTGCTCTTCGGCGCGGGCCAGCCAGTCGCCGTTGTACAGCGGGCCGGAACCACCGATCGCCGGGGTCGCGGCACGTTGCGGCAAGGCGTTGCTTGCCGTGGCTGCAGCTGCAGCGGTTGAAGCAGCAGGCGCAGACGGCACCAGCCCGGCGAGCAAACGATCAGCCAGTTTCGGTGGCAAAGCCAGACGACGCTGATTGATCAATTGCATATCGTTGCGGTGGGAGATATCGGTGTTCGGCGCATTCACCGAACGCGACGCCCACAACGGCCGCTCACCATTGAGTCGCGACAACGGGCCGTTGGTAGCAACGGTACCGGCGGCAATCGGTGTCGGCACGGCGGCCGCCTTGGCCAGCGCTTCCTGTTGCTTGGCGGCAGACGCGGCCGCCGCTTCGCCCGGGGCCATCGGTTTGTTCTTCGACATCTGCCGGATCAGCACGTCAGCCAGGCCAATGCCACCGCCCTCGCGGGACATGGAAACCGCCAGTTGCTGGTCGTACATTTCCTGATACTGCTTGGCGGCCGGCGTATTCAGCGGGTTGTCCTGGCCGAGCGCGTCGGTGGCCGAACGCATCGACTTGAGCATCTCGCCAAGGAACAGCGACTCGAATTCCTGCGCAACCTTGCGCATGTTCTCGTCGCTGTTCTTGTCGCCGACCTTGAGCTGGTTCAGGCGATTGAGGTCGGAGTACGAACCCGAATCGCTGCTGCTGACCAGACCGCTTTTGCGCATATCCATGGTGGCCGGCCTCAGATCACGATCAGGTCGGCTTGCAACGCGCCGGCCTGCTTCAGGGCTTCGAGAATGGCCATCAAGTCACCCGGCGCCGCGCCGACCTGGTTTACCGCCCGCACGATCTCGTCGAGGGTGGTGCCCGGGCCGAACTTGAACATCGGCTTGGCTTCCTGCTCGGCATTCACCCGCGAACGCGGCACCACTGCGGTCTGGCCGTTGGACAACGGGCCCGGCTGGCTGACGATCGGGTCTTCGGTGATGGTCACGG
The DNA here is from genome assembly GCF_043496865.1 of Pseudomonas retamae. Taxonomy (NCBI): domain Bacteria; kingdom Pseudomonadati; phylum Pseudomonadota; class Gammaproteobacteria; order Pseudomonadales; family Pseudomonadaceae; genus Pseudomonas; species Pseudomonas retamae. Next base: position 60,044 of record NZ_JBIEIL010000017.1, read on the forward strand.
TGAGGCTGCCGTGGGTCACGGCGGCCGGTGAGACTTTCACGTTCTGGCCGATGACGATGGTGCCGGTGCGCGAGTTGATGATGACTTTCGCCACCGCCTGACCCGGATCGACTTCAAGGTTTTCCAGGATCGACAGGTAGTCGACGCGCTGGCTCGGATCGAGCGGCGCGGTGACGCGGATTGAGCCGCCGTCAATGGCTTGCGCAACGCCAGGGCCGAGCATGTCGTTGATCTTGTCGACGATACGCTTGGCGGTGGTGAAGTCGGAACGGTTGAGGTTCAGCGTCAGGCTGTTGCCCTGGTTGAAACCGCTCGGCACCGAACGCTCCACCGACGCACCGCCAGGGATACGACCGGCCGACGGAACGTTGACGGTGATCTTCGAACCGTCGCGACCTTCGGCATCGAAACCACCGACCACCAGGTTGCCCTGGGCGATCGCATAGACGTTGCCGTCGATACCCTTGAGCGGTGTCAGCAGCAAGGTGCCGCCACGCAGGCTCTTGGAGTTACCGATCGAGGACACGGTGATATCGACCTGCTGACCCGGTTTGGCGAACGCCGGCAGATCGGCACTCACCGACACCGCCGCGACGTTTTTCAACTGCACGTTGCCCGATCCCGGCGGCACCTTGATGCCGAACTGCGAGAGCATGTTGTTGAAGGTCTGCAGGGTGAACGGGGTTTGCGTCGTCTGGTCACCGGTGCCGTTAAGCCCGACCACCAGGCCGTAACCGATCAACTGGTTGGAACGCACGCCGGAAATGCTGGCGATGTCTTTCAGCCGCTCGGCGTGGGCACCGAAGGCTGCCGACATCAACGCGGCAGCCAGCATCAGGTGTTTGAATTTCAAAGTCGCCACCTAGAAAGGGAACAGCGGGCTGAGGAAGAAACGGTCGAACCAGCCTGGCTGACTCGTATCGGCAAACGCACCGGTACCCGAGTAGGTGATGCGTGCATCGGCAACGCGGGTCGACGACACGGTGTTGTCGGTGGCGATGTCATCGGCGCGGACCATGCCGGCGATGCGCACCAGTTCGTCACCGGTGTTCAGGGTCAGCCACTTCTCGCCCCGCACGGCGATGATGCCGTTGGGCAACACATCGGCCACGGTCACGGTGATCGAACCGGTCAGGCTGTTGCTCTGCCCGGACTTGGCGTCACCCTTGGTCGAACGGTCAGCGCTGTAGCCGGCATTCAGGCTTAGGTCGCCGCCACCGACCGGGTTGTTGGTGGTCAGGCTGGAGCCGAACAACGAGGTCAGACCGATGCTGTTGTCGCTGTTCTTGTCCATCTGCGAGTTGGCGTTCTTGCTCGCCTGGGTGCGCTCGTTCAGGGTGATGGTGATGATGTCACCGACCCGGAACGCCTTGCGGTCGCTGTACAGGTTCTGCTCGAAGCCGGCCTGATAGATCGAGCCGTTGTTGGCGGCAGCCGGCAACGGTGTGCGCGGCAACACCGGGGCGTAATACGGGTCATTGGGCTTGGGCGTCGGAGCGACGCAGCCCGCGAGCGAGACGACCCCACTCAATGCCAGAACAGATACAAAGCGATTCATGACCCTACCTCACGGTGTTGCTGGCGACCTCAGGCCGCCCCATAGACTTGATTACAGATTCTGCGTTACGAACGAGAGCATCTGGTCGGCGGTGGAGATCACCTTGGAGTTCATCTCGTAGGCGCGCTGAGTGGTGATCATGTTGACCATCTCCTCAACGGTGCTGACGTTGGAGGTTTCCAGGGTGTTCTGCAGCGTGGTACCGAAACCGTTCAGGCCCGGAGTACCGACTTGCGGCGCGCCGGAAGCGGCGGTTTCCAGGAACAGGTTGTTGCCTACCGCTTGCAGACCGGCCGGGTTGATGAAGTCGGCGGTTTGCAGGTTGCCGATCACCTGGGCAGCCGGGTTGCCGGCGATGGTCACCGAGACGGTGCCGTCGCGGCCAACGGTGAAGGTCTGCGCATCGTTCGGAATGACAATCGCCGGTTCCAGCGCGAAGCCGCTGGCGTTGACGATCTGGCCATTGGAGTCGAGGTGGAAGGTACCGTCGCGGGTGTACGAGGTCGTGCCGTCCGGCTGCAGGATCTGGAAGAAACCGCGACCGTCGATGGCCATGTCCAGCGGCTGCTCGGTGGTTTGCAGGCTGCCGGCGGTGAAGTTTTTCTGGGTGCCGACAATGCGCACACCGGTACCCACTTGCAGACCCGACGGCAGTTCGCTGTCCTGGGTCGACTGGGCGCCAGGCTGACGCTTGATCTGATAGAGCAGGTCCTGGAACTCGGCGCGATCACGTTTGAAACCCGTGGTCGAAACGTTCGCCAGGTTGTTGGAAATGGTGGTCAGGTTGGTGTCCTGGGCGGACAGACCGGTTTTGGCAACCCATAGAGCCGGAAGCATTCGATTCTCCTCGTGCGCCTGTTTTACGGCGCGACGTTCTGATAATTAGCTGATCTGCAAGACCCGAGCCATGGCCTGGTCGTCGTCTTTGGCGGTGTTCATCATCTTGACGTGCAACTCGAACTGCTTGGCCAGGGCCAGCACCGAGGTCATCTCTTCCACGGCGTTGACGTTGCTCGACTCAAGGAAACCCGAGACCAGTTTGACGTTGGCATCGGCCGGCGCCGGTTGGCCGTCCTTGGTGTAAATCGAGCCGTCGAGGCCTTTGTTCATGTTCTTGATGTCGGGGTTGACCAGTTTGATCCGGTCGACTTCGGCCATGACCCGTGGGCCCTCGCCCATCGCCCGAATGCTGATGGTGCCGTCTTCGCCGACTTCGATCTGCTGCTCGGGTGGCACGGCGATCGGACCGCCATTGCCCATCACCGGCATCCCGTTGCCGGCACGCAGCACGCCGAGCGCATCGACGTTGAGGCTGCCGGTGCGCACGTAGCTTTCGCCGCCATTGGGGTTCTGCACGGCGATCCAGCCATTGCCGCTCACGGCGACGTCGAGGTCACGGCCGGTCTGCACCAGCGAGCCCGGAGTGAAGTCGGTGGCGGGCCGTTCGCTCATGGCAAACGCACGCGCCGGAAAGCTGTCACCGAACACCGGCATCGAACGCGCCTGTTCCAGGTCGCGCTGAAAACCGTTGGTGGAGATGTTCGCCAGGTTGTTGGCATGCGCCCGCTGCGCCAGTGCGTTCTGGCTGGCGCCGGTCATTGCCACATAAAGGTACTTGTCCACACTCTTTCCTCTGCATGCCGGACGTTTGCCGCCCACCGCTGTACTGCTGAGCCATAAGCAATTAGCAGACCAACTTTTTATTGGCGGCCCGAGACCCGGTAAACAAAGGGTTTCAAGGATTCAGAGGGGAAATTTGAAATGTATCGAAGACGAAAAACCGGCGGCTTCCTGCCGGTGGGTGGCAAAGCCTGGCGATGAGGTTGCCTGCTCTACCGCTTTCGCGAGCAGGCTCGCTCCCACAGGAAAATGCATTCCAACTGTGGGAGCGAGCCTGCTCGCGAAGACGGCAGTGCAGGCAACGCATCTGTGGGCTATGACTCTGATCGTTCCCACGCTCTGCGTGGGAATGCAGCCCGGGACGCTCCGCGTCCCAACAGCGGACGCAGAGCGTCCATTGAGGCGTTCCCACGCGGAGCATGGGAACGATCAGGTGCTGCTCACATCTTTGCCGACTTCGTATTCACGCAGTTTGTTAGCAATCGTCGTGTGGGAAACGCCGAGCCGCTTGCCCAGTTGCCGACTGCTCGGATGTTCGGAATACAAGCGCTCCAGCACGGCTTTCTCGAAGCGCCCGACGATCTCGTCAAGATTCCCATCGAGAGAAAAATCGCCAAGCGGCTGACGCACGCCGTAATCCGGCAGGCGAATATGTTCGGCCTTGACCTTACCGCCGTCACACAGCGACACCGCCTGAAACAGCACATTCTCCAGTTGCCGCACGTTGCCCGGCCAGTGGTAATGGCTGAGCCGGTCCATCGCTGCCGGCGCCAGTTTCGGCAGCGCGCAACCGATCTGCCGGCTGGCCTGATCGAGGAAGTGTTCGACCAGTGGCGTCAAACCGTCGAGGCATTCACGCAGCGGCGGGATGTGCAGCGACAGCACGTTCAAGCGGTGATACAAATCCTGACGAAACTCGCCGCGCGCGCACAGCTCGGACAAGTCCACCTGGGTCGCGCAGATCACCCGCACATCCAGATAAACCTCTTCATCACTGCCGACGCGACGAAAGCAGCCATCCTGCAAAAAGCGCAGCAGTTTGACCTGCAAGCGCGGGCTCATTTCGCCGACGCCGTCGAGAAACAGCGTGCCGCCGGCGGTCAGTTCCAGCAAACCGAGTTTGCCTTCGGCGCGCGCGCCTTCGAACGCGCCGGGGCCATAGCCGAACAGCTCGGTCTCGGCCATCGACTCAGGCAGCCCGGCACAGTTGAGCGCCATCAGCGGCGACTGCCCGCGCGGACTGGCGAGGTGGCAGGCGCGCGCAAGCAATTCCTTGCCGGTGCCGGTTTCGCCTTCTATTAATAGCGGTGCGTCGAGAGGTGCCATGCGCCGCGCTTCACGGACCACGGCCGCCATGACTTTCGAGCTCTGAAAGATGCTGTCGAAGCCGCGCAGCTCCTGCTTGCGTACGTTATAGATACGCTCGCCGACGCGGTCAGCGCGATGCAGCGTCAGCACTGCACCGGCCATGGCCTCGCTGTCGTCGTGCTCCGATTGCAGCGGCGCGATGTCGGCCAGAAAGACGTCGCCCTTGACCTTGACGCGCATGCCGTTGATTCGCGATTTGTTGGCGCGCACCAGTTCCGGCAAGTCGAAATCTTCGGCGTAACGCGACAGCGGGATGCCCGGCACCTCGTCGACGCGCACGCCGAGCAACTGCGCCGCCGCGCGGTTGGCGGCGACGATCGAACCGCCCATGTCGATCGACAACACCGGAAACTCCAGCGCCCCGAGCAATGCGTTCAACTCCATGTGCCGGCGCTCGCTGGGCATCAGCCCGACCCGTTTGACGCCGAACACCCCGCCAATCGCCTCGAACTTCGGCCGCAGGGCCTGGAACTGGATGTTGATCAGGTTCGGGCAGTGCAGATAGATCGCATTGCCGTGCTCACCACCCACCTCACCGCGCGCGACGTTGATGCCGTAAGCCACGAGCAGGTTGAGAATGTCGCGCAGGATGCCGATGCGGTTCTGGCAGTGGACTTTGATGCGCATAAAAAGAGGCCCGACAAAAGTGGAGGTTAAACACAGCCCCTGTGGGAGCGAGCCTGCTCGCGAAGGCGTCAGCACATCCAAAAATGAAGTGTCAGACAGACCGCTTTCGCGAGCAGGCTCGCTCCCACAGGGTTTTACCGCGCGCTGAGACCGACTTTCTGTCGAGGCACACAGATTGTTGTCAAGATTATGTGACAGCCACCGCCCTTTTCAAACCCGCCAATCGCCGCAAATGCGACTTATCCGGCAAAGCGTAACGATAATTTTACGAATTCATGAGAAATTTCCTACGCGCAGACCATTCAACTTGCTGCAACTCCCACGTTCTCGGGTAATCCTCTGTCCATCGCTGGATATAACAAAAACGAATTCCCCCTAGCAGGAGAGCAGCATGAAGCAGACGCAATACGTGGCCCGCGAGCCCGATGCGCAAGGTTTTATCGACTACCCCGCCGAAGAACATGCGGTGTGGAACACGCTGATCACTCGCCAGTTGAAGGTGATTGAAGGTCGTGCGTGCCAGGAGTACCTGGACGGTATCGAAAAACTCGGTCTGCCCCACGACCGCATCCCGCAGCTCGGCGAGATCAACAAGGTGCTCGGCGAAACCACCGGCTGGCAAGTCGCGCGCGTGCCAGCGCTGATTCCCTTCCAGACGTTTTTTGAATTGCTCGCCAGCAAGCAGTTTCCCGTCGCGACGTTTATTCGCACCCGCGAAGAACTGGATTACCTGCAAGAGCCGGATATTTTCCACGAGATCTTCGGACACTGCCCGCTGCTGACCAACCCGTACTTCGCTGAATTCACCCATACCTACGGCAAGCTCGGCCTGCAAGCGACCAAGGAAGAACGCGTGTATCTGGCGCGCCTGTACTGGATGACCATCGAATTCGGTCTGGTCGATACGCCGCAAGGCAAACGCATTTACGGTGGCGGCATTCTGTCGTCGCCAAAAGAAACCGTTTACTGCCTGTCAGACGAGCCTGAGCATCAAGCCTTCGATCCGCTCGAAGCGATGCGCACGCCGTATCGCATCGACATCCTGCAGCCGCTGTATTTTGTTCTGCCCAACCTCAAGCGCCTGTTCGACGTCGCGCATGAAGACATCATGGCCATGGTGCGCCAGGGCATGCAGTTGGGCTTGCACGCGCCAAAATTTCCGCCGAAACCCAAAGCCGCCTGAACCGCGACTTTTGCTGACAATTGCGCCTGTGCGTCGCCGCCACTTTGGTTTAGCGTGGCGGTACCGACGGGCGCACACCCTTGAATAAAAAACACACTGATTTCAGGAACCGACCATGTCCACTTTGAACCAAGCCCACTGCGAAGCCTGCCGCGCCGATGCGCCACAAGTCAGCGACGAAGAACTGCCGATCCTGATCAAGCAGATCCCTGACTGGAACATCGAAGTCCGCGACGGCATCATGCAGCTGGAGAAAGTCTTCCTGTTCAAGAACTTCAAGCACGCGCTGGCGTTCACCAACGCCGTCGGCGAAATCTCCGAGGCCGAAGGTCACCACCCGGGCCTGCTGACCGAATGGGGCAAAGTCACCGTGACCTGGTGGAGCCATTCGATCAAAGGCCTGCACCGCAACGACTTCATCATGGCCGCGCGCACTGACGAAGTGGCCAAGACCGCAGAAGGACGCAAGTAATGCACTTCGACGCCATCGGCCGGGTGCCCGGCGACCCGATCCTCGGCTTGATGGAGGCTTACGCGCAGGACAGTAATCCGCGCAAGTTCGACCTCGGCGTTGGCGTCTACAAGGACGCCCAGGGCCTTACGCCGATTCCCGAGGCGGTGAAAATGGCTGAAGCGCGGCTGGTCGACAGCCAGGACACCAAGACCTACATCGGTGGCCACGGCAATCCGCTGTTCGGCAAGGTCATCAATGAGCTGGTGCTTGGCGCCGACTCGAAGCTGATTGCAGAACAACGTGCCGGCGCCACGCAGACGCCGGGCGGCACCGGTGCCTTGCGCCTGGCAGCCGACTTCATCGCCCAGTGCCTGCCGGGCAAAGGCGTGTGGCTGAGCAACCCGACCTGGCCGATCCACGAAACCATTTTCGCTGCGGCCGGGGTCAAGGTCAGCCACTACCCGTACGTGGGCAGCGACAACCGCCTCGACGTCGAAGCGATGCTCGCCGTGCTCAAGGAAGCGCCAAAAGGTGATGTGGTGCTGTTGCATGCCTGCTGCCACAACCCGACCGGTTTCGACCTCAGCCATGACGACTGGCAGCGCGTGCTCGAGGTCGTGCGCAGCCGTGATCTGCTGCCGCTGATCGACTTCGCTTATCAAGGCTTTGGCGACGGTCTGGAGCAGGACGCCTGGTCGACGCGGTTGTTCGCGGCACAGGTGCCCGAGTTGTTGATCACCAGCTCCTGCTCGAAGAACTTCGGTCTGTACCGCGACCGCACCGGGGCGCTGATCGTCTGCGCGAAAAGCGCTGACAAGCTGATCGACATTCGCAGCCAACTGGCCAACATCGCCCGCAACCTGTGGTCGACGCCGCCGGATCATGGTGCTGCGGTGGTCGCGACGATCCTTGCCGATCCAGAGCTGAAAGCGCGCTGGGCCGATGAAGTGGAAGCCATGCGCCTGCGCATCGCGCAATTGCGCAGCGGTCTGGTCGAGGCGCTGGAACCGCACGGTTTGCGCGAGCGCTTTGCGCACATCGGCGCGCAGCGTGGGATGTTCTCCTACACCGGGTTGTCGCCGGAGCAGGTCAAGCATCTGCGCGAGCGGCACAGCGTGTACATGGTCAGCTCCGGCCGGGCCAACGTCGCCGGCATCGACGCCACCCGCCTCGCCTTGCTCGCCGACGCCATCGCTGACGCCTGCAAATAACCTCGCTGACGGATCGTTCCCACGCTCCGCGTGGGAACGCCTCTTCGGACGCTCCGCGTTCGGCTTTGAAGGAACGCAGAGCGTCCCGGGCTGCATTCCCACGCAGAGCGTGGGAACGATCAATTCCCCGTGGGAGCGAGCCTGCTCGCGAAGGCGGTGTGTCATTTAACGCAAATGTTGCCTGACACACTGCCTTCGCGAGCAGGCTCGCTCCCACATTGGTTCTAAGATGAGCCTTCCTCCCTGCGGCCATCTGTCGCATTAATTTGAATTAAAAGTCTGATTGTCATTTTTCCTGCTGTATCCTGCGCAGGCTTTGTAAAAGCGCGGAGCACCTGATCTATCAACAGACTTAGCGAGGAGCGCAACCATGCACGAGATTCCTAATCTCCCCTTCCCAAGCCTGCACGTACCTGAGCAGACGACCCCGCAACACGCCGGCGCCGAAAAGCCCGAGCCGCAAGAAGCCGCTGACAGCCGCAAAGCCGACAGCGAAGCGTAAGACCCGCCGTACAGACCGTGTGGAAAGCGCTAACATGCGCTTTCCACACTGCCTGAAACCCGAGCCCGCCATGACCGACGAATTCTCCGAAAGCCAAGCCGCCGTCCTGATCGGTGCGACCGAGAAAATGATCGACATCTGGAACCGCCTCTCCCCGGAGAAACAGGCTGCCCTGCTCGCGCGTTTCGGCAGCGAAGAAAACGCCCTCGCCGCGTTGGTCACCACGCAACTGGTCGCTCCGGCCAAGTCCTGAACGCGCCGCCCGGCAAATAGTTTTACTTTTCCCCGCCTCTGATCGGTTCACGCCGGTATCATGAGCAGCCTATCTAATCTGCTGCTCCCGTGGATCGTTACCCATGTCGTCCTCTATACCCGCGCCCCAGCGCCCGCTGGCGGTTACGCTGCAAGTCGTTTCCATCGTCCTTTTCACCTTTATCGGTTACCTGAACATCGGCATTCCGCTGGCGGTGTTGCCCGGTTACGTGCACAGCGACCTCGGTTTCGGCGCGGTGATCGCCGGGCTGGTGATCAGCGTGCAATACCTCGCCACCCTGCTCAGCCGCCCCTATGCCGGCAAGATCATCGATAACCAGGGCAGCAAGCGTGCGGTGATGATCGGTCTGGCCGGGTGTGGCTTGAGCGGTGCATTCATGCTGCTTTCGGCGTGGACGCAAAGCCTGCCGTTGTTCAGCCTGATCAGCCTGTTGATCGGCCGCCTGGTATTGGGTAGCGCCGAGAGTCTGGTCGGTTCCGGCTCGATTGGTTGGGGGATCGGCCGCGTCGGTGCGGCCAACACCGCCAAAGTGATTTCCTGGAACGGCATCGCCAGTTACGGCGCGCTGGCGATCGGTGCGCCGCTCGGCGTCTGGCTGGTGGGCCGGCTGGGTCTTTGGAGCATGGGCGTGAGCATTGTCCTGCTGGCGGTGCTCGGCCTGGCACTGGCGTGGCCGAAGACCGCCGCGCCGATTGTTGCCGGTGAGCGCCTGCCGTTCATGCATGTGCTGGGCAAAGTCTTCCCCCATGGCTGCGGCCTGGCGCTGGGCTCAATCGGTTTCGGCACCATCGCCACGTTCATTACCCTGTATTACGCGACGCAGCATTGGGACAACGCGGTGCTGTGCCTGAGCCTGTTCGGCGCCAGCTTCATTGGCGCGCGGCTGCTGTTCGGCAACCTGATCAACCGCCTCGGCGGCTTCCGCGTAGCGATCGCCTGCCTGTCGGTGGAGACACTGGGATTGTTGCTGCTGTGGATCGCACCGGATGCACACTGGGCGCTGGCCGGTGCGGCGTTGAGCGGGTTTGGCTTCTCGCTGGTGTTCCCGGCGCTGGGCGTCGAGGCGGTGAATCTGGTGCCCGCCTCAAGCCGTGGTGCGGCAGTCGGCGCTTACTCACTGTTCATCGATTTGTCGCTGGGGATTACCGGGCCGTTGGCCGGGGCGATTGCGGCAGGGTTCGGCTTTGCGTCGATCTTTCTGTTTGCTGCGCTCGCCGCGTTGAGCGGGCTTGGCTTGAGTGTCTATCTATACAAGCACACCGCGAAATACCGCGAGGACTAGAAGTCGATCTTGCCGCGCCCGGCCTTGATGTCGCCGCGCTTGGACTTGGATTCGAGCCGGCGCTTCTTCGAGCCGAGGGTTGGCTTGGTCGGGCGGCGTTTCTTTTCCACTTTGGTGGCGCTGAGGATCAGCTCGACCAGCCGCTCCAGCGCATCGGCGCGGTTGGCTTCCTGGGTGCGGTATTGCTGCGCCTTGATGATCAACACGCCGTCGCTGGTGATGCGACTGTCACGCAGCGCCAGCAAACGTTCCTTGTAGAACTCGGGCAACGATGAGTTGGGAATGTCGAAGCGCAGGTGCATGGCGCTCGACACCTTATTGACGTTCTGCCCGCCGGCGCCTTGCGCGCGGATGGCCGTCAGCTCGATCTCGGCATCGGGCAGATGCACATTGTTGGAAATCACCAGCATGGAAAAGCGTCCGTATTCAGAGCGTGCAGGATAACCCGAAACAGCCCTCAGAGCCTGACGCAGGCTCACTTCCACAGGGGTTTGTGTGAGGCAACGAATCTCGGGAACACCACCAAAACAATTGTGGGAGCGAGCCTGCTCGCGAAGGCGGTGTGTCAATGGATGCAGATTTTTCTGATGGACCGCTTTCGCGCGCAGGCTCGCTCCCACAGGGTTCGGTGTGGCGCCACATATTGCCATTTCAAAACAACAAACCCGGCACTTGGCCGGGTTTGCTGTTTCTGCTTGAGCGGTTACTTGGCGATCACCGGGACCGCCTGCTGCGCACTGCGCTTGTTCTTGATCAGGTAGCAAACCCACATGAACACCACCCACACCGGAATCGCGTACACCGAGATCTGGATGCCTGGGATAAGCAGCATCACGCCGAGGATGAACACCACGAACGCCAAGCAGACGAAGTTGCCGTACGGGTACCACAGCGCCTTGAACAGCGGCGTCTGCCGGGTCTGGTTCATGTGCTGGCGGAACTTGAAGTGCGAGAAACTGATCATCGCCCAGTTGATCACCAGCGTCGCAACCACCAGCGACATCAACAGTTCCAGCGCATGTTGCGGGATCAGGTAGTTGAGCAGCACGGCAACCAGCGTCACCGCCGCCGACGCGAGGATCGAACGCACCGGCACGCCGCGCTTGTCGATCTTCGCCAGGCCTTTCGGCGCATCGCCCTGCTCGGCCATGCCCAGCAGCATGCGGCTGTTGCAGTAGGTGCCGCTGTTGTACACCGACAGCGCCGCGGTCAGCACGACGAAGTTGAGGATGTGCGCGGCGGTGTTGCTGCCGAGCATCGAGAACACCTGCACGAACGGGCTGCCGCTGTACGAATCGCCCGACGCGTTGAGGGTTTCCAGCAGGCTGTCCCATGGCGTCAGCGACAACAGGATCACCAGCGCGCCGATGTAGAAAATCAGGATGCGGTAGATCACTTGATTGATCGCTTTCGGGATCACGGTTTTTGGCTTGTCGGCTTCGGCTGCGGTGAAACCGAGCATTTCCAGACCGCCGAAGGAGAACATGATGATCGCCATGGCCATCACCAGTCCGCTGACACCGTTGGGGAAGAACCCGCCGTGAGACCACAGGTTAGTGACCGAGGCCTGCGGGCCGCCGTGGCCACTGACCAGCAGGTAACTGCCCAGCGCAATCATGCCGACAATCGCCACGACCTTGATGATCGCGAACCAGAATTCGGCCTCACCGAAGACTTTGACGTTGGCCAGGTTGATCGCATTGATCAGCACGAAGAACGCCGCCGCCGAAACCCAGGTCGGGATGTCCGGGGCCCAGTAGTGAATGTACTTGCCGACTGCGGTCAGCTCAGACATGCCCACCAGAATGTACAGAATCCAGCAGTTCCAGCCCGACAGGAAACCGGCGAAACCGCCCCAGTATTTGTGCGCAAAATGGCTGAAGGAACCGGCCACCGGCTCTTCAACGATCATCTCGCCCAACTGGCGCATGATCATGAAGGCGATGAAGCCGCAGATGGCGTAGCCGAGGATCATCGACGGGCCGGCGGATTTCAGCACTCCGGCCGAGCCGAGGAACAATCCGGTACCGATCGCGCCACCGAGGGCGATCAGTTGAATGTGGCGATTTTTCAGGCCGCGTTTCAGCTCGCCTGACTGCGAGGGTTGTCCACTCATGAAAAAGGTCTCACGCAAGGTTTGATGGTGTGCAGTAGACGTTGCTGCAAGGTTGCGATTTCAGGCAGCCCCGATCAAACCCCAGCGCAGGCACCAGGAGTTCAGCTTGTTTACAACGGTCATGCGTCACCTGCTTGTTTTTATCTGTGACGAAATCGAACCCGGCACGCTTGTGGCGCCACGGAGTGAACAAGGCGGATAGCCTTGAGATTTGCGCGATTACGCAGAGGGTCACAGTTAAAACGCGGCGCATTGTACACCGCTAACCCCCTGCTGCCAGACTCCGCTGGATCAGCGTGTCGGTTGCCGGGATTGCGTGTGTCCGCCCCGAGAGGTTCGGGCGGCTGCAAAAGTTGAGTCAGGCCTTTGCAGACCATCGGCGTGGACGAGGAAAAAACCGTCCCACGGAGAGAAATGGAGATCAGTCACGGCGTTCATTGCGCCTCCTTCTTGTTATGCACCTGCACGACAGGCATGGGCCGCATATCACCTTGCCTGCGCCGCTGAAACAAGCGCGCCAGAGCCTTGTACAGCCCCCGGCGGGACGGCGTTCGGCAGCTTTTCCTTACAGCGCTTCGCCTGTTGAACATTCAGGCGGTTTGGCGCTGATTTTCGTAAACATTCCCTGACAGGGCGTAACGCAAAGTTTCCATTTCAGAACAATCCGTAGGACGTCTGCAAATTGACGGTAGCTAGCTTGCTAACGAAGGCGGCGTTGCAGTTTTTTGTTTTCAAACAAGAAAAACCGCCGTTAAAAACAGAAAAAAAAGTCTATTTAAAAATTAAATGAATAATTTTTTGCATTACAAAAGCCGCTGAACTAGGTTTTTCACGACTCGCCGGCCACCTCGACCGGCCAGTCATAAACCGTGAAAGTCATCTAGGAGATCGACCATGCAAGCACTGGAAAAAGACTTGGATACCGAACTGCAACTCGACGAATGGTTTGAAGCACCGACCCATGAGGCCGCCGTGGAAATGATGCAAGCCGATGCAGTCGTGCCGTTCGGCACGGCGATGTGGCCTCTGTAAGACATCTCCGGGCAGGCACGGTCCGGCCGGTCGTGCCTGCTGCTTCAATTCCCGGTCAGTCAGGGAGGACTCATGGACAAGCCCCGCGCCATCTCGCATTTCCTTTACTACCTCGAACACCACCCTGCCCTTGCCGGCCTCGATTCGGCGAAGGTATTGCTCGGCCACACCGCCGATTACGAAGCCTTGACCGGCGCGATCGCCGAGCAGGCCGGTGAGCATCCGCGTTTTCGCTTCAGCGCCCGCCGCCTGGACCTGGAAAGCACCGCAGCGCTGGCCGAGGCAATTGCCGACAGCGATCTGTACATTTTCTTCTACGACTCTTCGACCCTGCCCAACCCGCGCCCCGACGGCCCGGAATTCGTCCGCGCGCTGCAAGCGGTGATGGCGGAAAACTGGAAGAAGTCCCTGCTGTTCAAGGATTACGGCGATTATTTCTACGACACCTTCAGCGTCACGCCACAGCGCATCGCCGGCCTCAACAGCCATTTGATCCAGCGCATGTCGCAGGCAACGACGCTGAGTTTCAAGGACGATGAGGGCTCATGGTTCGAAACGCCGATGAGCAGCATCAAGAAATGGACCGACATCAATGGCGTCGGCAACTTCGACCTGGCCCCTGGCGAGATCGCCACGCACAGCGAAGCCATCAATGGCCATGTGAAATTCAAGGGCACCTTCCTCAGCACCATTCCGTTTGCGCGCAAGTACGGCGTGCTGGAATCGCCGCTGGAACTGTGGATCGAGAATTCGACCATCAGCCGCATCGCCACCGATGTGCCGGGGCTGGAGCATGATTTCAACAAATACCTCGACGCCAACCCGTCGAACCGCCGCATCGAGGAGTTGGGGATCGGCACCAACGAAGGCGTGAAAGACCTGTACGCGCGCAATGCCGGGTTTGAAGAGCGGCATTGTGGGTTGCACCTGGGCCTGGGTGGCGGGGCCAAGGGCAGTCATCACCTGGACCTGATTTTCTCCGGCGGGGTGTTGGCGCTGGATGACAAACCGGTGTTCGATGGGCGATTTGTGTTTTAGGCGACTGACGCCTTCGCGAGCAGGCTCGCTCCCACAGGGGATTTATGTTCGACGCAACTCCAATGTGGGAGCGAGCCTGCTCGCGAAGAGGCCCAATCAGACGCTACATGAGTTTCGCCAGATGAAAAAAAACGCCAACCCTGCGGTTGGCGTTTTTTCATTCGGCACTAAACCCGATTACTCCGGCTTCTTGCGTCCAAAACCCGGACGCTGACCCGAGCCGGCCGGTGCGCCACGGCGCTTGCCCGAAGGCTTGTCGCCGTCGACCAGTTTGATCCCCGGACGCTTCGGCGCCGGTTTGGCCGGGCGCTTATTGGTGGTGTCGGCTGGACGATCCGCTACCGGCGTACCGCGACCGGCAGGAGCGCCACGCTCGGTGCGACCATTGGCCGGACGCGGAGCGCGCTCGCCGTCACGGGCCACTGGCTTGCGACCTGGACGCTCGCCTTCGATCTGCGGCTCACGGCTCGGACGCGGCGCGGTGGGCGCGCCAGCGGCAGGACGCAGGGTGCGCACGCGCTCGGTCTTGGCCATCGGCCGCGACGATTTACGCTGCATGCGTTCCAGTTTGTCCTTGCTCTTGGCGTTCAACTGCGGCATCGCCACCGGGGTCAGGCCGACTTCAGCGCTGAGCACGTCGACTTCGTACTGGCTCATTTCGCGCCAGCGGCCCATCGGCAGATCCGAGTTGAGGAACACCGGACCGAAACGCACGCGCTTCAGGCGGCTGACCACCAGACCCTGCGATTCCCACAGACGACGCACTTCACGGTTACGCCCTTCCATGACCACGCAGTGGTACCAATGGTTGAAACCTTCGCCGCCCGGTGCCTGTTGAATGTCGGTGAAACGCGCCGGGCCGTCTTCCAGCACCACGCCGGCTTTCAGACGCTCGATCATCTCGTCGTCGACTTCACCGCGTACACGCACGGCGTATTCGCGGTCCATTTCGTAGGACGGGTGCATCAGGCGGTTGGCCAGTTCACCGTCGGTGGTGAACATCAGCAGACCGGTGGTGTTGATGTCGAGACGGCCGATGTTGATCCAGCGGCCTTCTTTCGGACGCGGCAGCTTGTCAAACACGGTCGGACGGCCTTCCGGGTCGTCACGGGTGCAGATTTCGCCGTCGGGCTTGTTGTACATGATCACGCGGCGGACCGACTCGGCGGCTTCTTCGCGCTTGATCACCTTGCCATCGATGGTAATGGCGTCGTGCATGTCGACGCGCAGGCCGAGGGTGGCGTCTTTGCCATTGACCTTGATGCGGCCCTGGCTGATCCAGGATTCGACGTCACGGCGCGAGCCGACGCCGATACGGGCGAGGACTTTCTGCAGCTTTTCGCCTGCTGGGCCGATTTCCTGGTCGTCTTTCTGATTGATGTCACTCATCTGGGCACCTCCCGGTGTGGTCTGTTCAGGCGGCGCCTGAAGCATTGGAATCTGGTCTCCGGCCGAAGGGATCGGCGAAGGGTCGCGAATCATACGCGGATGTACGGCATTGCGCATCAGAGACTAGCTGATCGATCGCCGGTTATTTGTTTTTCCGCCGACCGGCACCGCGCAGTTTGATCAGGCGCAGCGCAGCTTCGGCGAGCACCGTGCGCTTGTCATTCTTGTCGAGTTTCTTCCAGGCCTTGATCTCGCGCTTGCTGCGGCCACAGCCCTGGCAGATGTCGTCGGAGAATTTGCACAGGCTGATGCACGGGTCTTTGGTGGAACTCATCGCAATCTCCAGAACGACATTTCACCCTGTGGGAGCGAGCCTGCTCGCGAAGGCGCAGTGTCATTCATTCATTGTTTATGTGAAACACCGCCATAGCGAGCACGCTCGCGACCACCAGGGTCTCACTGGTTTCTCAATAGGCGTCAGTCTTCGAACTCGCGCCGTTCGGCTTCGATGGCTTCGGCCAACGCGCGGGCTTCGGCTTCTTCTTCGCTGAGTTCCGGTTCCGGCTGTTCGAGGGCAGCAACGGCGGCCAGGAGTTTCTCACGGGCCTCGGCGACACCCAGAACGTCGTCTTCAGCTTCGGCTTCAGGCTCGGCTTCGAGTTCAACGTCGGGGGTCGGCGCTGGCTCGCTGACCGATGCTTCGCCATCCACGGCATCGCGCAGCAAATCATCGAAGTCGGTCTTGATCCCCTCCTCCATGCTGTCCAGCTCCAGCAGCAGGCTGTGGAAACTGGTTTCCTCTTTTTCTTCTTCCGGCTCGGCGCTGGCGTCGGCCAGTTCCTGCAGACTCTGCGGCACCGGCGCGTCGTCGAAATCAAGCACCGGTTCGGCTTCCATCTCGCGCAGTTCGGCCAGCGGCGGCAGGTCTTCGAGGTTTTTCAGGTTGAAGTGATCGAGAAACGCCTTGGTGGTGGCGAACATCGCCGGTTTGCCCGGTACGTCGCGGTAGCCGACGACGCGGATCCACTCACGCTCAAGCAGGGTTTTGGTGATGTTGCTGTTGACCGCTACGCCACGCACGTCTTCGATCTCGCCACGGGTAATCGGCTGGCGATAGGCAATCAGTGCGATGGTTTCGAGCAAGGCGCGAGAATAACGTTGCGGGCGCTCTTCCCAGAGTCGGCCCACCCACGGCGAGAATTTTTCGCGGATCTGCAAGCGGTAACCCGATGAGACTTCCTTGAGTTCGAAGGCGCGGCCCTCGCAGGACTTGCCCAGCAGGCTCAGGGCTTTCTTGAAGACTGCCGGCTCCGGCCGCTCGCCTTCCTCGAACAGTTCATACAGGCGCTCAAGCGATTGCGGTTTTCCCGAGGCCAACAGAAAGGCTTCAAGCAGGGGCGCCAGCTCGCGGGGTTCAGTCAGGTTCATACAAAGACTCGTTATTCGGCTCGGGCTCGCACGTGGATCGCGGCGAACGGCTCATTCTGCACCAGCTCGACCAAGGATTCCTTGACCAGTTCAAGGATCGCCATAAAGGTCACCACCACACCGAGGCGACCTTCTTCGGCGGTAAACAGCTCGACAAACGGCACGAAACCGCCGCCCTTGAGCCGCTCCAGCACATCGCTCATGCGCTCGCGGGTGGACAGCGCTTCGCGGCTGACCTGGTGACTTTCAAACATGTCGCCACGGCGCAACACTTCGGCCATACACATCAAAATCTCTTCCAGCGCCACGTCCGGCAACAGCTTGCGCGCACGGGCTTCCGGGGCATCGAGCTTGGGCACGATCACGTCGCGACCGACCCGGCTCAGGCCATCGATGCCTTCAGCAGCGGCCTTGAAACGTTCGTACTCCTGCAAGCGCCGGATCAGTTCGGCGCGCGGGTCGTCCTCTTCGTCTTCGACGGTTTCGGCGCGCGGCAGGAGCATGCGCGATTTGATCTCGGCGAGCATCGCCGCCATCACCAGGTACTCGGCGGCCAGCTCCAGCCGCACTGATTGCATCAACTCGACATAGCCCATGTACTGGCGGGTGATTTCCGCCACTGGAATGTCGAGGATGTTGATGTTCTGTTTGCGGATCAGGTACAGCAGCAGGTCGAGCGGGCCTTCGAAGGCTTCGAGGAAGACTTCCAGCGCATCCGGTGGAATGTACAGATCCAGCGGCATTTCCATGACCGCCTGGCCATAGACCATGGCAAACGGCAGTTCCTGCTGGGCGCCGGCCTGGGGATCGACGACGGTTTCCACTGCGGACATTCAGGCCTCGACCATGAACGGCGTCGGATCGCCGCAACCGACGCGGACCACTTCCGGGTCGTCGCCGGTCAGGTCAATCACCGTGGACGCCTTGATGCCGCCAAAACCACCATCAATGATCAGATCGACCTGATGTTCGAGCAACTGGCGCATTTCGTACGGATCACTGAGCGGGTCTTCATCGCCGGGCATGATCAGCGTCACGCTCATCAGCGGCTCGCCCAGTTCGGCCAGTAGCGCCAGCGCGATCGGATGGCTCGGCACGCGCAGGCCGATGGTGCGCTTCTTCGGATGCAGCAGCAGGCGCGGCACTTCGCGGGTGGCATTGAGAATAAAGGTGTACGGGCCCGGCAGATGCGCCTTGAGAATACGGAAGGTGCCGGTATCGATCTTGGCGTAGTTGCCCAGTTGCGAGAGGTCGCTGCAGATCAGCGCGAAGTTGTGCTTCTCGTCGAGCTGACGCAAACGGCGCACGCGCTCGATAGCGGTCTTGTCGCCGATCTGGCAACCGATCGCGTAGGAGGAGTCCGTGGGATAAATCACCACCCCGCCCTTGCGGATGATCTCGACCGCCTGTTTGATCAGGCGCGCTTGCGGGTTTTCCGGATGTATCTGGAAAAATTGACTCACATTCTCTACCTGTTCAGACGGCGGCAATAACTGGGTCATGTTTGAACCGACACCACAGGGGTGGAAGGTCCTCGGGAACCGGCCGGTACTGGCCGATCTCGGACCAGCCGCCAGGGCCATGGAAGTCACTGCCGGCGCTGACCAGCAGACCGAACTCACGGGCAAGGATCGCCAGGCTGCCCACCTGTTCCGCAGGCTGATAGCCATTGACCACTTCAATGGCATGCCCGCCCGCTTGAATATAGTCGGCAATCAGCTTGCGGCGCTTGCTGCGGGTGAAATCGTAATGCCACGGATGCGCCAGACTGACCCAGGCACCGGCGGCGCGCAGCGTGCCGACGGTATCTTCCAGTGTCGGCCAGTGCAACTTGACGTCACCCAGCTTTCCGGCGCCAAGCCATTTGCGAAATGCCTCGGCGCGATCCTTTACAAAACCTTCACGCACCATCCAGTCGGCGAAATGCGGACGGGCCGGCGCGTTGCCGCTGTCGCCCAGTTCCTGCTGGATCTGCCGGGCGCCGTCGAGGGCACCGGGCATGCCTTTGAGGGCAAGTTTGCGGCTTATTTCTTCCGACCGCAGCCAGCGTCCATCGTGCAATCTGGCGATCGCTTCGACCAACGGCGCGGCGTTGACGTCGAAACCGTAGCCCAGCACGTGAATGGTCGCCCCGCCCCAGGTGCAGGACAACTCGACGCCGTTGATCAGTTGCATACCCAGTTCAGTAGCGGCCGTGCGCGCTTCAGCGAGGCCCTCAAGGGTGTCATGGTCAGTCAACGCCAGGACTTGCACGCCGTTTTCAAACGCACGCGCAACCAGAACCGCAGGCGCCAGGGCGCCGTCGGAGGCCGTGCTGTGGCAGTGCAAATCAACATTCACGGGGAGTTGTAACCTCAAATCAGCTGGCGCTATCGCGCGCCCATATGTTTGTTATTATGCCGCCACATCCAGCTTCTGGCTCTCACTGTGAAACAATTCATCGATTTCATCCCGCTTCTGCTGTTTTTCATCGTTTACAAACTTGATCCCCGGGTCGTCGATATCGCCGGCCAGCAAGTGACCGTAGGCGGAATTTACAGCGCCACGGCGATGCTGATCATCAGCTCCCTGGTGGTCTACGGTGCGCTGTTCATCAAGCAGCGCAAGCTGGAAAAGAGCCAATGGCTGACCCTGATCGCCTGCCTGGTGTTCGGCAGCCTGACCCTGGCCTTCCACAGCGAAACTTTCCTGAAATGGAAGGCGCCGGTGGTCAACTGGCTGTTCGCCGCGGCCTTCATCGGCAGCCACTTCATCGGTGACCGCCTGCTGATCAAACGCATCATGGGCCACGCGCTGACCCTGCCGGATCCGGTGTGGACGCGCCTGAACATCGCCTGGATCGGGTTCTTCCTGTTCTGCGGCGCCGCCAACCTGTTCGTCGCCTTCACCTTCCAGAGCATCTGGGTCGACTTCAAGGTGTTCGGCAGCCTGGGCATGACCGTGCTGTTCCTGGTCGCTCAAGGCATCTATCTGTCACGTCACCTGCACGACGCCGATACCACAACACCAAAAACCGAGGACTGACATGCTCTACGCCATCATTGCCACCGACGTCGCCAACTCGCTCGAAGCTCGCCTGTCCGCGCGCCCGGCGCATCTGGAACGCCTGCAAGCGCTCAAGGGCGAAGGCCGCATCGTGCTCGCCGGCCCACACCCGGCGGTCGACAGCAATGATCCTGGCGCTGCGGGTTTCACCGGCAGCCTGATCGTCGCCGAATTCGATTCGCTGAGCGCCGCACAGGCCTGGGCGGACGCCGATCCGTACATCGCCGCTGGCGTTTATGCCAATGTCGTGGTCAAGCCGTTCAAGCAAGTCCTGCCTTAAGCCTGCCCCCACGCGATGAACCTTGTCGGTTCATCGCGTTCTCAATCGCTCATTATTCTCGTTTGCCTGCCGACAACCTGCCCAATATCCATTGCAAACAGGTGTCGCGATGCGCAAGGGTCCGTTGTGTCTGATGTGGGTCACGTTGTCGATCATGGCGCCCGCCCATGGTGAGGAAATCACTGATGGCGGCAGTTCCACGCCATTGTCGCTGAGTGCCGGCAGCCAGATCACCGAGTTGCAGCAGCGCCTCAAGGCCAGCGAGCAACAACGAGAAGAACTGAGCAAACAACTGCAAAATGCCGACAACACCCGTGAAAGCGCCCAGCTTGCCCGGTTGCGCCAGGAGAACCAGCGCCTGAAGCTGCAACTCAAGGAAGCGCAGGCCAGTCCGCTGCCGCGTTTGCTGACCGATCAGCAACAGTGGTTCGTCACGGGCGCGGGGGTAGCGCTATTGGCGCTGCTCTGCGGTATCTTTGCCAGTGGAGCAAGCCGAAAACGTCGGCAATGGCTAAATTGAGTGAGTCATGAGCGAGCTGTTATTGATTGATGATGACCAGGAGTTGTGCGAACTCCTGAGTAGCTGGTTGAGCCAGGAAGGCTTCCAGGTGCGCGCCTGCCACGATGGCCAGAGTGCCCGCAAGGCCCTGGCCGAAACCGCCCCGGCGGCAGTGGTGCTGGACGTGATGCTGCCCGACGGCAGCGGTCTGGAACTGCTCAAGCAATTGCGCAACGATCACGCCGATCTGCCGGTGCTGATGCTCTCGGCCCGCGGCGAGCCGCTGGACCGCATCCTCGGTCTGGAACTGGGCGCCGACGATTATCTGGCTAAGCCTTGCGATCCGCGCGAACTCACTGCACGCCTGCGCGCCGTGTTGCGCCGTAGCCACCCGGCGGCGGTGTCGACGCAGCTTGAGCTGGGTGATTTGAGTTTCAGCCCGGTGCGCGGTGTGGTCAGCATCGATGAAAAAGAGCAGACGCTCACCGTCTCTGAAAGCCGTTTGCTCGAAGCCTTGCTCAAGCAGCCTGGCGAGCCGCTGGACAAGCAGGAACTGGCGCAGATCGCCCTTGGCCGCAAGCTGACTCTGTATGACCGTAGCCTCGACATGCATGTCAGCAACTTGCGCAAGAAGATCGGCCCTCACCCGGACGGCCGGCCGCGGATCGTTGCTCTGCGTAGTCGGGGTTATTACTACAGCCTTTGAGTCGGCGCAGTTTGCCTGTGCGGGTAGCTGGCTATGGTGCGTTTTGAGTGCATATCCGTTGCTGCGGTAACGGCTCCTTATGGTTTCGCTCTTACAGCGAGTCCCTTTTTCAAACGCCAAAAAGGAACCAAAAGGCTTTGCTCCTACGTACGGCCCTCGCAGGCTCGGGTTCCTTCGCTCCGATGTCGCTGGTTAGGCAAGATCAAGATCAAGGGCACTCGAGCTAACGCTCATTGTTGAGTGGTGAAGAGCGGAGCGGTTGGCTTGAGATTTGTGGTGGATTTTCCCCTCACCCCAGCCCTCTCCCCCTGGAGAGGGAGCCCATCTGCGTTGGCTTTGAAGTTTGCGTACGACTCGGTATCCCAAGTTGGCGTATCTCTCCAAGTCACCGCGGTCAGTCCCCTCTCCCTCCGGGAGAGGGCTAGGGTGAGGGCGCTTTTGACGTTGCTTTTGATCTTCAAGCGCCCGGGGTATGTCAGCTCGATGACAAAGCGTCTTTACCCAAGCTTTACGCTGCCCTGACCGCCGCTGACCTTGATCTGCGTAATCTGCACTCATCCGGAACGTACCGGGAACGAGACAAGGAGATACACCATGCGCAAGACTCTTATCGCTCTGATGTTCGCTGCCGCTCTGCCAACCGTGGCCATGGCCATGCCGCAGGATGGCGGCCCGATGGGTGGCCCGCTCGACGGTCCGCGCCACGGTGGTCAGATGCACGGTGGCATGCACGGCAAGGGCCCGTACAGCCAGCTCGATCTGTCCCGCGAGCAGCGCGAGCAGATCCGCAAGATCATGGGCGAGCAGATGCACGAGCGTAAGCAAGTGGTCGACAAGTACCTGGCAAAACTCTCGCCGGCGGATCAGAAAGCCATGAAGGACGAGATTGCGGCCAACCACAAGAAAGCCGAGTCGGATGTTCGCGCCCTGCTGAAACCGGAGCAGCAGAAGCAGTTCGATGAGATCCAGAAAAAGCGCGCTGAACGCCGTGCCGAGTGGGCCGAGTTCAAAGCGTGGAAAGCGCAGCAGGCGCAAAAAGCGCAATAATGGTTTGACCCTGGGCCCGACGGCTGACCCCGTCGGGCCTGTTCCATTCAAATCGAATGTGGGAGCGAGCCTGCTCGCGAAGGCGCTGTATCAGCCAGAGATATATTGACTGACACTGCGCCTTCGCGAGCAGGCTCGCTCCCACATTTGATCGGTGTGTTTGTTTTGAGGAGTTTCTGTGCGTTCACTGTTCTGGCGTATTCTCGCGAGCTTCTGGCTGGCGATTGCTCTGGTCGCGGGGCTGTCGATTCTGCTCGGGCACATGCTCAACCAGGACGCATGGATTCTCAGCCGCCATCCCGGCCTCAATACCCTGGCCAGTGAATGGACGCAAACCTACGAAGCCCAGGGCGAGGAAGCCGCGCAGGACATCCTCGAACAGCGCAAGCGCCAGTATCACATCGACGTTCAAGTGCTCAATGAAACCGGAGACCCGGTAGTACGCGGCACTTTCCCGCGCCGCGCCGCCGCGTTCGAAGCGCGGCAGAACAACGACGACCGCCGCTTGCCGTGGCGGCGTCTGACCGATGAGATCACCAGTGAAAAAACCGGTGACACCTACCTGTTCATCTACCGCATCCCGCACCCGGAACTCGACGCCTGGCATCGCGAAAGCCTGCTCTGGCCGCTGAGTGCGCTGGGCATTGCACTGGTGGTGCTGACGCTGTTCAGTCTGCTGGTGACCTTCTCGATCACCCGCCCGCTCAGCCGTTTGCGCGGTGCGGTGCATGATCTGGGGCAAGCCACCTATCAACAAAACAGCCTGGCCAAACTGGCCAACCGCCGCGATGAATTCGGCGTCCTCGCTACCGACTTCAACCGCATGGGCGCGCGTTTGCAGAGCCTGATTGGCAGTCAACGGCAGTTGCTGCGCGACGTCTCCCACGAACTGCGTTCACCGCTGGCGCGGCTGCGCATTGCCTTGGCGCTGGCCGAACGGGCGAACCCGGAAGAAAGGGAAAAGCTCTGGCCAAGGCTGACCCGCGAATGTGATCGGCTGGAAGCGTTGATCAGTGAAATTCTGGTGCTGGCGCGGGTCGATGCCGACAACGCCAGTGCGGAAGAGGTGGACCTGAATGCGCTGCTCGGCGCCTTGCAGAAGGATGCACAACTAGGTTCACCCGAGCAGACCGTGCGCCTGGAGGCTGAGCCGCAACTGAACCTCAAAGGCTGGCCGACGATGATCGAGCGTGCGGTCGACAACCTGCTGCGCAATGCTCAACGCTTCAATCCGCCGGAGCAGCCGATTCAATTGCAGGCTTCGCGTCAGGGCGAGCGGATTGTCATCAGCGTGCGCGACCATGGGCCGGGGGTGCAGGCTGAGCATCTGAGTCAGTTGGGCGAGCCGTTTTACCGGGCGCCGGGGCAGACGGCGGCGGGGCATGGCCTGGGCCTGGCGATTGCCAAGCGGGCGGCGGAGCGGCATGGCGGCACGCTGGCGCTGGCCAATCATCCGCAGGGTGGGTTTGTGGCGAGTCTGGAATTGCCGCTTGTTCCGGGTGCGGTGGTGCAGCCATAAGAGCCACCCTCACCCCAGCCCTCTCCCGGAGCGAGAGGGGGCCGACCGAGGTGTCTCGGGCTCCACGTCGACCTGAATGACCGAGTCGATTCTGGATTCGCAAAAACAACACATCCTGCGTCTGAATCGATTCAGGATTCAGCGAAAATCACTCAGGCCGGCGAACCTCTACAGCATCCCCCAATCAGTCCCCTCTCCCTCCGGGAGAGGGCTAGGGTGAGGGTGCTCTTGATCTTCAGGCTTTACCAGGCCAGGCACTGACGAACTCGCTCAGATCAACCTTCTCCGCCACACGCGGTTCTTTCTGCGGCGTGCCAAGGTACAAGAATGCGATGACTTCTTCGCCTTCTGCCAACCCCAAGCCTTTTGCCACATGACTGGAATACGCCAGATCCCCAGTCCGCCACACCGCACCAATCCCCTGCGCATACGCCGCCAGCAAAATCCCGTGTGCAGCGCAGCCAGCCGCAAGCAATTGCTCGGCCTTCGGGTATTTGACGTGTTCCTGCAATTTCGCAATCACCACCACCACCAGCGGCGCACGCAGCGGGCCGTTGCGGGCCTTGTCGATCATCGCTTCGGTGACTTCGCCGGCCTGCATTTGCGCAGCTTCGGCCAGCAACTCGCCCATCTGCTCACGCGCCGCGCCTTCGACGGTCAAAAAGCGATACGGCTGCAGATGTCCGTGATCCGGCGCGCGCAAGGCGGCGCCAAACAGGGCTTCGCGCTGCTCGGCAGTGGGGGCCGGTTCGACCAGTCGGGGAACGGAAACACGGTTGAGCAACGCGTCGAGAGCCTGCATCGGCCACCTCCTTTGAAAAATGTGCGGCTATTCTAGCTTTAACTGTGCAGCGCCTGCCGGTTTACATGCCCTGCCCCGCGGGTAGAATGGCGCCCTTCCCCCATCAGCCCGAGCGGACTTCATGGCGCTGCCGACCTTACGGATCATTGGTTTCATCATCGGCATCTTTCTGATCACCCTGGCTGTCGCCATGGTCGTGCCGATGGCCACACTGGTGATTTTCGAACGCACCAGCGACCTGCCGTCGTTCCTCTGGGCGAGCATGATCACCTTCGTCGCCGGCCTCGCGCTGGTGATTCCCGGAAGGCCGGAACACATCCACTTGCGCCCACGCGACATGTATCTGCTGACCGTCAGCAGTTGGCTGGTGGTGTGTATTTTTGCTGCACTGCCGTTTCTGCTGACCCAGCACATCAGCTATACCGACTCGTTTTTCGAGAGCATGTCGGGCATCACCGCCACCGGTTCTACTGTGCTCAACGGCCTGGACACCATGTCGCCGGGCATTCTGATGTGGCGCTCGCTGTTGCACTGGATCGGCGGCATCGGCTTTATTGGCATGGCGGTGGCGATTCTGCCGCTACTGCGTATCGGCGGCATGCGCCTGTTCCAGACCGAGTCCTCGGACCGCTCAGAGAAAGTCATGCCGCGCTCGCACATGGTGGCACGGCTGATCGTGGCGGCTTACGTCGGCATCACCATTCTCGGCAGCCTGGCGTTCTGGTGGGCGGGAATGAGCCCGTTCGATGCGATCAACCACGCAATGTCGGCGATTTCCACTGGCGGATTTTCCACCTCCGACCAGTCGCTGGCGAAATGGACGCAACCGGCGGTGCATTGGGTAGCGGTCGTCGTGATGATTCTTGGCAGCCTGCCGTTCACTCTGTACGTGGCGACGTTGCGCGGCAATCGCAAAGCGCTGATCCGCGATCAGCAGGTGCAGGGATTGCTGGCGATGTTGCTGATAACCTGGCTGGTGCTCGGCACCTGGTACTGGTGGACGACCAAACTGCACTGGCTCGAAGCCCTGCGGCATGTGGCGCTGAACGTGACCTCGGTGGTCACGACCACTGGTTTCGCCCTGGGCGACTACAGCCTGTGGGGCAACTTTTCGCTGATGCTGTTTTTCTATCTGGGTTTTATCGGCGGCTGTTCCGGCTCGACGGCGGGCGGGATCAAGATTTTCCGCTTTCAGGTCGCCTATATCCTGCTCAAGGCCAACCTCAATCAGCTGATCCACCCACGAGCGGTGATCAAGCAGAAGTACAACGGCCACCGCCTCGACGAAGAAATCGTGCGCTCGATTCTGACTTTTTCGTTCTTCTTCGCCATCACCATTTGCGTGATCGCCCTGTTGCTGTCGCTGCTCGGCGTCGACTGGATGACCGCGCTGACCGGCGCCGCCAGTACCGTGTCCGGGGTCGGCCCGGGCCTGGGCGAAACCATCGGCCCGGCCGGCAACTTCGCCACCCTGCCGGATGCGGCCAAGTGGATTCTGTCGTTCGGCATGCTGCTCGGCCGACTGGAGATCATTACGGTGTTTGTACTGTGTATTCCGGCGTTCTGGCGTCACTGACCGCGTTCGGCGCCTGCAGCAACCGCGCCCGGTAGTCGCCGGGCGTGGTGTCGAACCAGCGGCGAAAGGCGCGGAAAAAGTTGCTCGGGTCAGCGAAGCCCAACAGGTAGGCGATTTCCAGCAAGGTCATGCTTGGTTGCGCCAGATACTGTTCGGCGAGTTCGCGGCGAGTGTCATCAAGCAACTGCTGAAAACTGGTGCCCTCCTCCTGCAAGCGGCGCTGCAAGGTGCGTTGCGACAAGTGCAGGGTCTGCGCCACGGCGTCGCGCTTGGGCTCGCCCTGCGGCAGCAAGCGGCACAGCACCTGACGCGCCTTGTGCGTCACGCGGCTCTCGGAAAACCGCGCCAGATATTCTCCGGCAAAACGATCATGCAACAGCGCCATCGCTTCGTTGGCGGTGGGCAGCGGCGCCTCCATGTCGGCGCGCTTGAAGATCAGCGCGTCGTACGGCGCGTTGAACACCAGCGGCGCGTGGAAGGCTTGTTTATACGGTTCAAGATCGGCGGGCTGGTCGCCCTGCACCAACACTTTGACCGGATGCAGCGGGCGCCCGCTCAGCCAGCCGCACAGGGCCAGTGCACAGGCCAGCGAAGCTTCGGCGCTTTGCCGGGTCGGCGGCAGATGATCGCCGTGCACGGTCAGAATCAGTCCGTAACCTTCATCGAGCAGACGAAAACTCAGGTCGGCACTTTCGGCGATGATGCGCTGATAACGCACCAGCCGTTGAAAACCTTCGGCCAGGGTATTGCTCGACATCAGCGCATAACCGGCAACATGAAACGAGGCCGGTCGCACCACCTTGCCCATGTTCAGGCCGATCGCCGGGTTGCCGGACAAATCGACCGCGCGTTGCCAGAGCCGGGTCATGGAGTCTTGCGTAAAACGCGCATCCGGGTCATCCAGCGCTGCGTAATCGAGCCCCAGTTGCTTGAACAGAACCCGGCAATCCAGGCCGTCCATCTCCAGCGCTTTGACAATCCCCATCGCCCAGCTTGCAGAAGTCGTTCGTTCGCTCATGGCGTTTTTCTTATACATGATGGGCCGCATGTTACGGCCCGATTTGCGAAGGATACTAAAGTGGCGCCGATTGTCACTGGCCCACCCCCATGATCACTCTAGACTTAAATACGCTACCCGCCGCACAACTCGTCGCCAGAACAATAACCACAGAGACCGCAGTCGTGGAAAACGTAAAGCAATTCAACAGTTTCGCCGAGTTCTACCCGTATTACCTCGCCGAACACAGCAACAGCACTTGCCGGCGCCTGCATTTCATCGGCACTTCGCTGGTGATCTTCATTCTCGCCCTGAGCATCGCCAAAGGCGCATGGCTGCTGTTGCTGGCCCTGCCGCTGGCCGGTTACAGCTTCGCCTGGGTCGGGCATTTCTTCTTTGAAAAGAACCGACCGGCGACTTTCCAGCATCCGCTGTACAGCCTGCTCGGTGACTTCGTCATGTACCGCGACATGATTCTGGGTCGCGTAGCGTTTTGAAGGAGGGTCTGCCCATGAATGCCAATGCCCGCTTTACCCACATGAAGGACGGCACCGAGGAAGACTGGGCGATCATCGCCGCTGATTTCAGTGCTTACGCCAAACAACTGCCGGCGCGGATCATCACTCACTTGAAGCTGCTTGAAGGCGATTTCGGCGGTTTTCCGGTAGATCGTCTGACCCACTCGCTGCAAACCGCGACCCGTGCGTTTCGTGATGGCCGCGACGAGGAGTATGTGGTTTGCGCGCTGCTGCACGACATCGGCGACACCCTCGGCTCGTACAATCACCCGGACATTGCTGCAGCGATTCTCAAGCCGTTCGTCAGCGCCGAAAATCTGTGGATGGTCGAGAAGCATGGGGTGTTTCAGGGGTATTACTTCTTTCACCACTTGGGCATGGATCGGCATCTGCGTGAGCAGTTCAGAGAGCACCCGCAGTTCCAGGCGACCGCCGAGTTTTGCGCCAAATACGATGCGGCGGCATTTGATCCGGCGTATGACACGCTGCCGTTGAGCTTCTTCGAGCCGATGATGGAGCGGCTGTTTGCGCAGCCGAAGAACTCGATCTACAAAGCCGCAATGGAGCAACACAGCCCAGCCTGAACATACCGCCGATCAAAATGTGGGAGCGAGCCTGCTCGCGAATTCGGTGTATCAGATATATCAGTTTCGTCTGACACTGCGCGTTCGCGAGCAGGCTCGCTCCCACAAGGGTTCTCTGTTGCTCAGGCGAGTTCGGTGACCTTTGCCGCCTTGAGCTGCGCCTCGCGCGCCTGCGCATCCGCCAGCCGGTACAACTCGATCGTGCCATCCCAATGCTCGATCAACGCGGTGCACGATTCCACCCAGTCGCCGCAGTTGAGGTAATCCACCTCGCCCACCTTCCGAATCTCGGCATGGTGGATGTGCCCGCAGACCACGCCATGCAACTCGCGCTTCACGCATTCGTGGGCGATCGCTTCTTCGAAGTCGCTGATGAAACTTACCGCGGTCTTGACCTTGTGTTTCAGGTACGCCGACAGCGACCAGTAACCGTAGCCATAACGCGCCCGCCAGTGGTTGAGCCAGCGATTGAGGGTCAGGGTGAATTCGTAGGCCGAGTCGCCGAGGAACGCCAGCCAGCGGTGGTAACGGGTGATCACGTCGAACTGATCGCCATGAATCACCAGCAGATGACGACCGTCGGCGGTGACGTGCACCGCCTCGTCGACCAACTGGATATTGCCCAGAATCAGTTTCGAATAGCGGCGCAGGAATTCGTCGTGGTTGCCCGTGACGTAGATGACTTCAGTGCCGCGCTTGCTCATCGTCAGCAAGCGGCGGATTACGTTGGTATGCGCCTGCGGCCAGTACATGCCGCCGCGCAGTTTCCAGCCGTCGATGATGTCGCCGACCAGATAGATCTTGTCGGCGTGATAACCCTTAAGGAACTTCGACAAGTGTTCCGCCTGGCAATCGCGCGTGCCCAGATGCACGTCGGAAATCCACAGGGTTCGCACCCGTTGCTTGCGGCTGGGTCTGGCGAGCTCGGCGCTGGTCATGGACAACCCTCTGCGATGTTTTCGCCATCGTGCACCGGCCCGGTGAACCGACCATGACAAGCGCAAGTCAGTCGTGTGACAACGCATCCTTGCGGCGCCGGTGTAGACTGGCGACCACTGCGGAGACTGCCTGCCATGCGACCGATCCTCACCCTGCGTCACTACACCCACGACCTGATCGTGCACAGCCACGACCATGCGCAATTGGTATTCGGGCTGTCCGGTGCGCTGGATTTCGAGGTTGAAGGTTGCGGCAGCCAGGTGCGCCAGCAAAGTTTTGTGGTGATCCCGACCGGCGCCCATCATGCCTGTGGCAGCCCCGGCGGCAGCCGCTGTCTGGTGCTCGACGTCCCCGACGGAGGGTGGCTGACGGATTCGCTCGGTGAGCATGCCGACGCCAGTCGCCGTTTGCTTGATCAGCCAGGGCGGTTGTCGCTGGATGCGGGGCAAAGCCAGTTGGTCAGTTGGCTGGCAAACAGCCCGGTCGCCGATCCGTTGATTGCGCAACAAGGCGCGGTGTTGCTGCTGGCCAGCCTGAACCACGCGCGGCCTGCCGAACTCGCTGCCCGCCGCCTGCCCTATGCCGCGCTGGATGCGCACATCGAGCAATACGCCGCTTATCCGCTGCAGGTCGCCGATCTGGCCCGGGTTGCGGGCTTGTCCAGCGCACGACTGCATGCACGCTTCATGGCTGAGTGCGGGCAGACGCCGATGGACTACATGCGCAGTCGGCGCCTGCATCTGGCAGTGCAACTGTTGCGCGACACGGCGTTGCCGATTGGCGAAGTTGCCAGCCGGGTCGGCTATGCCTCGCAAAGTGCCTTTTCTGCTGCGGTGCTGCGTGAGTTCGGCGCGTCTCCGCGTCAGTTGCGCCGCGATTCCTGCGACAAAAGTCGCTAGCCTGGCGACAGACTTGCCGGGCGATCCGCGGTTCAATGCAGTAGCTGCCGCAGATGATTGATCGTTCCCACGCTCCTGCGTGGGAACGCAGCCCGTGACGCTCCGCGTCACTGGACGCAGAGCGTCCCTGGAGGCATTCCCACGCGGAGCGTGGGAACGATCAAAGCCCCATCTATTTGAAATAAAAGGATCGCAATGACTCCGCGTACCGCCCTTGGCGCCCTGCACATCGGCGCTCTGATGTTTGGCCTGACCGGTGTGTTCGGCAAACTCGCTGCCGCCTCGCCTGCGGTGATCGTCTTCGGGCGCGCCGCGTTCGCCGTGCTCGCCCTGACCTTCTTTGCCCGCTTCGCCAGTCAGCACGGCTGGCAAAAAATCCAGGCCGTGGACTGGCGTCGCCTTGCACTCAGCGGCGTATTGCTGGCCGGGCACTGGGTGAGTTTTTTCCTCTCGGTGAAAGTCGCCGGCGTGGCCATTGCGACTTTGGGTTTTGCCAGTTTCCCGGCTTTCACGGTGATTCTCGAAGGGCTGATCTTTCGCGAACGCATCCGCGCCAACGAGATGCTGCTGGTGCTGCTGGTCAGTGTTGGTCTGATTCTGGTGACTCCGGCGTTCGATCTGGGCAGTGGCGCGACCATTGGCTTGCTCTGGTCGGTACTGTCGGGTCTGCTCTTTTCGCTGTTGTCACTGACCAACCGCGCCAGCTCCGGGCGAATTCCGGCGGTGCAGGCGGCGTTGTGCCAAAACGTCGTGGTGGCCCTGTGTCTGCTGCCGGTCGCGGCACCGCAACTGAGCGCAGTGCGCGCGCTGGACTGGTTGTGGATCGCCCTGCTCGGGGTGTTGTGCACCGGGGTTGCGCACAGTCTGTTCGTCGCCAGTCTGGCGGTGATCAAGGCGCGCACGGCGGCGGTGGTGTTCGCCATGGAGCCGGTCTACGGCATCACCATCGCCTGGCTGCTGTTCGATGAAAACCCGACGCCGAGAATGTTGCTGGGCGGTGCGCTGATCATCGTCGCCATCGTCGTCTCAGCGCGGATGTCCGGGCATGCCGAGAAGAAAGCCGTCGCCGCCGAGGCCGCGTCTCACTGAGTGCGGTCGTTGTGGCCGAGGTCGCGCTCCGGGTCGATTCGGTCACGAACCCTTTGTTTCAGCACCTTGGCCTCGGGAAAACCGCCGTCAGCCTTGCGCTCCCAGATCTGCACGCCATCGCAACTGATGTGGAAGACTCCGCCGGTGCCCGGCACCAGTGACACTTTGCCGAGGTCGTCGCCGAAGGTGCTGAGCAGCTCCTGCGCCAGCCACGCGGCGCGCAGCAGCCATTGGCACTGCGTGCAATAAGTGATGACAACTTCTGCTTTTGCGACAGTCATGTTCGCTGAAACTCCTGAGACAGAGGGCGCCGCTATAATAGCCGGCTTTATCGCTTGCCCCGAGACTCACAATGCGCCGTCTGCTGTTCTGCCTGCTGCTTGGTTTCCTGCCATTTTTCGTTGATGCCAGCGAAGCGCCGCGACCGAAAATCGGTCTGGTGCTGTCCGGCGGCGCAGCGCGCGGGCTGGCGCACATCGGCGTGCTCAAGGCGTTGGAGGAACAAGGCATCAAGATCGACGCGATTGCCGGCACCAGCATGGGCGCCGTTGTGGGCGGGTTGTACGCGTCAGGCTACAAGGTCGATGAGCTGGAAAAACTCGCCCTGAGCATCGATTGGCAAGCGGCGTTGTCCGACGCGCCACCACGCGAAGACGTGCCGTTCCGGCGCAAACAGGACGACCGCGACTTTCTGGTGAAACAGAAACTCAGCTTCCGTGACGACGGCAGCCTCGGCTTGCCGCTGGGGGTGATCCAGGGCCAGAACCTGGCGCTGCTGCTGGAAAGCCTGTTGGCGCATACCAGCGATACCCGCGACTTCGACAAGCTGCCAATCCCCTTCCGCGCCGTCGCCACCGACATTGCCAACGGTGAAAAAGTGGTGTTTCGCAAAGGTCACTTGCCCCAGGTGATCCGTGCCAGCATGTCGATCCCGGCGGTGTTCGCCCCGGTCGAACTCGACGGCCGGCTGCTGGTGGATGGTGGCATGACCGACAACATTCCGCTCGATGTGGCGCGGCAAATGGGTGTCGATGTAGCCATCGTGGTCGACATCGGTACGCCGTTGCGCAATCGCAAGCAACTGGCCACGGTGGTCGACGTGTTGAATCAGTCGATCACCCTGATGACCCGCAGCAACTCCGAAGAACAACTGGCTGCGCTGAAATCCACCGACGTGCTGATCCAGCCGGCACTGGCCGCGTACGGCGTGACCGATTTCGGCAAGACCCAGGAGATGATCGACGCCGGTTATCGCGCGACGCGCATCCTAGATAAGCGCCTCGCCGTGCTCAAACCCACGCAATCCCACGACGCCGAACTCAACGCCGCGCGCTCACCCGGGCAGCGCACGCCAATCATCACGGCGATCCGTGTCGAGAACGACTCGAAAGTCGACGACGATGTGATCCGCTATTACATCCGCCAACCCGTCGGCGAGCCGCTCGATCTGGCCCGTCTGCACTCGGACATGGGCACGCTGTACGGCCTCGATTATTTTGAACAGGTGCAATACCGCGTGGTGCACAAGGGCAACGATCACACCTTGGTCATCAGTGCTCGCGGCAAACGCAGCGGCACCGATTACTTGCGCGTCGGCCTCAACCTGTCGGACGACATGCGCGGTGACAGCGCCTTCAACCTCGGCGCCAGCTACCGCGTCAATGGCATCAATCGCCTCGGCGCGGAATGGCTGACCCGCGCGCAGATCGGCGATAAACAGGAGCTGTACAGCGAGTTCTATCAACCGCTGGACGTTGGCTCGCGCTACTTCGTCGCGCCGTACGCGTCGTTCGAAGCGCAGAACGTCGATTCGGTGCTGGATAACGACCCGATCGCGCAATATCGCGTCGAGCGCTACGGTTTCGGCCTTAACTTCGGTCGCCAGATCGGCAACAACGGCGAAGTGCGGTTTGGCGTCGGCGAAGCCTGGGGCAAGGCTGACGTGCGCATTGGCGATCAGGATCTGCCGAGTGAAAACTTCAACGAAGGGTTCTATGCACTGAAGTATTCCTACGATTCGCTGGATAACGTTTACTTCCCGCACGAGGGCAAGGACATCAGCCTGACCCTGGTGCAGTACGAGCCGGGGCTCGGTTCGGATACGCGTTATCGGCAGTGGGATTTCAAGATCGACAAAGCCATGAGTCATGGCCCGGACACGCTGATCCTCGGCGGGCGCTATGGGCGCACGCTCAACGACGCGAATGTGGTGACGTCGAGCTTCCTTCTCGGCGGTGCGCGGCAGTTATCGGGCTTCCGTGAAGACGCGATTTCCGGGCAGAACATCAGCCTGATGCGCGCGGTGTACTACCGCCGCCTGACGCCACGCGCCTATCTGCCGCTGGACTTCCCGCTGTATGCCGGCGCCTCGCTGGAACGCGGCCGGGCATGGAACAACGACAATGAATTCGACAGCGGCTACATCAACGCCGCCAGCGTGTTCATCGGTTTCGACACACCGCTGGGGCCGCTGAATTTCAGTTATGGCTTGAATGATGCGGATGAGCAGGCGGTGTATCTGAATCTGGGGCAGACGTTCTAGGCCGGTGTTGCCCGGCAGTCAGTCTTCGCGAGCAGGCTCGCTCCCACATTGAATTGCGTTTCCCTGTGGGAGCGAGCCTGCTCGCGAAAGCGTTATCGGATGCGCTACAAAACTGCCGAAATCAGCGAATCCCCGCCAACAACGTGCGCGCCGTTTGCTTCAGCGGTTCATCGCCCTCTTGGAGCAATTCATTGAGCAGTGCGATTGCACTGTCGATGTTGCCGTCGTCGATGCAGGTTTGCGCCTGTTCAAGCTTCTGTGAGCCGCCAGATTCAGGTGCCTGCAGGTCCAACGGCTCAAGCACTATCGAAGGCTTGGGATCAGCGAACTCATTGAGAAAGTCATCGTCCAGCGGCTGTGCATCCGGTTCGGGAATCCACTCAAGCTCCGCTTCTTCCCCGGTCGTCGGTTCGGGCAGCTCGAAATCCTGAGGCAGTACTTCCAGCCCTGCGCCGAGGACGGAGTTTTCGGCTGAAGGGGCTTGACGGGTATCTTCGAGGTCCCAGCTGGACTCCATCGACAATTCGCCCAGCTTCAGTTCGAAGTCGTCCTCGGCCGGTGGTTGAGCAACTACCGCAGGCGCGGCCGCGACAATCGGCACTGCAGACGCCAGCGCCGCGCTGCCGGCCAGTTTCGGATGGCGCGCGCGCGTTTCCCGTAACGGCTGTTCGTCGACGCCAAGTTCGCGCAGGTGATTTTCCTCCTGCTCATACGCGGCGCTGTCGCCCTGACGCCCGAGCACCTCAAGCAATTGCAGGCCGAGGTCAAGGCGCTCAGGCTCCTTGTGCAACGCGTCACGCAAGAGCCCCGCCGCTTCGTTCAGCCGGCCATAAGCGAGATAGATTCCCACCGCCTCCAGCACATCCCCGGCTGTCGGCTCTTCGCGATGGTCGGCACTGACTTGAGTGGCGCCAGGCTCGGCAGTGTCCATCGCGTCGGTTGGCGGCTCGGCAAGGGGTGCCATCTGCGCCAGAGGCTGTTGGTTCCGTTGACGATGCTTGCGCACGAACAGCGCCGCCAAAGCACCGAGCAGGAGCATCAGCGCGCCAAGCAAAGGCCAGTTCAAACCGTCTTCGGCAGGCTCGACCGGCGCGACCGCTGGTGCGGGCGTGGGCGTGGGCGCGACAACGGTGGGTGGCGGGGCTTTCTGCAGCTCGGCCAAGCGCGTCTGCAGGTCAGTGATCTGCTTCTTGCCGTCAGCAATCTGTACATCCTGCGCCTGCACCTTCGCGTTCAATTCGTCGACGGTTTTCTGCAACTGCTGGTTCAGCAACTCGCTGGCGGCCAATTGCTCTCTGCTGTCATCGACCGCTGCAGGCGTTGCCGCAGGCGCCGTCTCGCGTTTGCCCTGAGCGGCCTGCGCCGGGGTGACGGGCTCCACGGTGGGAAACGCCGAAGATTGTGCGCGTGGATCAGGCTCATCGGTCGCCGGCACGATACCCGGTGTACCCGGAGGATCGATCAACACCGTGTATTCACGCAGCAAACGCCCATTGGGCTGATTGAGCTGTACGAGGAAATTCAGAAAGGGTTCGTTGACCGGTTTGCTTGACGTCACCCGGATCATCTGGCGCTGGCCACGCAGGATCGGAATGAACTTGAGGTCATTGAGAAAAAACACCCGCTCGACCCCGGCCTGAGCGAATTCGTCTGCCGTGGCCAGGCTCACCGCCAGATCGTTTTGCGTCAGCCCGCCGACGTCCACCAGGGCAATGTCGGCCTTGAGCGGCTGATTGAGGGCTGAATGAACGGTGATGTCACCCAGCCCCAAGGCCATCGACCAAGCCGAATAACTGATTACGCCAGCGGCCAGCAGCCATTTGGCGCCACTGCGCAGTACCACGTGCCGACTTGCGAGCATGAGCATCCCTTAAATAAGCAAAACCGACTTCTATGCGTTCGCACATCCGGTACGAACACGATATTGCCCAGTAGTTCTTATAGTCGGCTCTGCGCGATCTCTCCAAGAATCGGCACGTGGATATGCCTCAGGATTTTTCCAGGTTGCCGAGAATGTGCCCGTGAACACGCATGCACACCTTCAGATCCGCCTCGTCGACGCCATCGAACAGCTCGAGACGCAGTTGCGTGGCAATGGTTTCGATTTGTTCGATCAACGGCAGAGCCGGTGCGCACAGGACAATTTTTTTCGCCCGGCGGTCTTCCATCACCGATTGCCGTTGCACCAGGCCTTGGGTTTCCAGACTATCGAGCAAGCGGGCCAGGGTCGGCCCTTCGACGCCAACGCTTTGCGCCAGCTCACGCTGGGTCGGCGCGTCTTCGAACCGTGCCAGGTGCAGCAGCACCAGCCAGCGCGCCTGGGAAAGCCCCAGCCCGGCCAGTCGACGGTCAAGTTCGGCACGCCAGCCACGGGACATCTGGGCCAGTTGCATGCCAAAGCGGTGTTGATCGGTTAACGGCATAAAACACTCACGGATAGACTGAAAATACGGAAAATCTAATTATTAGTCAGCTAAGCATGGGTGGCAGTTATAGGCAAGTGGCGGTCTGTACTGAATCGTTACAACTGCTCATAGATCAAAAGCACCCTCATCGGAACGGCCCGATCACATCTCAAATTCAGACTGCAACGCCGCCCGCACGCAATACAACACACCTTCCGGGACCCGCCCGGCAAACAGCTCAGCCACTTCGGCGACCGACGGCAACTCGCCCTCCCCGTCAAGGAACGCGTCCTGCACTTCGCCCATCAGCTCTTCCGGCAGATCCAGCGCCTGCTCGAGTGACAGCTGCTGCTTGCCGATCGCTTCGGCCAGCATCGTGTAGACGTTCTTTTCCGAGCACTGCAACTGCCCGGCAATCTGCAGCGGCGTCATGCCGGCGCGGGCCAGAGTGATCAGTTCGTGGCGCACATCGGCGACCGGTTTCGGCGCCTCGGCCTCGCCGCCGAGCACTTCAAGGAAGGCATCGCCGTAGCGTTCCAGCTTGCGCGCGCCGACACCGCTGACCCGGGCCATTTCCGCCAGCGAGGTCGGCTGGCTGCGGAGCATTTCCAGCAGGGTCGAATCGGGGAAGATGACGTACGGCGGCACGCCGTGTTCTTCGGCCAGTTTGCGCCGCAGTGCGCGCAGTGCTTCCCACTGTTCGCGCTCTTCGCCACGCACCAGTTGGCTGGCCGGGCTCTTGCTGGCAGTTTTGGCGGTGGCTTGCGGTTTGAGATCGCGACGCAGCTCCAGAGTCACTTCGCCCTTGAGCAACGGCCGGCAACTGTCGTTCAAGCGCAGACCGCCATACCCTTCATGATCAACATCCGCCAGACCGCGCGCCACCAACTGGCGGTACAGCGAGCGCCACTCGCTCTCGCTGAGGGCCTTGCCGACGCCGTACACCGACAGATGCTGATGCCCGAAGCTGCGGACTTTCTCGTTGTCCTTGCCCAACAGCACATCGACCAGATGCCCGACGCCATAACGCTGACCGGTGCGAAAAATTGCCGACAATGCCTGACGCGCAGGCTCGGTGGCGTCCCAGGTCTGCACACCATCGACGCAGTTGTCGCAATGGCCGCACGGCTCGGGCATGTCTTCGTCGAAATACGCGAGCAGGGTCTGACGTCGGCAGCGGGTTTCTTCGCACAGCGAGAGCATGGCGTCGAGCTTGTGTTGCTCCAGACGCTTGTGGCGCTCGTCGCCTTCAGAGTTCTGCAGCAGTTGCTTGAGCATCACCACGTCTTGCAGACCGTAGGCCATCCAAGCATCCGCCGGCAAACCGTCCCGGCCGCCGCGACCGGTTTCCTGGTAATAGGCCTCAAGGGATTTCGGCAGGTCGAGGTGCGCAACGAAACGCACGTTGGGCTTGTCGATGCCCATGCCGAACGCCACCGTAGCGACCATTATCAGGCCCTCCTCGTTGAGGAAGCGCTTCTGGTGATAGGCGCGCAGATCATTGGGCAGACCGGCGTGATACGGCAGCGCCGGGAAGCCCTGTTCGCTGAGGAACGCTGCAACCTCTTCGACCTTTTTGCGCGACAGGCAATAGACGATGCCGGCATCGCTGCGTCGCTCGGCAAGGAACGCCAGCAATTGCTTGCGCGGCTGCTCCTTGGGCACGATGCGGTAGAAGATGTTCGGCCGGTCGAAGCTCGACAGGAAGCGCTCGGCATTCTGCAGGTGCAGGCGATCAACGATTTCTTCGCGGGTGCGCTTGTCGGCGGTTGCGGTGAGGGCGATGCGCGGAACATTGGGGAACAGCTCCGCCAACTGGCCGAGTTGCAGGTATTCGCGGCGGAAATCGTGGCCCCATTGCGACACGCAATGCGCTTCGTCGATGGCGAAAAGGGCAATTTCCAGACTTTGCAGGAACGCCAGCATGCGCGGCTGGACCAGGCGCTCGGGCGCCAGATAGAGCATCTTCACTTCACCGCGCTTGATCCGCGTGGCGAGATCGCGCTGCTGTTCGGCGCTCAACGTGGAGTTCAACGCAGCGGCAGCGACACCCAGCTCTTCGAGGGTGGCGACCTGATCGTCCATCAGCGCGATCAGCGGCGACACCACTACCGCCAGCCCCTCGCGCAACAGCGCCGGCACCTGGAAGCACAGCGACTTGCCGCCACCGGTAGGCATCAGCACCAGCGCATCACCGCCGCTGGCCACACGCTCAATGATTGCACCCTGACGGCCACGGAAACTGTCGTAGCCGAAGATGTCCTTGAGGACGCGTTGAGCCTGTTCGAGCATAAAAACTCCAAAAATCTACCGGTACATCCCTGCTCAGGCTGGTTCAGAACAGCCGCGACCGCTTAAACAAAAGGTAAGAAGCCGTTGCATGACCAGCGCGATGCGGGCAGGGAGCGCAAAACGCGGCAGTATACCCGAGGCCTCTCGTGCGCAGGGTGCCGCTGATAAGACACCGAGAAACCTGCCACACATAAACCGTGTGGGAGCGAGCCTGCTCGCGAAGGCGGTGTGTCAGGTTCGATTGCATTGACTGGACCGACGCCTTCGCGAGCAGGCTCGCTCCCACATGGACTTGTATACCGTCCAGCAATTGCGGCAAATCTGCCAGGCGGCTGGCTTGAGCGCGCAAGAAGGCCTAGAATTCCCGCATTGTTTATTCCCCAAGGTAGC
Organism: Pseudomonas retamae; assembly: GCF_043496865.1. Taxonomy (NCBI): domain Bacteria; kingdom Pseudomonadati; phylum Pseudomonadota; class Gammaproteobacteria; order Pseudomonadales; family Pseudomonadaceae; genus Pseudomonas; species Pseudomonas retamae. The sequence goes on from NZ_JBIEIL010000017.1 coordinate 99,255, forward strand.
CCCGTAATGTCCTTCGCTGAGCAACTGACCCGCCTGCAAGTCTTTCTCGACGCCGACGAGCTGCACGACGAGGCGCTGGATTACGTCGCCGCCCACGGTTACCTGACCGCGCTGTCGATCTGCTCCGAAGACGTGCCGGAGCGTGAGTGGATCGACGCGCTGTTCGCTGAAGAGCCGCATTACAGCGACGAAGCCCAGCGTGCCGAAATCGAAGCCACATTGATCGGCCTCAAGGCGCACATTGCTCGCCAACTGGCCTCGGATGAAGAATTCGAATTGCCTTGCGAACTGGATCTGGGCGAAGAGCCGGACGATTCCGAACTGCGCGGCTGGTGCATCGGCTTCATGGAAGGCGTGTTCCTGCGTGAAGCCGCCTGGTTCGAAACCGCCGAGGAAGAAGTCAGCGAAATGCTCCTGCCGATCATGGTCGGTTCCGGCCTGTTCGACGAGCAGCCCGAGTTCGAAGACATCGCCAAGGACGCCAACCTGATGGACGACATGATCGTGCAGATCCCGGAAGCCCTGACCGCGCTGTACCTGCTGTGCCAGGCGCCTGACGAAAAACCGGCGATCCTCAAGCCACGTCACCACTAAGACCCGGCCTATGGACAACCCCATAGGCAACCGCTCCCTGATGTTGCGCTACATCCTGTTGGCCGTCGGCTGGCTCAGCGTGACATTGGGGGTGATCGGCATCTTCCTGCCGGTCCTGCCCACCACCCCTTTCCTCCTGCTCGCAGCAGCCTGCTTCGCGCGCAGCTCCCCGCGTTTCTATCAATGGCTGGTCGAGCACCCACGGCTCGGGCCATGGATTCGCGATTACCTTGACGGCAACGGTATTCCGCTCAAGGCCAAGGTCTACGCGATCGGGCTGATGTGGGTGAGCATTCTGTTCTCGTGTTATCTGGTGCCGCTGGTGTGGGCACGCGGGTTCATGTTGACCTGTGCGGTGCTGGTGACGGTTTATATTTTGCGGCAGAAGACGTTGCGCAGGCCGTGAAGCCCCACTCCTGCATTGCAGGCAATTGACCGCTCGTCGGATTACCGCTCGCACTAGTAAGAAGTGACCGTAGGCAAGAGGCGTTGGCCGGCATGTGATTGGCGGACATTTATCTGCCGGTCTATGAGGGTCAGGAACAGGCCATGAATATTCATTCCGACACCGACAAGTGTGCTGAACTGGCGCCCCCCATGATCGTTCCCACGCGCAGCAAAGGAATGCCTCAAGTGACGCTCCGCGTTCCAGCTGTGGAGGGGACGCGGAGCGTCCCGGGCTGCATTCCCACGCAGAGCATGGGAACGATCAATTGCCACACTTGCCGAATGATCGGTGCCAATTCTGGCCCCTTCGCGAGCAGGCTCCCACATTGAAATGCGGTCTACTGTGGGAGCGAGCCTGCTCGCGAAGACTGACGTGTGAGCAATGCAGCACCCTCTGGCAGAAAAAAACCGCCGTCCCGATAACACGGACGGCGGTTTTTTCGTTTCAGACGGCGCTTACACCGTATCCACCTTCAACGAATGATCATTCAGCATTCCGCTGATGATCGTCGCCGTGTCATGCCCGCCAGCCACCATGCCGCCCGCCCCCGGCGTGACGCCGTAGTGACTGGCAAGGTTGACGCCGGCCAGATCAATCGTCTGGTTCGGCGTGGCGCCGGCCATGGCGCTGACGTCGATGCTGGTCATCACCGACGCGCCGCTGCCGCTGACGGTGAAGTGCAGGTAATCGTCCAGCGAGGCGGTGCTGCCGTTTTCGCCTTGCAGCAGTTGCGACAGGTCGAGCTTGTCGGTGCCGGGGGTGAAGTCGGTGATCAGGTCGTGGCCGCTGTTGCCCTTGAGCCACTGGAAGGTGTCTGCGCCGGCGCCGCCGGTCAGGGTGTTGTTGCCCAGGCCGCCGATCAGCAGGTCGTCGCCACCGCCACCGTTGAGGGTGTCGTTGCCGAGGCCGCCGTTGATCACGTTGCTGTTGTTGTCGCCGGTGAGGCTGTCGTTGAAGTTCGAGCCGAGCAGGTTTTCGATGCCGGTCAGGGTATCGCTGCCGGCGCCCAGGGTGTTTTGCGCCCCGAGCAGGCCGAGGTTGACGGTGACGCCGGCGGTGGCGTGAGCGTAGCTGGCGGTATCGATGCCAGTGCCGCCGTCGAGCAGATCGTTGCCCGCGCCGCTGTAGAGCAAATCATTGCCGGCGCCGCCGTGCAGCTCGTTGTTGCCGCTGCCGGCGGTGAGTACATCGTTGCCGTCGCCGGCATTGATGATGTTGTCGCCGTTGCCAGCCACCAGTACGTCATCGCCTGAGGTGCCGGTGAGGATGTGGCCGTCCTGATAGCTGATGCTGACGTTGGCCGTGTCGCTGCCGCCGTGGTTGTCGTTGGCGGTGTAGGCCCCGTGATAATCCGCGGTCACGTCGTGGGCACCGGCGTAGTTCAACGTCATGGTCAGCTGATAGTTTTCCGCCACGTTCGGGTTGCCGTTGCCCGTGGCGTTGGCGATGTTGGTGATGTGGATCTGATAGACGCCATCGGCCGATGCAGTCAAGGTTTGCCCGTCCGCCAGGGTTACATAGGCGCCGCCGTTGATCGAGTACTCCATGCTGATCCGACCGGGATCGAGGTTGTGATCCAGGTTGAGGGTTTCGCCTTGGCGCAGGTTGACGGTGATGCGGTCCTCGTCGTTGGCGTTGCTGTTGCTCACCGTGCCGAGATAACCCGTGACAACGAGCACGGCAGTCATGGTCGCGGCAGTGGCATTAAACGCGTTGCGCACGTTGGCGAGGTTCTGGTTGGCCGTGTTGTTGCTCTGGTTGTTGAAGGTGATCGCCCCCGTGCCGGTGAAGTCCGCCGCTTTTGAAATCCAGCCGGTGTTGAAACTGGTCGGTGTGGCGTTGAGGGTATCGCCGTTGGGGTCGGTGTCATTGGCCAGCAACAGTTCGCCTGGCACCACAATGTTGCTTGAGAGCACATTGGTGATGACGTGATCGTCCATCGCCACCGGTGGCGCGTTGGGGATCACTTTGACGGTCAGCGTCGAGCTGGCGAGGTCGCCGTCGTTGTCGCTGACGGTGAAGCCGATGTTCTCGGTGATGACCACGGCGGTGGTTTTCTGCGAGGTGTAGGTATACTCGCCGGTGTCGAGGTTGATCAGCAAGGTGCCACTATTGTTGGTGGCGATGCTCAGCGTGTTGTTGGCGGTGTTGAAGGTGCCGTGATTGGCCCCGCCGCTCGCGGTCAACGAGCCCTGGCCGCTGAGGGCTTTCGGATCGTAGCTGTAGGTGGTGCCATCGATCACGATGGACTTGATGAAGCCGCCATCGGCACCGAACGAACCGCCCTCACCGAGCAGCGAGCCGGTGACCGGCGCCCCCTGCACTGTGCCGGACAATACCGAGTTGAGCTGATTGAGGTCGGTGACCACCACCGCGTTGGTGTTGGTGTGGCTGATGCCGTCATACGCCAGCGGGTCGAGGTTGGCGTTGCTCACGCCGCTGCCCAGGCCAATGGCGTAATTCTTGATGTTGTTGGCATCAAGGAAGTTTTTCAGCGCGGCTTCGTCGGCCGTGCCGATGTCGCCCTCGTTGGGTTTGCCATCGGAAAAGAAGTAACCGACGTTCTGCGCCCCGGTGAGTTTGCCCGAAGTGTTGAACGCGCTCTGCATCACCGCCACCGCGGCGTCGTAATTGGTGCCGCCGCCGGCGCTGAGCCCGGCGAGCAGGGTTTTCGCCGTGGCGACATCGACCCACACCGAGGTGCGATCGGTGGCGCCGCTGCTGAAGGTGACGAGCTGCACTTTCACATCGCCAAGGTCATCGTATTTTTCGAGCAAGGCGCTGATGGCCTGCTTGGCCAGGTCCAGCCGTGACAGGCCTGGAACGCCAGAAGCGTCGGCCATGCTCCCGGAAATGTCGAGGACGATGAGGATGTTGGAATCGATTTCCACTGCCGTCACCGAGCGATCCGACGCGACGGCTTTCGGCACGTCGTCGACGATGTTCACCACCAGTGTGCTGGTGGTGCTGTTGCCCAGCGCATCGGTGGCTTTGTAGGTAAAGCTTTCGCTCAGGGTGTTCGGCCCGTCGTTGGCGTTCGGCGTGGTTTTCGGCGCCGAGGTCAGCGTGTAGGTGTAGGTGCCGTCGGCGTTGAGCAGCAGCTGCCCGTAGCTGCCGGTTGCACTGCCGACCAGGGTATACGTGATCGCGCCTGTTCCGCCGGAAACTGCCCCCACCAGCGTGCCGGTCGCGGTTTCGCCGCTGTTGGCAGGATCGCTACCGGTCACCATGCCGGGCGCCAAATCCTGGCCATCCTTGGTCAGGTCGAGGGCTTTTTCATAAACCGTGACGTCCTGATCGACCGACGCCACCAGTTTGCTGTCGGCGACGTTGATGGTGATGGTCGTGGTGCTTTCATCGCCGTCGCTGTCGCGCACGGTATAGGTAAACGTGTCGGTGGCGCCCGGTGGGCTCACCGAGTTCGGGTTGCTGTGATAAACGGCGTTACCAGCGGCATCGAGGGTCAGGTAGCCGTACGCGCCGTTGATATTGCTGTTGAGCCCGCCGATGGCCGAGCTGCCGGTATTGCTGCCGGCGCGCACGCCGACCACCGTCGCCGCGCCGTCGGCACCACTGATGTCATTGCCGAGCACGCTGAGGTTGAGCGTGCTGCCCTCCGCCACCGCGCCGGCGTCGGGCGTGGCGGTCGGCAGATCGTCGACGATGTTGACGTTGATCTGGCCACTGGCGCTGCTGCCGTCGGTGTCAGTCGCGACGACGGCGAAGTTCTCGGTGAGGCTGTTGGCGCCGTTGGCATTCGGATGCGTTTCGTTATCGACCAAGGTGTAGCTGTAACTTACGACGCCGCTGGCCGGGTTGTAACCGGTGACAGTAAACGTGCTGCCCAGCGGCGAAACCACCGATTGCGGGAAGCCGGAGGCGACACCGTTAGTCACCACGGCGATGCCACCGACGGTCAGGGTTTGCAGGCCATCGAGGGCCGTTACCGTGAAGGTGCCGCTCTGGGTCAGTGCCGGTGTATCGGGGCTGGTGCCGTCACTGAGATTTTTTTCGTAGACGGTGAGTTCACCGCCTTTCACATCGAGGCCGTCAAGGCAGATCGGGTCGTCGTTGTTATGGATGTTCAGCACCAGATTGGCCGTGCTGGTATCGCCGTCGGCATCGGTCAATGTGTAGGTGAAGGTCTCACTGCCGTTGCCACCGCCGCCGAGGTTTTTGAAGTCCGCATCGTTGGTGTTGAGCGTATAGGTGTAGGTGCCGTTGGCGTTGAGCACCAGCGTGCCGTAAGTACCGGTGAAGGTGCCGGGGGTGATCGGTCCGGCATTCGGTCCGGTGGCCACCACGTCGGCGCCTTGCACGTCATTGGTCAATACATTGCCGGTGAGGGTCAGTTGGTTTTCCGACGCGGAGTTGGCGTTGCTGTCATTCAGTGCTTTCGGCACGTCGTCGACGACGCTGATCACAATCGTACTGGTGACGATGTTACCCAGTGAATCAGTGGCCTGATAAGTGAAGGTTTCCGTCAGGGTGTTGGCACCGTCGTCGGCCTGCGGCGTGGTGGTCGCCGGCGAAGTCAGGGTGTAGGTGTAGGTGCCGTTAGGGTTGAGCTGAATCTGCCCATAGTTGCCGCTGGCGCTGCCGACCAGCGCATAGCTGATCGCGCCGACCGCGCCGGTGACCGAACCGACCAGCGTGCCGGATGCGGTTTCGCCGCTGTTGCCCGGATCACTGCCGACCACGCTGCCCGCCGCCAGATCCTGGCCGTCCTTGTTCAGATCGAGGGCTTTTTCATAGACAGTGACATCGCTGTCACTGACCGCTTTCAGGCAGCTGTTATAGACATCAATGGTGATGGTGGTGGTGCTCTCATCACCGTCGGCATCACGCACGGTGTAGGTGAACACGTCTACCGCGCCCGGGCCGTTCACCGTGTTGGGATTGCTGTGGTAGACCGCGTTACCGTTGGCATCAAGGGTCAGGTAACCGTAGGTGCCGTTGATCTGCGAATTGAGGCCGCCGATGGCTGATGTGGACGTGTCGGCACCGGCGCGCACGCCGACGACCGCGCCGGTGATGGCCGGGCCATCCGCGCCGCCGACGTCGTTATCCAACACATTGCCGCTGACCGTGCCGCCCTCCTTCACTGACGCAGCGTCGGCGTACGCACTCGGCAAGTCGTCGACGATGTTGACGTTGATCTGGCCGCTGGCCGTGCTGCCGTCGGTGTCCGTGGCCACAACATTGAAGTTCTCGGTAATGCTGTTTGCGCCGTTGGCGTTCGGATGGGCTTCGTTGTCGACCAGGGTGTAGCTGTAGCTGACCACGCCGGTGGCCGGGTTGTAACCGGTGATGGTCAGCGTACTGCCGAGCGGCGTGACGATCGACTGTGGAAAGCCTGCGGCCACGCCGTTGGTGACCACGGCGATGCCGCCGACGGTCAAGGTGGTGACGCCGTCGAGCGCGGTGATGGTGAAGGTGCCGCTTTGGGTCAGCGCGCCGGCATTCGGGGCGCTGCCGTCGCTGAGATTGCTTTCGTTGACCGTCAGCTCGCCGCCATTCACATCGAGGCCGTCGATGATCACCGGATCGTCATTGTTGTGGATTTGCAGAACCAGGTTGGCGGTGCTGGTATCGCCGTCGGCATCAGTGATGGTGTAGGCAAAGGTTTCGGTGCCATTGCCGCCACCGGTCAGCGCTTTGAAATCCGCGTCGCTGGTGTTCAGCGTGTAGGTGTAGGTGCCGTCGGCATTGAGCACAAGAGTGCCGTAAGTGCCGGTGAAAGTGCCTGGCGTAACCGGGCCGGTCGGCACGCGGTCGGCACCTTGCACGTCGTTGGTCAGCACGTTGCCGGTCAGGGTCAGTTGAGTCTCGGACGCGGTGCCATTGTTGTCGTCGAACGCCTTGGGCACGTCGTCGGTGATGTTGACGTCGAGGGTACCGGTGGCGGTGGTGCCGTTGTCATCGACCACGGTGACAGCGAACTGCTCTGGCAGATTATTCGTGCCGTTGCCGTTCGGGTGCGCTTCGTTATCGACCGGGGTGTAGCTGTAGCTGACCACGCCGGTGGCCGGGTTGAAACCGGTAACGGTCAGCGTGCTGCCCAGCGGTGTGGTGATCGATTGCGGGAAGCCTGCGGCCACGCCGTTGGTGACCACGGCGATACCGCCGACGGTCAGGGTGCTGACGCCGTCGAGTGCGGTGATGGTAAAGGTG
>NZ_JBIEIL010000018.1:0-85172 GCF_043496865.1 Pseudomonas retamae
CTCATTGTTGAGTGGTTAGAAGCGGGTGGTTGGCTTGGGATTTGGGGTGGATTCGCCCCTCACCCCAGCCCTCTCCCGAGGGAGAGGGAGCCGATCGGTGTGCTTTCAAGTGCTGGATTCAACTCGATATCCCGGGTCAGCGTATCTCCCTAATCCCCCACGGTCAGTCCCCTCTCCCTCTGGGAGAGGGCTAGGGTGAGGGGCTTTTCATTGGCTGACCGCAACAGCCAGCTCAACTCAAGCCGCCACATCCAGATACTTCTACTTTCTACCGGGGACCATTGTGTTTTCAGGTCCGCGGCAGGCGAATCACGGCGGTCAATCCACCGCCTGAGGTTTCTTGCAGATTCAACTGTCCACCCAAACGCTGTGCCGCTTCGCGAGCAATGGTCATGCCCAGGCCGACGCCGCCGGAGTTGCGATTGCGTGAGCCTTCCAGTCGGTAAAAGGGCTCGAACACGGCTTCGCGTTGGCCTTCGGCAATCCCGGGGCCATGGTCGATTACGTGGATCAGTAGTTGTTCGCGTTGATCGTGCAGTTCGATGCGCGCCTGGCCGGCGTAACGCAGGGCGTTGTCGAGCAGGTTGTTGAGGCATGAACGCAGTGCCATCGGCTGTACTGGCAGCGGGGCGCAATGGCCGCTGACCTGTACGTCGGCACCCTGGTCCTGGGCGTTTTCGCACAGCGATTCGACCAGCGCCTGCACGTCCATCAGTTGCAGGGCTTCGCTGGTGCGCTGTTCGTGGAGGTAGGTGAGGGTGGCGTCGAGCATGCCGATCATGTCATCCAGATCCTGACGCATCTGGCCCTGGAGTTTTTCGTCGCTGATGTTTTCCAGGCGCAGTTTCAGTCGTGACAGCGGTGTGCGCAGGTCGTGGGAGACGGCGCCGAGCATGCGCGCGCGTTGCTGGACCTGTTCACGGATACGCCGTTGCATCAGGTTGAAGGTAGATGCTGCTTGTCGCGCTTCGCGTGGGCCGGATTCGTCGAGGGGCGGGCTGTCGAGATCTTCGCTGAGGCGTTCGGCGGCGTCGCTCAGGCGCTGGATCGGCCGGCTGAGCAGTTTGGCGCCGTACCACGCGGCGATCATCAAGGTAATGAACTGGAACGTTAGCGGCACCACCGGGCCACCGAACCATGGACGCGGTGGGCGGGGCGGGTAACGCGGATCGGGTGGCGGCTGTTGCCTCTCGGTACCGTGAGTAAATTCTGGTGGCGGTGGAGGCGGGCCGTAAAGACGGAACCAGGTGAACGCCAGCAGATGCGCGAGGACGATCGCCGCGAACAGCACGCCGAACAGGCGCCCGAACAGTGTGTCGAAGCGCGCCCGCATCAGCCGATGTCCCGTGCGTCGAACAGATAACCCTCGCCGCGCACGGTTTTGATCAGATGTGGCGCTTTCGGGTCATCGCCGAGTTTCTGCCGCAGGCGCGACACCAGCAAATCGATGCTGCGGTCGAATGCTTCGATCGAGCGGCCGCGGGCGGCGTCGAGCAATTGTTCGCGGCTGAGCACCCGGCGCGGACGTTCGATAAATACCCAGAGCAGGCGGAATTCAGCGTTGGACAGCGGCACCACCAGGCCATTGTCGGCAATCAACTGGCGCATGACGCTGTTCAGGCGCCAGTTATCGAAACGGATATTGGCTCGCTGTTCGCTGCGGTCGTCGCGCACGCGGCGCAGAATCGTCTGGATGCGGGCCACCAGTTCGCGCGGCTCGAACGGCTTGGCCATGTAGTCGTCGGCGCCGAGTTCGAGGCCGATGATGCGGTCAGTGGGTTCGCAGCGGGCAGTGAGCATCAGGATCGGAATGTCCGATTCGGCGCGCAGCCAGCGGCACAGCGACAAACCGTCTTCGCCGGGCAGCATCAGGTCCAGCACCACGACGTCGAAATGTTCGGCCTGCATCGCCTGGCGCATGGCCGCACCGTCGGTGACACCGCTGGCGTGGATGTTGAAGCGGGCGAGGTAATCGATCATCAACTCGCGAATCGGCACGTCATCGTCAACGATCAGGGCACGAATGCTCCAGCGCTTGTCATCTTTGGGCTCATCCATCAGGGGCGTTTGGGTGTTGTGCATGGGGCTGTTCGTCTGCCAGTTGGCCGCCAACCACAAAAGATGGGCTGCGAGGTGGTGGTTTTCAGCATAGGCGTCCGGCCTTGAGGCGGGAAGTGCTGTTGTAAGAACGTGTTGCGGCTGGCGAGGCTAATGCGGGTGCATGTTGGCGACATGTCGGCTGTGTATCGAAGTCGACACAATAGCAGCGAGCGCTATGCTGATCAGCGCCGGGGCGACGATTTACCGATCATCGGGTGCCGCGCCGCCGCCGGTTCCGCTACAATGCGCGCCGATTTCGACCTGCCTGAGAGCCCATTCATGTCCGCCTGCCAGACTCCTATCATCGTCGCCCTGGATTTCCCCACCCGTGACGCCGCACTGAAGCTGGCCGACCAGTTGGACCCGAAACTGTGCCGGGTCAAAGTGGGCAAGGAACTGTTCACCAGTTGCGCCGCGGAAATCGTCGGCACCCTGCGAGACAAGGGTTTCGAAGTGTTCCTCGATTTGAAATTTCACGACATTCCCAACACCACCGCGATGGCCGTGAAAGCTGCCGCCGAGATGGGTGTGTGGATGGTCAACGTGCATTGTTCCGGTGGCCTGCGCATGATGGCGGCCTGTCGTGAAGAGTTGGACAAGCGCAGCGGCCCGCAACCGTTGCTGATCGGCGTGACCGTGCTGACCAGCATGGAGCGTGAGGACCTGGCTGGCATCGGTCTGGACATCGAGCCGCAGGAGCAGGTGCTGCGTCTGGCGGCACTGGCCGACAAAGCCGGGATGGACGGTCTGGTTTGCTCGGCACTGGAAGCCACCGCGCTGAAAACCGCGCACCCGTCGTTGCAACTGGTGACCCCGGGGATCCGTCCGGCCGGCAGTGCGCAGGACGACCAGCGTCGCATTCTGACCCCGCGTCAGGCGCTGGATGCCGGTTCCGATTATCTGGTGATTGGCCGTCCGATCAGCCAGGCGGCTGATCCGGCCCAGGCGCTGGCTTCGGTTGTGGCTGAGATCGCCTAAGCCTCACTGAAGATCAGAATGTGGGAGCGGGCCTGCTCGCGGAAGCGGTGAGTCAGTCGATGCAGATGTCGACTGACACTCTCTCTTCGCGAGCAGGCTCGCTCCCACATTGGTTTTGTGATGAGTTTAGACTTTCAGCACCAACTTGCCGAAATTCCCGCCGTTGAACAATTTCATCAAGGTCTCGGGGAACGTCTCCAGGCCTTCGACGATATCTTCCTTGCTCTTCAGTTGCCCCTTGGCCATCCATCCGGCCATTTCCTGCGCGGCGCTCGCATATTGCGCGGCGTAGTCCATCACCACGAAGCCTTCCATCCGCGCGCGATTGACCAGCAGCGACAGGTAATTGGCCGGGCCTTTGACGGCTTCTTTGTTGTTGTACTGGCTGATTGCGCCGCAGATCACCACGCGCGCTTTCATGTTCAAGCGGCTCAGCACTGCGTCGAGGATGTCGCCGCCGACGTTGTCGAAATACACGTCGACGCCTTTCGGGCATTCACGCTTGAGCCCGGCGATCACGTCTTCGCTCTTGTAATCGATGGCGCCGTCAAAGCCCAGTTCGTCGACGAGGAACTTGCACTTGTCGGCACCGCCGGCAATGCCGACCACGCGGCAGCCCTTGAGCTTGGCAATCTGCCCGGCGACGCTGCCCACCGCGCCAGCCGCACCGGACAGCACCACGGTGTCGCCGGCCTTTGGCGCGCCGACATCGAGCAGAGCAAAGTAGGCGGTCATGCCGGTCATGCCCAGCGCAGACAGATACACCGGCAGCGGGGCCAGTTTCGGATCGACCTTGTAGAAACCTCTGGGCTCGCCGAGGAAATAATCCTGCACGCCGATGGCGCCGTTGACGTAGTCACCAACGGCAAAGCCGGGATTGTTCGAGGCAATGACTTTTCCCACGCCCAGCGCGCGCATGACTTCACCGATACCGACCGGCGGGATGTAGGACTTGCCCTCGTTCATCCAGCCGCGCATGGCCGGGTCCAGGGACAGGTATTCGTTCTTCACCAGAATCTGCCCCGCCGCCGGTTCGCCGACCGGTACTTCCTGATAGGTAAAGGTCTCACGGCTGGCCGCACCCACCGGGCGTTTGGCGAGCAGGAACTGGCGATTGGTCTGGTTGGTCATGACTGGCACTCGAACGGAATGGAGCTTTGTTGATAGACGCTCGGCGGCCATGGTGCAAGATTGGCTGATGCGGCGAATGCACTTCAATCGACTACGATGATAGTGGCCCGCATAGGTTAATCACTGCAGTTCATGGGGGCATAACCGCTGTGTGGATAGTGCTGACGCGCGATCGAGCGCCATGGCTATGCTGCGCTCCAGCCAATACCAGCATTCCCAACTGTTCGAGGACATCCGCATGAGCATGACGTTTTCCGGTCAAGTCGTTGTCGTTACCGGAGCGGCCAACGGCATCGGCCGCGCGACCGCTCAGGCGTTCGCCGCCGAAGGCCTTAAAGTGGTGGTTGCCGACTTCGACGCGGCGGGCGGCGAGGGCACGGTGGCGCTGATTCGTACTGCCGGTGGCGAAGCGTCCTTCGTGCGTTGCGACGTGACCGTCGAGAGCGATGTGAAAAATCTGATGGACGAGGTCGTCAATACCTACGGTCGTCTCGACTACGCCTTCAACAATGCCGGAATCGAGATCGAGAAGGGCAAACTGGCCGACGGTTCGATGGATGAGTTCGATGCGATCATGGGCGTCAACGTCAAAGGCGTCTGGCTGTGCATGAAGTATCAGTTGCCATTGCTGCTGGCGCAGGGCGGCGGGGCGATCGTCAATACGGCGTCGGTGGCGGGGTTGGGGGCGGCGCCGAAGATGAGTATTTATGCGGCGTCCAAGCATGCGGTGATCGGGCTGACCAAGTCGGCGGCGATCGAGTATGCGAAAAAGAAAATTCGCGTCAATGCAGTGTGTCCGGCGGTGATCGATACCGATATGTTTCGTCGTGCTTATGAGGCTGATCCGAAAAAGGGTGAGTTTGCCAATGCCATGCATCCGGTGGGGCGCATTGGTACGGTCGGGGAGATTGCCAGTGCTGTGCTGTATTTGTGCAGTGATGGGGCGGCGTTTACTACTGGACATTCGTTGGCGGTAGATGGGGGGGTTACGGCGTTCTGATTTTTTTTGTGGGCGTGGCGGCCTGTGGGCCGACCATGCTCTTGGGGTTTGTTTTGGGGGAATATCCGTTGCTTCGGGTGGTGCGGCTGGCGGTTTCGCCCTTACGGCGACTTACTTTTTTACAAGCGCCTAAAAAAGTAAGCAAAAAACGCTTGCTCCTACGTACGGCCCTCGCAGGCTCGGGTCCCTTCGCTCCGGGATCGATCCGGGCGCAGCGGCTACGGTTTGCTTCGCTGCACCTACGTCCGCTGTGTCTGGCTGCGCCAGACGGTCGCTGCGCTCCCACGCCCGGATCGATCCCTCCACTCAGCCTTCCGATGTCGCTGGTTAGGCAAGATCAAGATCAAGAGCACGCGAGCTAACGCTCATTGTTGAGTGGTTAGAAGCGGGTGGTTGGCTTTGGATTTATGGTGTGGCTGCCTCACTCCAGCCCTCTCCCGAGGAAGAAGGGGCGATTTTGGTTGGTTTGAAACTTGCGTTCGACTCGGTATCGCAGGTTGGCGTTATCTGTCACATCCACCTCGGTCAGTCCCCTCTCCCTCCGGGAGAGGGCTAGGGTGAGGGGCTTTTGATTTAAGGCTTTGCGTTGATGCTCGCCCAATTCCGTGTATCCCTTTAAACAATGTGTATCAAGTCGTTAGATCGGTCGCTTTTGGCGGCGTTGTCGCACAGGCTGTCCGGCGTGGCTGTGATTTACTGCGACCAGCAAAAACGGACGGGAGTTTGCTTGCTCATGGAATTGAGAATTGATCGACAGGCAATGGTGCCGGTCGTGCAGCAGATCGTTGATGGGCTGACGGAATGGATTGTGCAAAGTGGCGTGCCGCCCGCCACTCGTTTGCCCTCAGCCCGGCAGATTGCCCGGGGTAATCTGCTCAGTCATTCGTGTGTGGTCGAAGCGTGTGAGCGGTTGGTATCGCAGGGGGTGCTGAGCACATGCCAGGGCACCGGTTTTGTAGTCGCGGCCTCGCCGTTGACGCGTGGCGCCGAGTTTGAGCCGGAATCGTTCGGCGGGCGCTATGGCGGGTGCGATGCGTTTTGCGATGTTGGCGGTGGCTTGAGGCTTGGTTCCGGTGGATTACCGCAGAGCTGGCGCGAGCCGGACGATCTAAGTTATGCGTTGCGTGAGGTGGCGCGCACGGATATGGCCAGTCTGTTCAATTACAGCACGCCATTGGGGCTGCCGGCGCTGCGCGAGCAGATTGTCCGGCGCTTGAAGTTGCTGGATATCGACGCTGGCAGTTCACAATTATTAAGCACCGGCGGCGCCAGTCATGCGCTGGATCTGATCGTGCGCACGTTGTTCAAGGCGGGTGACTGTGTGGTAGTTGAAACGCCGGGGTATGCGCCGCTGTTCGATCTGCTGCGCCTGCATGGTGTATGCATGCTCGAGGTCCGCCGCACGCAGAACGGGCCGGATGTCGAAGCGCTCGAAGCGTTGCTGCAGCAGTTCCGGCCGGCGGCGTTGTTCATCAACAGTCATCATCACAATCCGACCGGCAGTTGCCTGTCGCCGGCCGTGGCGCACCGTATTCTGCAATTGAGCAGGATTCACGATTTGCGCTTGATCGAGGATGATGTCTACGCGGATTTGCACACCGGCAACGGTACTCGTCTGGCTGCACTGGACGAGGACGGTCGGGTCGTCTACGTGGGCAGTTTTTCCAAGACGCTGAGCAGTTCGTTGCGGGTCGGGTTTGTGGTCGCTGACAGTGAGCTGGTCAGGCGTCTGGCGCAGGTCAAGATGGTCAGCGGTTTGGGGGTGTCGCGGTTTTCCGAGGCGGTGCTGGCGACGCTGTTGGTCAGTGGTGCTTACCGCAAGCTGGTGCAGCGCCAGCGGCAGCGCTTGAATGCCGATCGCGCCGCTGCGTTGCAGGCGCTGGAAGATGCCGACTGGGAAGTGTTCGGCAGGCCGGCGGGCGGGTTGTTCATCTGGGCGCGTGCGCGGATGACCGATCAGCGCTCGGTTCGCGGCCAGGCCGAGCGTTGTGGCGTGCTGCTGGCGGATGCGGATGCATTCAGCCCCAGTGGCGAGTCCGCTGATTGGCACCGGATCAATGTGGCCTATGCCTGTGATCCACGGGCGCGACAGTTTTTTCGCAATACCGGTTCGGATCGACCTCCAGTGTTCTGAAAACGACGCAACTGTAGCTTTTTGCCATTATTACGACGGTAGAGACTTGTGCTGGTTCGTGGCCATTGCGACTCTTCGTTTTACTGACAATGGCAGGGGATACGCGCAATGAATTCGGCCATGCAAGCACGTTTCGCCAACCTCGGTATGGCGAAGAAACTGGGGGTCGGGTTTGTGCTGGTCCTGCTGCTGACCGCGCTCGTAGCGGCGATTGGCGTCTGGTCCCTGCAGACCATCAGCCTGCGCTTCGACGGTCTGAAGCAGATGTCCTCACTCAATAGCGGTTTGCTCAAGGTGCGCCTGCTCGAACAGGAATACGCCTTGCACGGCAACCCGAAGACGGCCGATGCCCTGCGTGAAGGCGTGGACGGTCTGGTTGCCCTGGCTAACGAGCTCAAGGCGGGCACGCCGGCCAATGTGTCGGTGATGAACGATGTCGAGCAGTCGCTGGGTGCCTATCGTAAGGCGTTCGATGAGTTCGTCTCGCTGTCTCAGGCCAAGGATCTGGCACTGGAAATGGCCAGTTGGTCGGTATCCAGCGTGGCCAATAACCTTGACGTGCTGCAGGCCGGGTTGGCCGACGACGGTGCTTATACCTTGAAGGATACCGAGGGCAAGGACGGTGCGCAGTTCATGGAGCAGGCCAATCAGGTCAGCCAGGTATCGCGTCTGATGTTGCAGGCAATGAATGAGGCCCGGGTTCGTCTCGATCAAAGTCGCAAGGGCGACGCCGACAGCGTCGGCAAGGGCAACATCGAACAGGCGGCACAAGCGCAGACGCAGGCCGAGGAACTGAAAACCACGGTCAAGGACGAGGGCTATCTAACCGTGCTTAACGAAGTGTCCGGGCATATCGCCGGTTTCAACGACAAACTCGCTGAATACACCGGTTTGCTCGATCAGGAAAAAACGGTCTACGCACAATTGCATCAGCGTGCTGATCAGGTGGTGGAGCGGGTGAATCAGGCCTACCTCGCCGAGGACGCCGCGATGCAGGCTGAGCTGAAGAAAAACTCGCTGTTGATCATTGGCTCCTCGGTCCTGGCGCTGCTGGTCGGGGTGCTTGCTGCATGGTTCATCACCCGGCTGATCGTCGCGCCGTTGCGCAGCGTGATCCAAGTGGCGCAGCGAATTGCTGCCGGTGACTTGAGTGCCAGCGTGCACGTGAACCGACGCGACGAGATCGGCCAGTTGATGCTCGCGATGCAGCAAATGGGCGCGGGGCTGAGCAAGATCGTCAGCGGTTTGCAGGCGGGAATCGAGCAACTGGCCAGTTCGGCACAATCGTTGTCGGCGGTCACCGAGCAGACCAATCTGGAAGTGAGTAGCCAGAAGGAAGAGACCGAGCAGGTCGCCACGGCGATGAACCAGATGACCGCCACGGTGCACGACGTGGCACGCAATGCCGAGGAGGCGGCGCTGGCGGCGCAAACCGCGGATGACAAGGTCGAGAGCGGCCAGCAGGTGGTACGTCAAAGCATGGCGCGGATCGAGCAGTTGGCCGACTCGGCCACTTCGGCCAGTTCGAGTATCGAAAGCCTCAGTGCCGAAATCCAGAATATCGGCACGGTGCTGGAGGTGATCAAGAGCGTCGCCGAGCAGACCAATCTATTGGCATTGAATGCCGCGATCGAGGCGGCGCGGGCCGGGGAGCAGGGCCGGGGTTTTGCGGTGGTTGCCGATGAAGTAAGGGCGTTGGCGCGGCGTACGCAGCAATCGACTGAGGAGATTGAGAGGCTGGTCAGTGCGTTGCGCTCGGCGGCGCAGGCGTCGGTGCAACAGATTCAGAGCAGCGGCGAGCTGGTGAAGCTGGCGGTCAGTGATGCGTTGCAGACCGAGAGCGCGCTGGGCAGCATTGCGGTGGCGGTGTCGTTGATTCAGCAGATGAATCAGCAGATCGCGGCGGCGGCAGAGGAGCAGAGTTCGGTGGCGGAGGAGATCAATCGCAGTGTCACGAGTATTCGTGCGAGTGCCGATCAGTCGTCCATCGCGATGCGCGGGAATGCGGCTTCGAGTGTTGAGCTGGCGCAGTTGGGGGGGGAGTTGCGGTCCATGGTTGGGCATTTTCGGCTTTGATTGAGCGTTGGCGGCCTCTGGGCCGACCATGCTTTGGGTGTTTTGAGTGTTTTGGGTGAATATCCGTTGCTTCGGGTGTGGCGGGTGGCGGTTTCGCCCTTACGGCGAGTCCCTTTTTCAGACGCCAAAAAGGAACCAAAAGGCTTTGCTCCTGCGTTCGGCCCTCGCAGGCTCGGGTTCCTTCGCTGCGGGATCGATCCGGGCGCAGCGGCTACGGTTTGCTTCGCTGCACCTCCTTCCGCTGTGTCTGGCTGCGCCAGACGGTCGCTGCGCTCCCACGCCCCGATCGATCCCTCCGCTCAGCCTTCCGATGTCGCCGGTGACGCAAGATCAACAGCACTCGAGCTAACGCTCATTGTTGAGTGGTGTGAAGCGTCGCATGGCTTGGGATTTGTGGTGGATTCGCCCCTCACCCCAGCCCTCTCCCTAGGGAGAGGGAGCCAATCTGCGTGCCGTTCAAAATTCGCATTCGACTCGGTATCTCAGGTGGCGTACCTCGCCCAAACACCTCGGTCAGTCCCCTCTCCCTCTGGGAGAGGGCTAGGGTGAGGGGCTTTTGATCTTTCAGACTGATTTCCAGCATTAAGGCAAGATAAAAAGCACTCGAGCTACCGCTCATCGTAGGAGTGGTGAGGAGCGACGCGTTTGGGTGAGCCTGCTCGCGAAAGCGGTCTCATGTTGAGCAATTCTTTATCAGGTTCCGTCCCTCGATCGCACAAAAAAGCCACCTCGCGGTGGCTTCTCTTCAATCTCTGCAATCAGTCGTAAATAACTTTCTTCTTCCAGTCCGCATCAGCCTCGACGTCTTTGAGGCCAGTAGTCAGTTGGTTTTCTTCGCCTTCGACCGGTGCGATCTTGTCCATCACTTGGGCGTTGGCGCGGGCCAGGAGTTTTTCCAGGTATTGCAGTTGTTCGGCGTAGATCTGCGGGTCTTGTTGTTTGCGCAGGTATTGCACGCCGCGTTCGAAGGCGAGGCGGGCCTGGCCGGGCTGGTTTTGTTGCAGGGATTGCTGGCCGAGGTTGTTGAAGAATTCAATGTGCAGCAGGACGAGGATGTGGCGCACTTCGCGAACCCAGTGTTTGGCTTCGTTCGGTGGCAGGAAGCCGTCGTGGGCGGCGCGGGTGATCTGGCCGTGGAGGGCTTCGAGGAGGAAGCGTACGTCTTTGGCCTTGGCTTCGGTGATGATCGGTGCCGGAGGGTTGTTGATCGGGATCGATTCGCCTTGGGCAACCAAGGCGCTGAGTTCGGTAATGCGCGCTTTGGTGGTGGCGCTGGTTTTTTCCAGGTTCAGCAGGCGCTGGCAGACGTTCAGTTCCAGACGGGTCAGCAGCAGCTTGAGTGCCGGAGTCATGAACTGGCCGGGAAAGGTCTCGGTCAGTTCGCCGCAGCGACGCAGCCGGTCGTTGAGTTCGACTTTGGTGCGGGCCTTCTCCAGTTTGTTGTTTTCCACCACATGGTTCATGTAGCCAATGGCGATCAGAATTGCGATCCCGGCTATGACAAGCAGGGTGATCATGAGTGGTGTCACCGGTAAGACCTCTTTATAGGGTTCGCATGCGAGTGTAGTGGCTGGGCATAGGGCCGCCTAGCGCCACTCGACGATTCGGTTCGGCAGTTCAATCTGTATCGGCCGCACGCTGTTTATATGAATGCTGGCGTTTGCTGTACAGATTGCCATCACTGTGCGGACTATAACGCCTTGGCCCGTGGCAGAATATAGGCGTCAAACATCGGACGACGGAAAAGCCCGTCTGCCGCTCTAAAGCAGGGCGAAGTTATTGATTTCAATAAATTTATATCTGGGGGTTGACGACCCCTCAATCCATCCATAGAATGCGCGCCACTTGCAGCGTAAAGCACACAGCGAAGCGCAGCAGGGAGTGAATGTTGTAGTGTGTCCCCTTCGTCTAGTGGCCTAGGACACCGCCCTTTCACGGCGGTAACAGGGGTTCGAGTCCCCTAGGGGACGCCATTTGCGGGAATAGCTCAGTTGGTAGAGCACGACCTTGCCAAGGTCGGGGTCGCGAGTTCGAGTCTCGTTTCCCGCTCCAGTTTTAAACGGCAGTGCTTTCGGGCGGTGCTGAGTGAAACCAGAACCAAGTCTTTTGATGCGGATCTGGACACCGAAACACACACCATGTGTTCCGGGTAGCGTGTCCCCTTCGTCTAGTGGCCTAGGACACCGCCCTTTCACGGCGGTAACAGGGGTTCGAGTCCCCTAGGGGACGCCATTTGCGGGAATAGCTCAGTTGGTAGAGCACGACCTTGCCAAGGTCGGGGTCGCGAGTTCGAGTCTCGTTTCCCGCTCCAAATTCTAGAAACGCCGCTCAGTGAGCGGCGTTTTTATTAGTGAAAGTTGTAGCCTGTGTCCCCTTCGTCTAGTGGCCTAGGACACCGCCCTTTCACGGCGGTAACAGGGGTTCGAGTCCCCTAGGGGACGCCATTGCGGGAATAGCTCAGTTGGTAGAGCACGACCTTGCCAAGGTCGGGGTCGCGAGTTCGAGTCTCGTTTCCCGCTCCATATTCACAAAAACGCCGATCAGTGATGATCGGCGTTTTTGTTTGCGCGGCATTCGTGCGAGCCGTCGATGTAAATCCTCAAAAAGGCCCGCTGAAGCGATTTCGGCGGGCCTTTTTTGCGATGTATCCCTTTACCAGGACAACATCAATCGCCCGGCAAACAGAATCAGTACCACGCCCATGGTGCGTTCGAACCAGTGCCCCATGCGCATGAACAGCAATCTGACCCGGTTGCTTGAGAAAAACAGCGCAACCAGCACGAACCACGATGCGTTGACAAAACACATCCACAATCCATAGAACGCCTGGATTTGCAGCGGTGTGCTGGCACTGATGATCGTGGTGAAGATCGCCAGGAAAAACAGCGTGGCTTTAGGGTTGGTGGCATTGGTCAGAAAGCCGGTGCTGAAGGCCTTGAACAACGTTTGTTCGACCAGCGGCTCGTCGGTGGACTTTTCACCCTCAACGCTCGATTTCGGTTTGCTGCGCAGCAGGCTGACACCGAGGTACAGGATGTAAGCACCGCCGATCACTTTGGCCACGGTGAGCAACCACGGCGTGGTGTGCATCAAGGCTCCGACGCCGAGCAGGGTATACAGCACATGCACGGAAATCCCTGCGCCGATGCCCAGTGCTGTGCAGATACCGACCAACCGGCCGAAGCGCACGCTCTGGCGAATGGTCACTGCGAAGTCCGGGCCGGGAGCTACCACGGCCAGAAAGTGAATGGTCGCCAGCGCGAGAAATTCGCCCAGATAATTCGAATACATTTCAGCTCCAGTAAGTCAGGGGTGATGCATTGCCGCGATAGCCGACAAAGAACGACAAGCTCAAACGCGGATCAGCCACGCCCGGGGTCACCGAGTGCATGCGCCGCGAATTGAACATGATGAAATCGCCCGGTTGCGGCCGGACCTCCAGAGCAGGAGGGCCGAGCAGGGCGGGGTCGATGCCGTAACTGTCGCCACGCATCTCATCGAATTGGTCAGGGGTGATGCGGTCGTCCCACATCTGCAACGCGCCGCCTTCGGTCGGCATGTTCAGGTAGACGTTGCAGGCGAACTGCGCCTCCAGACTGCGCGCCTGAAAACTGTCCGGGGCGTCCTTGGCGAAGATGTCGTGATGGGCGAGGAAGCACACGCCCGGCTTCACTACCCGTGACAGTCCGACATACATTTTGCGGCCGTAGAGGTTTTCCAGGTGCGCACCGGCCGGCCAGGATTCGTCGAGCATGCAGCGCAAGGTGTCGATCGGTGAAGAGTAGGGCGCACATCGATTGCGTAATTCAGCGATGTTGCTGGCCGCCCGCTCGAAGTAATCCTCGATCAGCAGCGGCTGATTTTCCGCCTCGTAAAACGCCATGCCGATGCGGCCAATACTCGGCGCGTTGATGTAACCCTCAAAGCCGGGTGCGAGGATCTTGTTGCCAATCTCGATCGCCAGCGGCTCGGCCAGAAAGCTTTTGACGCGGATGGCGAGGACTTCTTCGTTGGCCAGTTTTTTTATGCACGTCTCATCGAGACGCTCGACGTCTAGCATCATGTCTTAGGTCCATCTATCGATAGTCAACGGAACCGGCGAATGCGGTCCCCCGGCGTCGAACGCTGCGTGCGGCAGCGTTCGAAATCCTCAATCCACGCTGTAGTGGACGGACAACGTGCCTTTCTTCTGCGAAAGGGACGTGATCGTGACTTTGCCCAGTTCCTTCAGGCTGCGTACATGGGTGCCGCCGCAGCCATAAGCGGGCAGGTCACCGAAACTGATTTCCCGCGCACCTTCGCGCAGTGAGGTCAGGCGTGGCAGATCGTCGGCGATCCATAGATCGAGCGCTTGTTGTACGGCCGCTACGTCAAGTTCCTGGGCGGCGTCGCCGGGTTTGAATTGCACACGACCTTCGTCCGGCCAGTGGTGAGCCTTGATCGGCGTCCAGCCGTGCGCCTGAATGAAATGCCCAATGAGGTGGCCGGCCGAATGCATGCGTGTGTTGAAGCGGCGAGATTGCTCGTCGATGCGGATGACGGTCATGCCGAGCGGTACCGGCCGGTCGACAAAATGGATGATCCGCTCCGGCTCCTGCACCACGCGTGATACCTGGCTTTCGCCGATCCAACCGGTATCGCTGGGCTGACCGCCGCCCTGCGGATGAAACAGGGTGGCGCGCAAGACCACGGCGAATTCATTTTCCTGGGGCGTGCAGTCGAGGACTTCCACATTGGCCTTGAGGTCATCACTATGGAAAAAGAGGCGAAGCGTCATATTCCATGCCCTTATTAAAGTTTCTTTTTTTATTATATGAATCGGGTAATAGCGTGATAATCCGTTCAAACATCAAAGGACTTGTGCGCTGTGAGCATAAATTTGCCGCTACCTTTACTTGGAGAAATGGCGATTTTCGTCAGGGTCGTGGAGACCGGCAGCTTCTCTGAAGCCGCTCGGCAACTGGGTTCGTCACCCTCAGCGGTGAGCCGCAGCATTTCCCGCCTGGAAAAGGCACTGGCCACGCGCTTGTTGCAGCGCACCACGCGCAAGCTGCGCTTGAGTGACGGTGGCGAAGAAGTCTTCAAGCGCTGTCAGGAAATGGTCAGCGCCGCGCGCTCGGTGATGGAAATCAGCGGCCAGTTCACTCATGAAGCCGAGGGTCTGGTACGCGTCAGTGTGCCGAAAGCCGTGGGCCGCTTCGTGATTCACCCGCACATGCCGGAGTTCTTGCGGCGTTATCCCAAGGTCGATGTCGAGTTGTTACTGGAGGATCGACAGGTGGATCTGATCGATGATCATGTCGATCTGGCGATTCGCATCACCGATCGGCCGCCGGCGGGGCTGGTCGGACGACAGTTGCTGACCATCGATCATTTGCTCTGTGCGACGCCGCAGTATCTGGCCGAACATGGCGCGCCGACGCATCCGCATGATTTGCTCAACCACAGTTGTATTTATCTGGGCGAGACCCCGAGTGATGCCCGCTGGAAATTCAAGAAAGGCAGCAAAGCGGTGACGGTCGGGGTGCGCGGACGCTATGCCGCCAACCATACGGGTGTGCGGCTGGAGGCAGTGTTGCAGCACATTGGTATTGGCAGTCTGCCGTACTTCACGGCGCGTTATGCGTTGGAGCAGGGGCTGGTGGTGCAGGTGTTGCCGCAGTGGACTTTTCTTGCGTCGTACCACGGTGGGTTGTGGTTGTTGCATTCGCCGACGCGGTATTTGCCGCCCAAGCTGCGGGTGTTTATCGATTATCTGGTGGAATGTCTGCAGAAGGAGCCGACCTTGGGGCGGCCGGGCAGGTCGGGGGCTGGGGGGAATGTGGCGATGGCTTATGAGTTGCCGGAGGGGGAGGGATTGCTCTGATTTTTCTGTCTGGTTTTGTTTTGGCCTTGGCGGCCTTTGGGCCGACCAGACTGTTGGGGTTTTTGGGTGAATATCCGTTGCTTCGGGTGCTGCGGCTGGCGGTTTCGCCCTTACGGCGAGTCCCTTTTTCAGACGCCAAAAAGGAACCAAAAGGCTTTGCTCCTGCGTCCGGCCCTCGCAGGCTCGGGTCCCTTCGCTGCGGGATCGATCCGGGCGCAGCGGCTACGGTTTGCTGCGCTGCACCTCCTTCCGCTGTGTCTGGCTGCGCCAGACGGTCGCTGCGCTCCCACGCCCGGATCGATCCCTCCACTCAGCCTTCCGATGTCGCCGGTTAGGCAAGATCAAGGGCACTCGAGCTTGCGCTCATTGTTGAGTGATTAGAGGCGGGTGGTTGGCTTGGGGGTTTGCGGTGGATTCGCCCCTCACCCCAGCCCTCTCCCGAGGGAGAGGGAGCCGATCTTTGGGCTTTTCAAATTTTGTGTTCGACTCGATATCGAAGGTCGGTTTAGCTCTCGCATCCACCTCGGTCAGTCCCCTCTCCCTTCGGGAGAGGGTTAGGGTGAGGGGCTTTTGATTTTTATCGATGAATCCGCATTTGCCGAAAGCCAGCGTTATGTTCACCTGTTAAACCACCAAAAAAAATGCCCGCATGGCATCACCATTGCGGGCATTTTCATGACCAGTGCAATCTCAGTGCTTGCTGTCCTGCGCGGACATCGCCATCAGTTGCTTTTCCTGGTTCCAGTCGAACGGTTCGTCGTTCTGTTCGGCTTCGTAGCGACGTTCTTCGAGTGCCTGGTACAAGTCGATTTCTTCGTCGGACAGATAGTGCAGGCAGTCGCCGGCGAAGTACCACAGCAGGTCGCGCGGGATGAGGTGGGCGATTTGCGGGTAGCGGGTAATGACCTGGGTCAGGATGTCCTGGCCAAGGTATTGACTTTCGATAGGGTCGATCGGCAAGGACGCCAGCAGTTCGTCGAAGCGCTCGAGGAACAGCGCATGGCTTTCTTCGGGCACCTGTTCGGCCTCACCTACGGCGACCAGGATACTGCGAAGGTGGTCGAGCAATACAAGATGATCGGCAACGACGTTGGACACGAGATAAGTCCTCAAGAGCAAAACGGGCGCGGGATTATAAAGCCCCCGCGCCCGTTTTTCACAGGTTAAACGCTGTACGGCAGCAGAGATCAGCGGACTTTGCCCTCGGCCAGCGCCAGTTCTTCTTTGTCGAAATCATCGACATTGATCACTTTGCGTCGTGCGGCTTCGGCGTCGCGCAGGTTTTGCGCTTCGACCGGTTGCAGCACGCCGGCCTCCAGTGCCGCGTCGATGGCGTGTTCGCCGGCGACCGGTTTGACCTGAGCGCTTTTCAGCGCGGTGTGCAGCTTTTTGTGCAGTGGCTGCGCGGCATGCAGCAGGTCGCTGGCGTGTTGCAGTGCGCCAACCGCGTCGTCTGGCGATTGCGGGCGGTAGCAGCCGGCAAGGAGTTGTTCCAGCGCCGGATCGCCCTTGGCGCGACCGATGACGCCCGCCACTTCGGCGCCGAGCTTGTCCGACGGGCCTTTGTGGCGGCGACCGAACGGGAAGACGATGACCCGCAGCAGACAGCCGAACACCTTGTTGGGGAAGTTGCGCAGCAGTTCATCCAGCGCTCGTTCCGACTGGCCAAGGCTTTCTTCCATGGCCCAGCGCAGCAGCGGTTCCATGTAGGCCGGTGAGTCAAGGTCGTGGTAACGCTTGAGCGCGGCGGAGGCCAGGTACAGGTTACTCAGCACATCGCCAAGGCGCGCGGACAGACGTTCGCGGCGTTTCAGCTCGCCGCCCAGCAGCATCATGCTGAAGTCCGCAAGCATGGCGAACGCCGCGGCCTGTCGGTTGAGCGCGCGGAAGTAGCCCTGACTGAGCTTGTCGCCCGGCGCGTGTTCGAAGTGACCGAAGCCGAGGTTGAGCACCAGGGTGCTGGCGGCATTGCTGACGGCGAAACCGATGTGTTTGAGCAGCAGGCCGTCGAACTCTTTCAGCGCCTGGTCCTTGTCTTCGCGGCCGGCCAGGGCCATTTCCTTGAGCACGAACGGGTGGCAGCGGATGGCGCCCTGACCGAAGATCATCAGATTACGCGAAAGAATATTCGCGCCTTCGACGGTGATGAAAATTGGCGCGCCGTTCCAGCTGCGCCCGAGGTAGTTGTTCGGGCCCATGATGATCGCTTTGCCGCCATGCACATCCATGGCGTGGCTGATGCACTCGCGGCCGCGTTCGGTGAGGTGATACTTGAGGATCGCCGACAGCACCGAGGGTTTCTCGCCCAGATCCACCGCGTTGGCGGTGAGCATGCGCGCAGCGTCCATCATCCAAGCGTTGCCGCCGATGCGCGCCATGGCTTCCTGAATACCTTCGAAGGCCGACAGCGGCACGTTGAACTGTTCACGAATCTGCGCGTATTGCCCGGTGACCAGGCTGGTGAACTTGGCTGCACCGGTGCCGACCGCGGGCAGCGATATCGAACGACCGACCGACAGGCAGTTCATCAGCATCATCCAGCCTTTGCCGAGCATTTCCTGACCGCCGATGAGGTAGTCGAGCGGGATGAACACATCTTTGCCGGCGTTCGGCCCATTCATGAATGCGGCGCCCAGCGGCAGGTGACGACGACCGATTTCGACACCGGGGGTGTCGGTCGGGATCAGCGCCAGACTGATGCCAAGGTCTTCCTTCTCGCCGAGCAGATGCTCGGGGTCATAGGCTTTGAAGGCCAGGCCGAGAAGTGTCGCGACGGGGCCGAGGGTGATGTAGCGTTTTTCCCAGTTCAGGCGCAGACCGATGACTTCCTCGCCTTGCCACTGGCCTTTGCAGATGATGCCGGTGTCAGGCATGGCGCCGGCGTCGGAGCCGGCGAGCGGGCCGGTGAGGGCGAAGCACGGAATGTCATCGCCGCGGGCCAGTCGTGGCAGGTAGTGATTGCGTTGTTCGTCGGTGCCGTAATGCAGCAAGAGTTCGGCCGGGCCGAGGGAGTTGGGCACCATTACTGTGGAGGCGAGGTCGCCGCTGCGGGTGGCCAATTTCATCGCCACTTGTGAATGGGCATAAGCGGAGAAGCCTTTGCCGCCGAATTCCTTTGGAATGATCAAGGCAAAAAAACCATGTTCCTTGATATGTGCCCAGGCTTCAGGCGGCAGATCCATCGACTGGCCGATCTGCCAGTCAGTGACCATTGCACAGAGTTCTTCGGTCGGGCCATCGATGAAAGCCTGCTCTTCTTCGCTCAATTGCGCCTTGGGGTAGGCCAGCAGTTTTTCCCAGTCCGGACGCCCGCTGAACAGTTCGCCATCCCACCACACAGTGCCGGCATCAATGGCATCGCGTTCGGTCTGCGACATCGGCGGCAGGGTTTTCTGGAACCAGTTGAACAGCGGCGCGGTGAAATGCTGGCGGCGCAGGTCAGGCAGCAGCAAGGGTGCGGCGATCAGCGCCAGCACTACCCAGAACAAGGCCAGCAACCAGCCCGGCGCGTGACTGAAAATGCCCATCGCTACCAGGTACACGGCAACGATGCCCAAGGCAGGCAGAGGGGCGATGCGCCGGTGAGCGAGATACGCCACACCGACGATCAAAACCAGTATCCACAACAACAGCATATTCAGTCCTCCGTGAACCAAGGCAAATCGACCCTCCAGAGCTTAGACGGCATCTGTAAAAGCGGGTGGTCAGACCAAGGTGATTGAAATCGTGGGAAACCCCGGATGGTTTTCGTAGGTTCGGTGGGCAACGCGTGTGGGAAATCGTTCGCCGATCCCGCGGCTTTGCTTCCAGGTTTGGCCGAAACGTCGTTATCTCTGTGCTCAAGCTGTCGCTAGACTCGTGACTCAACCAGGAGATTGCCGTCATGCACGAGTATCTGAGCCCCGGCCGCTTCATCGATAGTGACCACCCGGCGGTGGTGGAGTTCGCCGAGCAGCATCGCGGCCCCAGCCATGATCCGCGCGAGCAGGCAATCAATCTCTATTACGCCGTGCGCGAAGCGGTGCGCTACAACCCGTATACGTTCAGCCGCGATCCGCAGACTTTGCGCGGCAGCCATGCATTGGCAACCGGCGAAAGTTATTGTGTGCCCAAAGCCACCTTGCTCGCCGGCTGCGCGAGACACTGCGGTATCCCCGCGCGCATCGGTCTGGCCGATGTGCGCAATCACCTGTCGACCCCGCGCCTGCTTGAGTTGCTGCGAAGCGACCGGTTCGCCATGCACGGCTACACCGAGTTCTTTCTTGATGGGCACTGGGTCAAGGCCACACCGGCGTTCAATCAGCAACTGTGTGAACTGTTCAACGTCGCGCCACTGGATTTCGATGGCATCAGCGACAGCGTTTTCCACCCGTACAACCGTGACGGCGCGCTGCTGATGGAGTACCTGGTCGACCACGGCCAGTTCAGCGATGTGCCGGAAGCGTTCTTCTTCGCGCATCTGCAAAAGTGCTATCCGCACCTGTTCACCGATCAGCAACCGGCGTTGCTGGGTGACATGCTCAGTGATGTGAGCGCTCGCTGATCCGGCGTATGCTGGCCGTCCACTCACTTGCAAAGAGGCGGTCATGCTGAAGATCTGGGGACGGAAAAACTCATCGAATGTCAGGAAAGCGTTGTGGGCAGCCGAGGAGCTGGGGCTGGCTTACGAGGCGATCGATGCCGGTGGTGCGTTCGGTGTGGTCGACACGCCCGAATACCGCGCAATGAACCCGAATGGCCGGGTTCCGGTGATCGAAGACGAAGGTCTGGTGTTGTGGGAATCCAACGCCATCGTCCGTTATCTGCTGGCCAGACACGCGCCGGATAGCGCTTGGTATCCAGCCGATCCGCGCGCCCGCGCCACCGCTGACAAGTGGATGGACTGGACCAGCTCGAGTTTCGCCGGGCCGTTTCGCACGGTGTTCTGGGGCGTGTTGCGCACGCCTGCCGAGAAGCAGGACTGGACAGCGATCAATGCCGCGATCAAAGAGTGCGATGAATTGCTGAACATGGCGGACCATGCCCTGATCAGCCAGCCTTACCTCTCCGGCAATGAAATCGGCATGGGCGATATCCCGCTCGGCAGCTTCATTTATGCCTGGTTTGAAATGCCCATCGAGCGCGCGCCACAGCCCCATCTGCAAGCCTGGTACGAGCGCCTGAAACAGCGCCCGGCCTATCAGAAAGCGGTCATGACCGCGTTGACTTGATAATTACTATCGACACACTTGACTGTACTTGTGCGGCGGCGGCAAGCACCATTGCGAACTTGCGCCGCGGTTGTTTCCCTCGCCGCTCGCCCTTATTTAGTCCTTTCTTCCCTGCATGGTGCGTAAATCCGATATGAGTTCCGCTCTGTCCATCCGGCAGCTAACCAAAACCTACGGCAACGGGTTCCAGGCCTTGAGTGGTATCGATCTGGACGTTGCCGAAGGTGACTTCTTCGCCTTGCTTGGCCCCAACGGCGCCGGCAAATCCACGACCATCGGCATTCTCTCGACCCTGGTCAACAAGACCAGCGGCACGGTGAATATCTTTGGCCACGACCTGGACAAAAATCCGGCCGCGCTCAAGCGCTCGATCGGCGTGGTGCCCCAGGAATTCAACTTCAACCAGTTCGAAAAGACCTTCGACATCGTCGTGACCCAGGCCGGTTACTACGGCATCCCGGCGAAGATCGCCAAGGAACGCGCCGAGCAGTACCTGACGCAACTGGGCTTGTGGGACAAGCGCGATGTGCCGTCGCGTTCGCTGTCCGGCGGCATGAAGCGGCGCTTGATGATCGCTCGCGCACTGGTGCATGAGCCGCGCCTGCTGATCCTCGACGAGCCGACTGCGGGCGTCGACATCGAACTGCGTCGGTCGATGTGGACCTTCCTCACCGAACTGAACCAGAAAGGCATCACGATCATCCTCACCACGCATTATCTGGAGGAGGCTGAGCAGTTGTGCCGCAACATCGGCATCATCGATCACGGCACGATTGTCGAGAACACCAGCATGCGTCAACTGCTCGGTCAGTTGCATGTGGAAACCTTCCTGCTCGATCTGAAGGGCGATCTGGCGGCCGCGCCGCAACTGGTCGGCTACCCGTCGCGACTGATCGATGCGCACACGCTGGAAGTGCAGGTCGACAAGTCGATGGGCATTACTGCGCTGTTCGGCCAATTGGCCTTGCAGAACATCGAAGTGCTGAGCCTGCGTAACAAAACCAATCGCCTCGAGGAGCTGTTCGTGTCCCTGGTGGAGAAAAATCTGTCGAAGGTGGCGGTATGAGTTCTGAGTTCGGTCCCAACCTCGTCGCCCTGCAGACCATCGTTTACCGCGAGGTCAAACGCTTCATGCGGATCTGGCCGCAGACGTTGCTGCCACCGGCAATCACCATGGTTCTGTACTTTGTGATCTTCGGTAACCTGATCGGCCGGCAGATCGGCGACATGGGTGGCTTCACGTACATGGAGTACATCGTGCCCGGGCTGATCATGATGTCGGTGATCACCAACTCCTACGGCAACGTGGTTTCGAGTTTTTTCGGCAGCAAGTTCCAGCGCTCCATTGAAGAACTGATGGTCTCGCCGGTTTCCCCGCACACCATTTTGATCGGCTTCACCATTGGTGGCGTGTTGCGCGGCCTGGCGGTGGGTTTGATCGTGACGATTCTTTCGCTGTTCTTCACTGATCTGCAGGTGCATCACTTGGGCGTGACCATTTTGGTGGTGGTGCTGACGGCGACGATTTTCTCGCTTTTGGGCTTCATCAATGCGGTGTTTGCGCGCAACTTCGATGATATTTCGATTATTCCGACGTTCGTGCTGACGCCGCTGACTTACCTGGGTGGAGTGTTTTATTCGATCACGCTGTTGCCGCCGTTCTGGCAGACGGTGTCGCTGGCTAATCCGGTGCTGCACATGGTTAACGCCTTCCGCTACGGGATTCTGGGGGTCTCGGATATCCGGATCGGTATTGCGATCACCTTTATGCTGGTGGCAACGGTGGTGCTGTATCTCGGTTGCGCGCGGTTGCTGGTGAGTGGGCGAGGGATGCGTACCTGATCTGGCGGGTGATGGCTGGCTTTCAGGCGGTGAGTTTGGGGTACATATCCGTTGCTGCGGTAACGGCGGCTTAGGGTTCCGCCCTTACGGCGGGTCACCTTTTTCAAACGCCAAAAAGGTAACCCAAAAGGCTTGCTCCTGCGTTCGGCCCTCGCAAGCTCGGGTCCCTTCGCTCCGGGACTGATCCGGGCGCAGCGGCTACGGTTTGCTTCGCTGCACCTCCTTGCGCTGTGTCTGGCTGCGCCAGACGGTCGCTGCGCTCCCACGCCCGGATCAATCCCTTCACTCAGCCTTCCGATGTCGCTGGTGACGCAAGATCAAGCACTCGAGCTGGCGCTCATTGTAATGAGTGGTTAGAAGCGGGTGGTTGGCTTGGGATTGGTGGTGGATTCGCCCCTCACCCCAGCCCTCTCCCCCTGGAGAGGGAGCCGATCCGCGTTGACTTCGAAATTTGCGTACGACTCGGTATTTCAGGTCGGAGCAGCTCTCGCATCCCCCACGGTCAGTTCCCTCTCCCTCCGGGAGAGGGCTAGGGTGAGGGGCTTTTGATTTTCAGCTGATTTCAAGCCTCAGGCTTCAACGTCGCCGGTGCATCAAAATCAACAGCACGCGAGCTGATACTCGACCTGAGGGTGGCCGCGGTTTTTTGTGGGAGCTTGCCTGCAAGCGATGGCACCACCCCAAACATTGCAATAAAAAACGGCCTCCCACTGCGGAGGCCGTTTTGCGTTCATTTCTGCCGGCTTTTCTTGCGCCGTGCCCATTGTCGGGCCACCCACCAGCGCCAGTACATCATCACAACGCAGTAGGCGAGGGCGCCGAGCACCAGTCCGACTACCACTGATCCGAGCAGAAACGGTTGCCACAGCGTCGACAGTTCGCCGCTGATCCATTCCCAGGACAGCTCGTCCGGCAGGTGTCGCGCGGGTACGTCCATCAACCATGCGCCGGCCTGATAGGTGCAGAAGAACACCGCGGGCATGGTGATCGGGTTGGTCAGCCAGACCAGGCTGACGGCGATCGGCATGTTGCCGCGCACGCTGATTGCCAGTGCGGCGGCGACCAGCATCTGCGCCGGAATGGGCAGGAATGCGGCGAACAGGCCAACCGCCATCGCTCGGGCCACCGAGTGGCGGTTGAGGTGCCAGAGGTTCGGGTCATGCAGCAACTTGCCGAGAAAGCGTAAGGATTTGTGTTCCCTGATGCTCGTCGGGTCGGGCATGTAACGTTTGAATAAGCGCCGGGGCATAAGGCTTCTCGGTCGGTTAAGGCGGCAAGTATGTCTGGATTCTACGAGCCGCCCATTCAGACTTTGTGACAATTATTGACGACGCCGGTGCCCGACACCCGCTATGCCTAAGTACGGGACTCTCAAGGACGGGCTTATGCGCACAGGGATGATGGCGCTGGCAGTCGGTCTGCTGGCCCCGGTTTTTATGCCGGCGTTACCGCCGGTCTGGTTGATGCTGTTGGCGCCAATAGTTGCGCTGATGCTGCTGCCGTTTCGCAGTTATCCATTGGCGTTCGTGCTGTTCGGGTTCGCCTGGAGCAGCATCGCGGCGCAGTGGGCGCTGGATGATCGTCTGGCGCTGAAGCTTGATGGCGAAACCCGCTGGCTCGAGGGGCGCGTGGTCGGTCTGCCGCAAAGCAGCGAGGGCGTGGTGCGCTTCGAGCTGGCTGAGGCGCGGTCGCGGCACGAAAAACTGCCGACGCGGATGCGTCTGGCCTGGTATGCCGGGCCTGCGGTCAATAGTGGCGAGCGTTGGCGTCTGGCAGTGAAACTGAAACGTCCGGGCGGCTTGCGCAATCCTGATGCCTTGGATTTCGAAGCCTGGTTGTTGGCGCAACGCATCGGCGCGACTGGCACGATCAAGGATGGCCAGCGCCTGAGCGAGGCGCGCTGGGCCTGGCGTGACAGCATTCGTCAGCGTTTGCTGGCGGTGGATGCGCAAGGCCGCAACGGTGCGTTGGCGGCGCTGGTGCTGGGCGATGGATCCGGGCTGAGTCACGAAGACTGGCAGATTCTCCAGGACACCGGCACCGTGCACTTGCTGGTGATTTCCGGCCAGCACATCGGTCTGCTCGCGGCGGTCATGTACCTGTTGGTCGCCGGGCTGGCGCGGTACGGGCTGTGGCCGCTGCGCTGGCCGTGGCTGCCGTGGGCCTGCGGTCTGGCCTTCGCGGCCGCGCTGGGTTATGGCTTGCTCGCCGGGTTCGATGTGCCGGTGCAGCGGGCCTGCGTGATGGTCGGGCTGGTGTTGTTATGGCGTCTGCGTTTTCGCCATCTCGGGGCGTGGTGGCCGCTGTTGCTGGCGTTCGATGGCGTGTTGTTGCTCGACCCGCTGGCCAGTCTGCGTCCGGGCTTCTGGCTGTCGTTCGCGGCGGTGGCGGTGTTGATCTTTACCTTCGGCGGTCGTCTCGGCGCCTGGCGCTGGTGGCAGACCTGGACGCGGGCGCAATGGCTGATCGCGATCGGCCTGTGCCCGGTACTGCTGGCGTTGAGTCTGCCGATCAGTGTGAGCGGGCCGCTGGCCAATCTGCTCGCGGTCCCTTGGGTCAGTCTGGTGGTGTTGCCGCCAGCGTTGCTGGGGACGCTACTGTTGCCGGTGCCGTATGTCGGCGAAGGCTTGCTGTGGCTGGCGGGTGGCTTGATCGATTGGCTGTTTCGCGGTCTCGCGGTGATTGCCGGACATTGGCCCGCGTGGATTCCCGGCTCGCTACCCGGCGGGTTCTGGCTGCTTGGCAGCCTCGGCGCGGTTCTGCTGTTGTTGCCGCGCGGGGTGCCGCTGCGTCCGCTGGGCTGGCCATTGTTGTTATTGCTGGCGCTGCCGCCACGTGAGCGACTGGCAGAAGGACTTGCCGACGTCTGGCAACTGGACGTCGGCCAAGGTCTGGCGATCCTGATCCGCACCCGGCACCACACGTTGCTGTACGACGCCGGGCCGCGCTTTGGTGAGTTCGATATCGGCGAACGCGTGGTCTTGCCCGCGTTGCGCAAATTACGCGTGGAAAAACTCGACCTGATGCTGCTCAGCCACGCCGACGCCGATCATGCCGGTGGAGCGCTGGCCGTCTCCCGTGGTCTGCCGATCGATCGAGTGATCAGTGGTGACCCGGAGGGACTACCTCAACAGTTGAGCGCCGCTGCCTGTGAATCCGGACAGCAATGGCAGTGGGATGGGGTCAGTTTTCAGCTCTGGCAATGGGCAGACGCCCACGACAGCAATCAACGCTCTTGCGTGTTGCAGATCGAGGCCAACGGTGAGCGTCTGTTATTGACCGGTGATATCGACAGTCACGCCGAACGGGTCCTGCTCGACGGGCCGCTGGCGGTGCCGACGCAATGACTGCAAGCGCCGCATCACGGCAGCCGCAGCTCATCGTCGATGGCGCTGCTCAAGGCATTGCAGCCGCACTCGGTACTGATTTCTCGCGGTCACGGCAATTCCTTCGGTCATCCGCATCCGACCGTAATGGCGCGCTACCGCAAACAGCGCCTGCGCATTTACGACAGCGCCGAACACGGCGCCATCCATTTGCAATTGGGCACCTTCCAGCCCGCGCAAACCATGCGTCACCAACGGCGGTTCTGGCGTGATCCGCCGGCACTGGGCCGCTGATCGGCACGTGGGCGACTGTGGCATTACGGTCGTCGGGGCGGCGGGTCTTAATCGGCAATCGGTATGGTAAAGTGGCGCACTTTTTCGAGGGGACTGTCACTGTGTGGGAATTGGTCAAATCCGGCGGCTGGATGATGTTGCCGATCATTCTGAGTTCCATCGCGGCCATGGCGATTGTCGCCGAGCGCCTGTGGACCCTGCGCGCCAGCCGCGTCACCCCCGAGCATCTGCTGGGCCAGGTCTGGGTCTGGATCAAGGACAAACAGCTGAACAAGGAAAAACTCAAGGAGTTGCGCGCCAACTCGCCACTGGGTGAAATCCTTGCTGCTGGCCTGGCCAATTCCAAGCATGGTCGCGAGATCATGAAAGAATGCATCGAAGAGGCCGCCGCCCGTGTCATTCATGAGCTGGAGCGCTACATCAATGCGCTCGGGACCATCGCCGCGATGGCGCCGCTGCTTGGTCTGCTCGGCACCGTGCTGGGCATGATCGACATTTTCAGCGCCTTCACCGGAACCGGCATGACCACCAATGCCTCGGTCCTCGCCGGCGGTATTTCCAAAGCGCTGATCACCACGGCAGCGGGCCTGATGGTCGGAATTCCGGCGGTGTTCTTCCACCGTTTCCTGCAGCGCCGCATCGATGAGCTGGTGGTCGGCATGGAACAGGAAGCGATCAAACTGGTGGAAGTGGTGCAGGGCGACCGTGACGTCGATCTGGCCGAGGGCAAAGCGTGAAATTCCGTCGCAAGCCCCGGGAAACCGTGGACATCAACCTCGCGTCGCTGATCGACGTGGTGTTCATCCTCCTGCTGTTTTTCGTGGTGACAACCACGTTCACCCGCGAAACCCAGCTGCGCGTCGATCTGCCGGAAGCGGTCAGCGGTTCGCCGGCCGAGGATCAGCAGGTCAAGCAACTGGACATCGCGATCAGCGCCGAAGGTGTTTTTTCGGTGAACAACAAGGTCCTGCCGAAAAACGATCTGGCGACCCTGATGGACGCCATGCAGAAAGAAGCCAACGGCGACACCAGCATGCCGTTGTCGATCAGTGCTGACGGCAAGGCCCAGCACCAATCCGTGATCACCGCCATGGACGCGGCCGGCAAGCTCGGTTTCAGCCATCTGCGCATGACCACGGTCGAGGCGGCGCCCAAATCCTGATGAGCCTGTCCGATCGCTTGCTCGCTGCGTGGTATGCGGGGCACCCGGCCCTGACGCTGTTGCGGCCGCTGGAAATGCTTTACCGCCGGGTGGTGACTAACAAGCGCCAGCGCTTTCTTGACGGCCAGGGCGAGATCTACCAGCCGCCCGTGCCGCTGATTGTGGTCGGCAACATCACCGTGGGCGGGACCGGCAAGACGCCGATGATCCTCTGGCTGATCGACCACTGTCGCCAGCGCGGTTTGCGCGTCGGCGTGGTTAGCCGTGGTTACGGGGCCAGGCCGGCGCAACTGCCGTGGCGCGTCGAGGCCGATCAAACGGCGGATATTGCTGGCGATGAACCGCTGCTGATCGTTCAGCGCACCGGCGTGCCGATGATGATCGATCCCGATCGCAGCGCCGCCGTCAAAGCCCTGCTCGCCAGCGAACCGCTGGACCTGATTCTCTCCGACGACGGCATGCAGCATTACCGCTTGGGTCGGGATCTGGAGTTGGTGCTGATTGACGCGGCACGTGGCCTTGGCAATCAGCGTTGCCTGCCGGCGGGTCCGTTGCGCGAGCCGGTCGAGCGCCTGCAAAGCGTCGATGGCGTGCTGTTCAACGGCGCCAGCGAGGATCGCGAAGACGGTTTTGCCTTTCAACTGCAACCCACCGCGCTGGTCAATCTGCGCAGCGGCGAGCGCCAGCCGCTCGAGCATTTTGCACCCGGTCAGGCTGTGCATGCGGTGGCCGGGATCGGCAATCCGCAACGTTTCTTCAATACGCTCGAAGCGCTAGACTGGCGCGCAATACCCCATGCGTTTGCCGACCACGCCGAGTACAGCGTGCAGGCCTTGAATTTCACCCCGTCATTGCCGTTGGTGATGACCGAAAAGGACGCGGTGAAGTGCCGCGCCTTTGCTGCTGCCGACTGGTGGTATCTGGCGGTCGATGCGCTGCCGTCGCCGGCTTTCGTGGCCTGGTTCGACACGCAACTGATGCGCCTGCTGCCCGGTCGGCTTTTGCCTTGACTCTATTATTCTGGGAATGCTCATGGACACCAAATTGCTCGACATCCTCGCCTGCCCTGTGTGCAAAGGTCCGCTCAAGCTCAGTGCTGACAAGACCGAACTGATCAGCAAGGGCGCTGGCCTCGCGTACCCGATCCGCGACGGCATCCCGGTGATGCTCGAAAGCGAAGCCCGCACCCTGACCACCGACGAGCGTCTGGATAAATGAGCACAGCCTTCACCGTTGTGATTCCCTCGCGTTATGCCTCGACACGCCTGCCGGGCAAACCGCTGCTGGATATTGCCGGCAAGCCGATGATCCAGCACGTCTGGGAGCAGGCGAGCAAAAGCAGCGCCACCCGTGTTGTGGTGGCGACTGACGATGCGCGTATTGTCGAGGCCTGCAAGGGCTTTGGCGCCGAAGTGGTGCTGACTCGTGAGGATCACAATTCCGGCACTGATCGTCTGGCCGAAGTCGCCGCGAAGCTGGGCCTCGAGCCCGATGCGATCGTGGTCAACGTGCAAGGCGACGAGCCGTTGATTCCGCCCAGCGTGATCGATCAGGTCGCGGCCAATCTTGCCGCCCACACCGAGGCGCGCATGGCCACTCTGGCCGAGCCGATCGAAGACGTGGAAACCCTGTTCAACCCGAATGTGGTCAAGGTCGCCAGCGACATCAACGGCCTGGCGCTGACCTTCAGTCGCGCCACTTTGCCGTGGGCCCGCGATGCGTTCGCCAAAAGCCGCGAGCAACTGCCGGAAGGCGTGCCGTACCGTCGCCACATCGGTATCTACGCCTACCGCGCCGGGTTCCTCCAGGACTTCGTCAACTGGGGCCCGTGCTGGCTGGAAAACACCGAATCCCTCGAGCAACTGCGTGCCCTGTGGCACGGCGTGCGCATTCACGTCGCCGATGCGTTGATCGCGCCGCCGACCGGTGTCGACACCGTCGAAGACCTCGAACGCGTTCGTCGCCTGCTGGGGGCCTGATGCGCGTTCTGTTCGTGTGCCTGGGCAACATTTGCCGTTCGCCCACCGCTGAAGGTGTCTTGCGTCACAAGCTGCGCGCAGCGGGGTTGGCGGATCAGGTCGAAGTGGCCTCGGCCGGCACCGGTGACTGGCACGTTGGCAACCCGCCAGACAAGCGCAGCCAGGCTGCAGCCAAAGTGCGCGGCTACGACTTGTCGCTGCAACGCGCGCAGCAGGTCAGCCGCGCCGACTTCGCCAGTTACGACCTGATTCTGGCCATGGACAACAGCAACCTGCGCAACCTCAAGGCGTTGCAGCCGTCCGCTGGCAAAGCTGAGCTGGATCTGTTCCTGCGCCGCTATGCCGGGCTGGTCGATGAAGTGCCCGATCCGTATTACGACGGCGATCAGGGTTTCGAACAGGTGCTGGATCTGATCGAAGCGGCCTGTGACCAACTGCTGATCGAAGTGAAGGGGCGCTTATGAGTTTGCCGGTGCAAACGCAGGTTTCCCTGAAACCGTTCAACAGTTTTGGCGTCGACGTGCGTGCGCAACTGTTCGCCGAAGCCCACAGCGACGACGATGTCCGTGAGGCGCTGGCCTATGCCAAGGCGCACGATGTGCCGTTGCTGGTAATCGGCGGCGGCAGCAATCTGCTGCTGACGGCCGATATTGCAGCGCTGGTATTGCGCATGGCGACGCGGGGCATCCGCGTGCTCAGCGATGACGGCAGCCGCGTAGTCATCGAGGCTGAGGCCGGCGAGCCGTGGCATCCATTTGTACTGCATACGCTGGCGCTGGGTTTTTCCGGTCTGGAAAACCTCAGCCTGATTCCGGGCACGGTCGGCGCGGCGCCGATGCAAAACATCGGTGCGTACGGCGTTGAGATCAAGGACGTTTTTGCCGGCCTCACTGCGCTGAATCGGCAGACCGGCGAGCTACGCGATTTCAGCCTCGAAGAATGCAACTTCGCTTACCGCGACAGCCTGTTCAAGCAGCAGCCGGGACGCTGGCTGATTCTGCGCGTGCGCTTCAAGCTTGATCGCGGCGCGCAGCTGCACCTGGAATACGGCCCGGTGCGCCAGCGTCTGACCGAGCAAGGCATCGAGCAGCCAACGCCGAGCGATGTCAGCCGGGCGATCTGCAGCATCCGCAGCGAAAAACTGCCTGACCCTGCGGTACTCGGCAATGCCGGCAGCTTCTTCAAGAATCCGCTGGTATCCGTGGCGCAAGTCGCGCAGATCAAGCATGAGCATCCCGACGTCGTGGCTTATGCGCAGGCAGACGGGCAAATGAAGCTCGCCGCTGGCTGGCTGATCGAACGCGCCGGCTGGAAAGGCTTTCGCGACGGTGATGCCGGCGTGCACAAATTGCAGGCGCTGGTGCTGGTCAACTACGGCACAGCCACCGGTCTGCAACTGCTGAGTCTGGCGCAGCGTATCCAGAAAGACGTTGCCGAGCGGTTCAATGTCGAGCTGGAAATGGAGCCCAATCGGTATTGAGGCTACGCTTGTCGAAGCACCCTCCAAAGCCCTGCACCGGTAAAAAAGTGCAGGGCTTTTTTGTTAATGCTGGGTTAACTTAGTCAGCTAACGATACCAACCATTTGCTCCACCAAAGGCCCGGTGCAGACGTTCTGCTCAGCACAAGAGAGCCTGATTAGCCTGAGTCGATCTGCGCGAACCCACCGCTGATTTTCCGGCGGCAGATTGCTCGACCCGATAACCACGAAAAATATGCGGGCGTGCCCATGATTACCCTGAAACTCAACGGTCAAGACCATTCCCTCGACGTCACCGAAGACATGCCGCTGCTCTGGGCGATTCGCGATGTCGCCGGTTACAACGGCACCAAGTTCGGCTGCGGCATGGGCCTGTGCGGCGCGTGCACCATTCACATCGACGGCGCCCCCGCGCGCAGTTGCATCACTCCGATCGGTTCGGTAGTCGGACAGAACGTCACCACCATCGATAACCTGCACGCCGACCCGGTCGGCAAAGTCGTCCAGCAAGCCTGGCTCGACAGCGCGGTGGCGCAATGTGGTTACTGCCAGGGCGGGCAGATCATGTCGGCAACGGCATTGCTCAAGACCAACCCGAACCCGAGCGATGCGCAAATCGAAGAAGCCATGGTTGGCAATATTTGCCGCTGCGGCACGTACAACCGGATCAAGACTGCGATCCGCCAGGCCTCCACTCACCTGAAGGAGGCCAAGGCATGAGCCGCCTGCCGAACGATTTCGCCCTGAGCAACCTCAGTCGCCGTGGTTTTCTCAAAGGTGTCGGCGCCACCGGTGCGCTGGTGCTGGCCGCGAGTTGGGGATGGCAGGACGCGCTGGCTGAAGACAAGCCCAAGCAGTTTGGCGCCGACGGCATGCCCAATGGCTGGATCGACGATCCGAAAGTCTATGTGAGCATTGCCGCCGACGGCACCGTTACCGTGGTCTGCAACCGTTCGGAAATGGGCCAGGGCGTGCGCACCAGTCTGACGATGGTTGTCGCCGATGAACTGGAAGCTGACTGGGCGCGGGTCAAGGTGCAGCAGGCGCCGGGTGATGAAGTGCGCTTCGGCAACCAGGACACCGACGGCTCACGCAGCATGCGCCACTGGTACGAGCCGATGCGCCGTTGCGGCGCGGCCGCTCGAACCATGCTTGAGCAGGCTGCGGCGGCGCAGTGGAAAGTGCCGGTCGGTGAATGCCACGCGCAGTTGCATAAAGTCATCCACAAGCCGTCCGGCCGTGAGCTGGGCTATGGCGAACTTGCCGCGGCCGCCAGTGCCTTGGCCGTACCGGCGCGTGACAGTCTGCGCCTCAAGCAGCCGGCGGAATTTCGCTACGTCGGCAAGGAGGGCAACAAGGCCATCGACGGTGACGACATCGTCAACGGGCGTGCGGTCTACGGTGCCGACGTGCATTTCGACGGCATGCTGTACGCCACCATTGCGCGCCCGGCGGTGTACGGCGGCAAGGTCAAGTCACTGGATGACAGCGCCGCGCTGAACGTGCCGGGCGTGCTCAAGGTGATCCAGATCGAACCTCGTCCGTTGCCATCGGAATTCCAGCCACTGGGTGGCGTGGCAGTCGTCGCCAGCAATACCTGGGCGGCGATCAAGGGCCGCGAAGCGCTGAAGATCGAGTGGGACGACGGCCCGAACGCCAGTTATGACTCGGTCGCCTACCGCAAGGAGCTGGAAGCGGCTTCGCTGAAACCCGGCAAAGTGGTGCGCAACACCGGCGATATCGACAAGGCGTTGAGCGGCGTGGCCAGCACCCTGGAAGCGTCTTACTACCTGCCGCATCTGGCGCAGGCACCGATGGAACCGATGGTCGCCATTGCGCGTTTCGACAAGGGCATCTGCGAAGCCTGGGCGCCGAGTCAGGCCCCGCAAGTGACCCGCGAGCGCATCGCTGAACGTCTTGGCGTGCCGTTCGACAATGTCACCTTCAATGTCACCTTGCTCGGCGGCGGTTTCGGTCGCAAGTCCAAACCTGACTTCGTCGTTGAAGCGGCGATCCTCGCCAAGGAGTTTCCGGGCAAGGCCGTGCGCGTGCAGTGGACGCGCGAAGACGACATCCACAACTCGTATTTCCACACCGTGTCGGCCGAATACCTCAAGGCCGGCGTCGGCAAGGACGGCATGCCCTCTGGCTGGTTGCACCGCACCGTGGCGCCGAGCATCACCGCATTGTTCGCCCCGGACATGAACCATGAAGCGGCGTTCGAGCTGGGCATGGGCTTCACCAACATGGCCTACGCGATTCCCAACGTGCGTCTGGAAAACCCGGAAGCCAAGGTGCACACGCGGGTGGGCTGGTATCGCTCGGTGTCGAACATTCCCCATGGTTTCGCGATCCAGAGTTTCGTCGACGAGCTGGCGCACAAGGCCGGCGAAGACCCGCTGACGTATCAGATCAAACTGCTCGGCGCCGATCGCCAGATTGACCCACGCACCTTGAGTGAAGAGTGGAACTACGGCGAGTCACCCGAGCGCTATCCGATCGACACCGGGCGCATGCGCACCGTGCTGGAAATCGCGGCGAAGGCAGCCGGTTGGGGACGCAAATTGCCCAAGGGCCGTGGCCTTGGCCTGGCGGTGCACTACAGCTTCGTCACTTATGTGGCGGCGGTGATTGAAGTCGAGGTCAAGTACGACGGCACGCTGATCGTGCACAAGGCTGACATTGCCGTGGATTGCGGACCGCAGATCAACCCCGAGCGCATCCGCTCGCAGTTCGAAGGCGCCTGCGTGATGGGCCTGGGCAACGCGGTGCTGGGTGAAATCAGCTTCAAGGACGGCAAGGTTCAGCAGGACAACTTCCATATGTACGAAGTGGCGCGCATGTCGCTGGCGCCGAAAGAAGTCGCCGTGCATCTGGTTACGCCGCCGGGCGATGTGCCGTTGGGCGGCGTTGGCGAGCCAGGCGTGCCGCCGATTGCGCCGGCCTTGTGCAACGCGATCTTCGCTGCCACCGGTAAACGCATCCGTAACCTGCCCGTGCGCTATCAGTTGCAGGACTGGCAGAAGGCGCAAGCGTAATGGACAGCGTCGATCTGAATGTCCTGCGCAGCGTGCTTGAATGGCGCCGCGCCGGCCAGCGGGTGGTGCTGTTCAGCGTGGTGCAGACCTGGGGCACCGCCCCGCGGTCGCCCGGTGCCATGCTCGCCTTGCGCGAGGATGGCGTGGTGATCGGTTCGGTGTCGGGCGGTTGCGTCGAGGATGACCTGATCGCCCGCTTGCACGACGGCCGCATCGCCAGCGATGGCCCGCCGGTGCAGTTGATTACCTACGGCGTGACGCGCGAGGAGGCGGCGCGTTTCGGTTTGCCGTGTGGCGGTACCTTGCGCCTGACCGAAGAGCGCGTTGGCGATCCGGCATGGGTCGAAGAGCTGCT
Source organism: Pseudomonas retamae (assembly GCF_043496865.1). Classification (NCBI taxonomy): domain Bacteria; kingdom Pseudomonadati; phylum Pseudomonadota; class Gammaproteobacteria; order Pseudomonadales; family Pseudomonadaceae; genus Pseudomonas; species Pseudomonas retamae. The sequence goes on from NZ_JBIEIL010000018.1 coordinate 33,971, forward strand.
CGCCCGTTGTGAAGATCACCAGATCGTCGCCCGCGAACTGGACATCGAAACCGGCGATGTGGTGCTGGCACCCGCCAGTAAAAGCGATTCGCTGGTGTTCGATGGCAAGACCTTGCGCGCCATTTATGGCCCGCGCTGGCGTCTGCTGCTGATTGGCGCCGGGCAGTTGTCGCGGTACGTGGCGGACATGGCGCGGCTGCTGGATTTCGAAGTGTTGATTTGCGATCCACGCACCGAGTTTGTCTATGGCTGGGAAGAGCAGCACGGGCGGTTTGTGTCTGGCATGCCGGACGACGCGGTGTTGAGCATTCAAACCGATGAACGCACCGCGATTGTTGCGCTGACCCATGATCCGCGTCTGGATGACATGGCGCTGCTGACGGCGCTGGATTCGCCGGCGTTTTACGTCGGCGCGCTGGGCTCGCGGGTCAACAGTCAGAAACGCCGCGAGAATCTGGCTCAGCTAGGCTTGTCGCAAGCGGCTATTGATCGCTTGCACGGGCCGATCGGTCTGCACATCGGTAGCCACTCGCCGGCAGAGATTGCCTTGTCGCTGCTCGCGGAGATCGTCGCGATCAAGAACGGCGTGGAGTTAAAGCAGAAAAAACCGCTGGAGGGTGCATGAGCCGATCCATTGCAGTGATTGTGTTGGCAGCGGGCGAGGGCAGTCGCTTTCGCCAGATCGCCGGCCCCGACAAGGACAAATTGCTCGCTGACTGCACCGGCCGCGATGGCGCGGTGCGCTCGGTGATCGAGCAGGTGCTGGTGAGCTTGCCAGCGGAACTCGATAAGCGCGTATTGGTAGCGACCGAGGCGCGGCCGCAGGCGATGCGCATGGCCCAGGCTTATGGCTGTGACGTTGTTTCGATCGAGTCGACCGGCATGGGCGACAGTATTGCCGCGGGTGTCGCTGCGTGTGCCGATGCGGACGGCTGGTTGATCGTGCTGGGGGACATGCCGTTTATCCTCTCGTCGAGTATTGAGCGAGTGGTCGCGGCGATGGCTGACGATGCGGTGAGCGTGCCGGTGCTGGGTGGTGAGTTTGGCCATCCGGTGGGGTTTGGGAGTTCGTTTGGCCCGGCGTTGTCTGGATTGTCCGGTGATCGGGGTGCCAAGCCGCTGTTTGGGCTGGGCAGGGTGGTTGAGGTGGTGGTGGATGATCCTGGCGTGCTTTGGGATGTCGACGTGCCTGAGGCGCTGGTCTTCACGCCTTCCTGAATCCTGCATCGATTCCCTGTAGGAGTGAGCCTGCTCGCGATAGCGGTGGTTCAGCTAAATATTTGTCGCCTGACACTCCGCTATCGCGAGCAGGCTTACTCCTACAAGGGATGGTGTTCAGGCATAAATCAAAGGCATAAAAAAGCCCCGCCAGGCTTACACCGGGCGGGGCTTTTTAACGGCTTGGGGAATTACACGAGAGGTTTAGGCTCGTGCTCCTTTTCCTCGGCCTCTTCGCGTTGCTCGACCGCGTCCTGAACGGAGCGTGGTGCCTCGGCGATTACCGCTTCAACCGATGCTTCTTCGGCAACCGGGGCAGGTGCTGCCTCGATCACTTCGGCAGCAGCGGCGGGTTCGACAACCACTGGCGCCACAGCGGCAGCCAGTTCGGCTTCCTTCTGCAGACGCTCGGCTTCACGCTTGCGACGACGTACTTCACGTGGATCGTTGGGCGCGCGACCGTTTGGCGTCAGGGCGCTGACCGGAGCCGGAGCTTCAACCACCGGGGCTGGCGCTTCGACTACAGCAGGAGCCTCGACAACCGGCGCTTCAACCACTGGCGCCGGGGCCGGCTCGGCGGCCGCGACCACTGGCTCGGAAACCATAGCCTCTGCAACTTCTGCTTCAGCGACTGGCGCTGGCGCTTCGGTCTTCGCAGGCTCGGCAGTCCAGTTGAAGGCAGTCTGCTCTTCGCGAACCTCTCGCACGGTGTCGGTTACGGATTCAGCGACGGTTTCAGTTGCTGGTTCACTGATTGCAACTGGCGCTTCAACAACGGCTTCTGGTTCAGCGGCCGCTTCAACCTGAGGCAGAGCTTCGCGGACCGGTGCCACTTCAACTTCCGGAGTGGCAGTCACTTCCACCGGGGTGTTGGCTTCGACAACCGGCGCTTCGACTGGAGCAGTTTCCAGTGTGGCGGCGGTGGCGCGTTCGGCTTGCTCGTGCGCCTGTGCTTCAGCTGGAGCGCTGATGGTGCTGCTCGCAACGGCGGCGGTGACGGCCAGGCCAGCGGCCAGATCGGCAGTGCTTGGCTCACCAGCGTTTTCGGTGGATTCGGATTCTTCCGAACCTTCGATCACGTTGCCGTTGGCATCACGCTGACGCTCACGACGGTTGCTGCGACGACGCTGACCGCGCGAGCGACGACGTGGACGATCGCCTTCAGCGCCGTCCTGACCGTCTTCCGGCAGTTGCTCTTCGTTGCTGATGACTTCTTCTTCGGCGACGGCAGCAGCGGCCTGTTCGGCACGTGGCTGACGCTCTTCACGCGGCGGACGCGGGGCGCGTTCTTCGCGTGGCTGGCGGGCCGGACGCTCTTCAGTGGTGACGGCGGCGGCAGCAGCGGCTACCGCTGGAGCGGCGTCCAGTGGCTCACGCAGTTCACGTACGCGTTCTTCACGCTCGCCGCGAGGCTTGCGGTCTTCACGCGGCGCACGTGGAGCACGTTCTTCACGCGGTGCACGTGGCGCGCGTTCTTCACGGGCGGCCGGCGCTTCGCTGCGAGCTTCGCGAGGCTCACGCACTTCGCGGGCTTCACGCGGCTGACGCTCTTCACGCGGCTCGCGTGGGGTGCGTTCTTCACGCGGTGCACGTTCTTCGCGCGGCTTGCGTTCTTCATCGCGGCGACCGTTACGGTTACGGCTCTGTTGACGACCGTTGCGACGCTCTTCGTTGCGCGCCGGACGTTCGGCGGCCGGTTTTTCCACGGCAACCGGAGCGGCAGGCTCTTCCTTGGTGGCGAACAGGCTGACCAGCGATTTTACCAGGCCCTTGAACAGGCTTGGCTCTGGCGCGGCAACCGGTGCCGGAGCAGGGGCAGCTGGAGCGACTTCGGTCGGCACCGGCGCATTGGCGCGGGCCGGTGCAGTCTTCACCGCGGCTTCCTGGCGAACCAGGGTGCGGGTCGCAGCGGCTGGCTGGACTTCTTCGACTTCGGCAGCGGCGGCAGCGATTTCATAGCTGGACTGGTTGGTCGCGGCTTCCGGGCTGTCGTCACGCAGACGCTGGACTTCGAAGTGCGGCGTTTCCAGGTGATCGTTCGGCAGAATGACGATACGGGCACGGGTGCGCAGTTCGATCTTGGTGATCGAGTTGCGTTTTTCGTTGAGCAGGAACGCAGCAACCGGGATCGGCACCTGAGCGCGGACTTCGGCGGTGCGGTCTTTCAGGGCTTCTTCTTCGATCAGGCGCAGGATCGCCAGCGACAGCGATTCAACGTCACGGATGATGCCGGTGCCGTTGCAACGCGGGCAGACGATGCCGCTGCTTTCGCCCAGCGATGGACGCAGGCGCTGACGGGACATTTCCAGCAGGCCGAAGCGCGAGATGCGGCCGATCTGCACGCGGGCACGGTCGGCTTCCAGGCACTCGCGGACTTTTTCTTCCACGGCGCGCTGGTTCTTGGCCGGGGTCATGTCGATGAAGTCGATGACTATCAGGCCGCCGATGTCGCGCAGGCGCAACTGACGGGCGATTTCTTCGGCGGCTTCAAGGTTGGTCTGCAGGGCGGTTTCTTCGATGTCGCTGCCTTTGGTGGCGCGCGCCGAGTTGATGTCGATGGACACCAGGGCTTCGGTCGGATCGATGACGATGGAGCCGCCGGAAGGCAGTTCGACGACGCGCTGGAAGGCGGTCTCGATCTGGCTTTCGATCTGGAAACGGTTGAACAGCGGCACGCTGTCTTCGTACAGCTTGATCTTGCTGGCGTACTGCGGCATCACCTGGCGGATGAAGGTCAGGGCTTCGTCCTGGGCTTCAACGCTGTCGATCAGCACTTCGCCGATGTCCTGGCGCAGATAGTCGCGGATCGCGCGGATGATCACGTTGCTTTCCTGATAGATCAGGAACGGCGCGGAGCGATCCAGCGAGGCTTCTTTGATGGCGGTCCACAGTTGCAGCAGGTAATCGAGGTCCCACTGCATTTCTTCGCTGCTGCGGCCCAGGCCTGCAGTGCGCACGATCAGACCCATGTCGGCCGGCGCAACCAGGCCGTTCAGCGCTTCACGCAGTTCGTTGCGCTCTTCGCCTTCGATGCGACGGGAGATACCGCCGGCACGCGGGTTGTTCGGCATCAGTACGAGGTAACGACCGGCCAGGCTGATGAAGGTGGTCAGGGCTGCGCCCTTGTTGCCACGTTCTTCTTTTTCGACCTGAACGATGACTTCCTGGCCTTCGCTCAGGACGTCCTTGATGTTGACGCGGCCTTCAGGGGCTTTCTTGAAGTATTCGCGGGAGATTTCTTTGAGGGGCAGGAAGCCGTGGCGCTCGGAGCCGAAATCGACAAAGGCAGCCTCTAGGCTTGGTTCGATGCGAGTGATACGGCCTTTATAGATGTTGGCCTTCTTCTGCTCGCGTGCACCGGATTCGATGTCCAGGTCGTAGAGGCGCTGGCCATCTACCAGTGCAACACGCAACTCTTCGGGTTGAGTTGCGTTAATCAGCATTCTTTTCATGTAGTACCGTCGGTTTCCGGGCTGCCGGAAACGGCGTTCGGCACACACGACTTCTCACGGTCGGTGTCAGGTGCGTCGGGAGTGGTTGGCCATTCCCGTGTCCAGCGATGTCAGGCCAATTGGGCCGATACCGCGACGTACGCGTCCTGCTTGCTGTGGCTACTTAAGCACTCAGTCAGGAGGAGGAATCAACCAGCGGCTGTGGACGAGATGAAGCGTCTTGTAAAAGCTTGTTGCTACACAGTCCGGCGGTTGTGCATCTCCACCCTACACGTATCCCTGATAATTCGGGTGCTGCCGCGCGCAGAATCCGCAGCGGGTTGGCATTTACCGTGAGCTCCGAAAGGGGAGGTCACGCATCATGGCTAATTCAGGCGATGTTTCCGGGACAATCGCTCGGGGTCATTCGCAGCTGACTGCACTTTGTGAACTGGCCTCGAATGTCGCCTGCCGGGCGAGTCAAAACTCTGCTCGGTGGTGTAATTCAGGCCTCATGTCACCTGCGCTCGTTACAACCGCAAACTCCACCGTTACGTAGCGAAAGCCCCGTAGGACGGCCTCGCGCCCTGGTGAATTGCGTTGGTCAGGGCCGGTCTTTGACCGTGGTTCCGCTGTCCAGGCCGCTTTTGGCGGCGTTCGCGACTATAGCAGCAATGATTAAGTGCTTCAATTCCATAAAAATTGTTATCATCCGCGGCATGACAACTACTGCCCCTTCGACTCCTGGCGTTCAACTGCTTGAAGTCTCGCCGGAGTATGCCGGCCAACGAATCGACAATTTTCTCCTCGCCCGGCTCAAAGGCGTGCCCAAGACCTTGATTTACCGCATTTTGCGCAAAGGCGAAGTGCGTGTGAACAAGGGCCGGATCAAGCCCGAATACAAGCTGCAGGCCGGCGATATCGTGCGGGTGCCGCCGGTTCGCGTGCCTGAGCGCGACGAGCCGGTGCCGCTGGCTCAGGGTCTGCTGCAGCGTCTCGAGGCATCGATCGTCTTTGAAGATAAGGCGCTGATCGTGATCAACAAGCCCGCAGGCATTGCCGTTCACGGTGGCAGCGGCTTGAATTTCGGCGTGATCGAAGCCTTTCGTCAGTTGCGTCCCGACGCGAAAGAGCTGGAGCTGGTTCACCGTCTCGACCGCGACACGTCCGGCCTGCTGATGATTGCCAAGAAGCGCAGCATGCTGCGTCACCTGCACGAAAAGCTGCGCGGCGACGGCGTCGACAAGCGCTACATGGCGCTGGTTCGCGGTAACTGGGCTACTTCGATCAAGCAGGTCAGCGCGCCGTTGCTCAAGAGCAATCTGCGTTCCGGCGAGCGCATGGTCGAAGTCAACGACGAAGGCAAAGAAGCCCTGACCGTGTTCAAGGTGCTGCGCCGCTTCGGTGATTTCGCAACCATGGTCGAGGCCAAGCCGGTCACCGGTCGTACGCACCAGATTCGCGTGCATACCTTGCACGCCGGGCATTGCATTGCCGGCGACAGCAAGTACGGCGACGACGACTTCACCAAGGAAATTCGCGATCTGGGCGGCAAGCGCCTGTTCCTGCACGCCTACATGCTGACCGTGCCGCTGCCCGATGGCGGCAAGCTGACCTTGCAGGCCCCGGTCGATGAAATGTGGGCCAAGACTGTGGAGCGCCTGAGTGCAGCACCCTGATTACAAACTGTTGATTTTCGACTGGGACGGCACGCTGGCCGATTCCATCCACCGGATTGTCGAGGCCATGCACTCGGCATCCGGGCGTTCCGGCTTCGAGCTGCGCGATGATTTCGCGGTCAAGGGCATTATCGGTCTGGGCTTGCCAGAGGCGATTCGCACCTTGTACCCGGAAATCAGCGATGCCGAAATGACCGCGTTTCGCGAGTACTACGCCGATCACTACATCGCAGCCGAAGCCGTGCCTTCGCCGCTGTTTGAGGGTGTCATCGAATCGATGGCCTCGTTTCGCGAGCAGGGCTATCACCTCGCGGTGGCGACCGGCAAGAACCGCCGCGGGCTCGATCGGGTGCTCAAGGCCAATGGCTGGGAAGATTATTTCGACATCACCCGCGCCGCCGATGAAACCGCCAGCAAACCGCACCCTCTGATGTTGGAGCAGATCCTTGCTCATTGCGGTGTGCGGGCTGAGCAGGCGCTGATGGTGGGGGATTCGTCCTTCGATCTGCTGATGGCGCGCAACGCGGGGATGGGCTCGGTAGCGGTCAGTTATGGCGCGCAGTCGATCGAATCGCTGCAACAGTTCGAGCCGCGGCTATCGATCGACCGGTTTTCTGAATTGCATGCCTGGCTGGGGCAGCAGGCTTAATATGTTTTTGGGGTGATGGCATGACCGACGAATGGAAAGCACCGGCCAAGGCAAGTGCCGACGACGGTGACGCGAAAAGCTGGAAGCTGCTGGAAAAGACTTTGCTCGCCGGCGTGCAAGAGCAGCGCCGCTCGCGGCGATGGGGGATCTTTTTCAAGCTGCTGACGTTTGTTTATCTGTTTGTTGCGTTGCTGCTGTTCACGCCGCTGATGGACATGGAAAAGAGCGCGACGCGCGGCCCGAACTACACGGCGCTGATCGAAATTGACGGCGTGATCGCGGATAAAGAACCGGCGAGTGCTGACAACATCGTCGGCAGCCTGCGCGCAGCGTTTGAAGACAAAAAGGTCAAGGGCGTGATTCTGCGCATCAACAGCCCGGGCGGCAGTCCGGTGCAGTCGGGTTATGTCTATGACGAAATCAAACGGTTGCGTGGTCTGCACCCGGAGATCAAGTTGTATGCGGTGATTTCCGATCTCGGTGCGTCCGGTGCCTACTACATCGCCAGCGCGGCCGATCAGATCTACGCCGATAAGGCCAGTCTGGTCGGTTCGATTGGTGTGACGGCAGCCGGTTACGGCTTTGTCGGCACCATGGAAAAGCTTGGCGTCGAGCGTCGCACCTATACGTCTGGCGAGCACAAGGCGTTTCTTGATCCGTTCCAGCCGCAGAAACCTGAAGAAACAGCGTTCTGGCAGAGTGTGCTGGACACCACGCACAAGCAGTTCATCAACAGCGTCAAACAGGGCCGTGGCGATCGCCTGAAAGACAAAGAGCATCCCGAGTTGTTCTCCGGGCTGGTCTGGTCAGGCGAGCAAGCGCTGCCGCTGGGCCTGATCGACGGTCTGGGGAGTGCCAGTTCGGTGGCGCGAGACGTGATTGGCGAGAAGGAGTTGGTGGACTTCACGGTCCAGGAATCGCCGTTTGATCGCTTTTCGAAAAAGCTTGGCGCCAGTGTGGCCGAGCAGTTGGCGATGTGGATGGGTTTCCACGGGCCGTCGTTGCGATAAGCCTTCGCTGTATAAAAAAACCGGCCTTTCAGTGGCCGGTTTTTTTTCTGGATCAGGGAATCTGTACGCCTTCGGCCAGCAGCATGTCGATCAGGCGAATCAGCGGCAGGCCGATCAGGCTGGTGGCGTCCGGGCCTTCGGTGGACTGGAGCAAGCTGACGCCGAGACCTTCAGCCTTGAAGCTGCCGGCACAGTCGTAAGGCTGTTCGATGCGCAGGTAGCGCTCGATGCGCGCCGGGTCGAGTTGGCGCATGTGTACGGTAAATGGCACGCAGTCGACCTGGCAGTGGCCGGTCTGGCTGTTGAGCAGGGCCACGCCAGTCAGGAAGGTCACGCGGTTGCCGCTGGCGGCGAGCAATTGCTCGCGGGCCTTTTCGAAGGTATGCGGCTTGCCGATGATCTGTTCACTCAGGACGGCGACCTGATCCGAGCCGATGATCAGATGAGCGGGGTGTCTGTCCGCCAAGGCTCGAGCCTTTTCTTCGGCGAGGCGTTTGACCAGCTCGATGGCCGGCTCGCCCGGGCGGTGGCTTTCGTCGATATCGGGCGAGCTGCAGACGAACGGCAGGTGCAGGCGAGCGAGCAATTCGCGTCGATAGGGCGAGCTTGAAGCAAGTAATAAAGGCAGCATGGGCGTCTCCTCAGGCATTTGCGGATTCTAGCGGAGGCACGCAAGTGACGGACAGGGCACAATTTCCTTTGACATGGGTGGGGGCATCCCTATAATGCTGCGCCTATGTTGAATGACCCGATTCCACCTCACGTTGACCCGCGCAAATTGGCTGACCGTGGCACCACCCTTCAAGGTGAACTGCTGCTGGCCGATTTGAAGAGACTCTGCGACCCGCTTTCCGACGATGTCGGTACGGTGCAGGCCAAATTCGTTTTTGAACGAGATGAACGTAAATCTGTGGTGATCCACAGCTTTATCGACACCGAAGTCAAAATGGTTTGCCAGCGTTGTCTTGAGCTGGTCACCCTGCCGATCCACAGCGAATGCAGTTACGCCGTGGTGAAGGAGGGTGCGAATACCCAGTCGTTGCCGAAAGGTTATGACGTGCTGGAACTGGGCGAAGATCCATTGGATCTGCAGTCACTGATCGAGGAGGAGCTTCTGCTCGCCTTGCCCATTGTGCCTGCTCATCATCCGGAAGAATGCCAGCAGCCGGCGGGAGCAGATGAGCCCGAACCGAGCGAGGACGAGGTAACGCGGTCCAACCCGTTCAGTGTATTGGCGCAGTTAAAGCGTGACCCAAACGTTTAGGAGTTAATCAATTATGGCTGTTCAGCAGAACAAAAAATCCCGCTCTGCCCGTGACATGCGCCGTTCGCACGACGCTCTCGAGGCTAGCACCCTGTCTGTAGAAAAAACCACTGGTGAAGTTCACCTGCGTCACCACGTATCGCCAGAAGGCGTATACCGTGGCCGTAAAGTGATCGACAAGGGCGCTGACGAGTAATCACTTGTCCGCTCAAGTCATCGCGATTGACGCAATGGGCGGGGACTTCGGTCCCCGCAGCATTGTTCAGGCCAGCCTTGCTTGCCTGTCTGCTACGCCCTCGCTGCACCTGACCCTCGTCGGTCAACCCTCCCTTCTTGAAGAACTGATCAACGGCCAATCGGCTGTCGATCGCGCGCGCCTGACGATTGTCCCGGCCAGCGAAGTCATCACCATGGACGAAAAACCGACCCAGGCCCTGCGTGGCAAGCCGGACTCGTCGATGCGTGTCGCGCTGGAGTTGTTGCGTGATGGCAAGGTTCAGGCCTGTGTCAGCGCCGGCAATACCGGTGCGTTGATGGCGTTGTCGCGGTTCGTGCTGAAGACCTTGCCGGGCATCGACCGCCCGGCGATGGTGGCCGCGATCCCGACGCAAACTGGCTATTGTCAGTTGCTCGATCTGGGTGCCAATGTCGATTGCAGCGCCGAACATCTGTTGCAGTTCGCCGTCATGGGCTCGGTGGCGGCGCAGACGCTGGGTATTCATCGTCCGCGCGTGGCCTTGCTGAACATCGGTACCGAAGATATCAAGGGCAATCAGCAGGTCAAGTTGGCCGCGACGCTGTTACAGGCGGCGCGTGGCATCAACTACATCGGCTTCATCGAAGGTGACGGCTTGTACCGTGGCGAGGCGGATGTGGTGGTGTGCGACGGTTTCGTCGGCAACATTCTGCTCAAATCCAGCGAAGGCCTGGCGACAATGATCGCCGCGCGCATCGAAGCGTTGTTCAAAAAGAATCTTGCCTCGCGGGCGGTGGGAGCGCTGGCGCTGCCGCTGATGAGGCGCTTGCAGGCCGATCTGGCGCCGGCGCGACATAACGGCGCAAGCTTTCTCGGCTTGCAGGGCATTGTGGTAAAGAGTCACGGATCGGCCGGCGTTCAGGGCTTTCAGAGCGCGATTTCCCGCGCGCTGATCGAGATCCAGGAGAACTTGCCGGAGCGTCTCCACGGTCGTCTGGAGGACCTGTTGTCTTAGGCGTTTTCGTCGGACAATGCTTAAATGTGACCGCCCGGTTCAAAGGGCCATCCAAACTGTCAGTTTCTGGCGTCCCGAGCGGGGCGTTATTTTCCGACGACAAGATCATTAGGGGCTTGTTACATGTCTGCTTCCCTCGCATTCGTCTTTCCAGGACAGGGTTCGCAGTCCCTCGGCATGCTGGCCGAGCTGGGCGCGCAACATCCGCTGATCCTCGAAACCTTTCAAGAAGCCTCTGCTGCGCTGGGCTATGACCTGTGGGCGTTGACCCAGCAGGGCCCGGAAGAGCTGCTCAATCAAACTGACAAGACCCAACCGGCCATTCTGACCACCTCGATCGCCTTGTGGCGCCTGTGGCTGGCGGAAGGTGGCGCACGTCCGGCATTCGTTGCCGGCCACAGCCTGGGTGAATACAGCGCGCTGGTCGCTGCCGGCAGCCTGACTCTGGCTGATGCGGTCAAGCTCGTTGAGCGCCGCGGTCAGTTGATGCAGGAAGCGGTTCCGGCCGGGCAGGGCGGCATGGCTGCCATCCTCGGTCTGGAAGATGCTGACGTGCTGGCCGCCTGCGCCGAAGCGGCGCAAGGCGAGGTAGTCAGCGCAGTCAACTTCAACTCGCCGGGCCAGGTCGTGATTGCCGGTGCCAAGGCTGCCGTCGAACGTGCCATCGAAGGCTGCAAGGCCCGTGGCGCCAAGCGCGCGATGCCGCTACCGGTGAGCGTGCCGTCGCACTGCGAACTGATGCGTCCGGCTGCCGAGCGCTTTGCCGAAGCCGTCGCCGCCATCGACTGGCAGGCGCCACAGATCCCGGTCGTGCAGAACGTCAGTGCGCAAGTGCCGGCCGACCTGGAAACCCTCAAGCGTGATCTGCTCGAACAGCTCTACAAGCCAGTGCGCTGGGTCGAGTCGGTGCAGACGCTGGCCGCCAAGGGCGCAACCAATCTGGTCGAATGCGGTCCGGGCAAAGTCCTGGCCGGCCTGAACAAGCGCTGCGCCGAAGGCGTGGCGACTTCCAACCTCAATACCCCAGATGCCTTCGCTGCCGCACGCGCAGCGCAGGCCTGAATCAGGAGAAACTTGCATGAGTCTGCAAGGTAAAGTTGCACTGGTCACCGGTGCAAGCCGCGGTATCGGTCAGGCCATCGCGCTGGAACTGGGTCGGCAGGGCGCTATCGTTGTCGGCACCGCGACCTCCGCGTCGGGCGCCGAGCGCATCGCCGCAACCCTGAAGGAGCACGGTATCCAGGGCACGGGTTTCGAACTCAACGTCACCAGCGACGAATCGGTCAGCGCGGTACTGGCGGGCATTCAGGAGCAGTTCGGTGCACCGGTGGCGATTCTGGTCAATAATGCCGGCATCACCCGCGATAACCTGATGATGCGCATGAAAGACGATGAATGGTACGACGTGATCGATACCAACCTGAACAGTCTGTATCGCCTGTCCAAGGGCGTTTTGCGTGGCATGACCAAGGCGCGTTGGGGTCGAATTATCAGTATTGGCTCGGTGGTGGGTGCCATGGGCAACGCCGGCCAAGTAAACTATGCAGCCGCCAAGGCCGGTCTGGAAGGTTTCAGCCGGGCGATGGCGCGTGAAGTCGGTTCGCGTTCGATTACGGTCAATTCGGTAACCCCAGGGTTCATCGACACCGATATGACCCGCGAGCTGCCTGAAGCACAGCGTGAAGCCTTGCAGACGCAGATTCCGCTGGGTCGTCTGGGGCAAGCTCAAGAGATCGCGTCCGTGGTCGCTTTTCTTGCATCCGACGGTGCGGCATACGTTACCGGGGCTACAATCCCGGTGAACGGTGGGATGTACATGTAAGTAAAATGTGACGGATTGCTTCAAAAAAATGTCATACGAGCTGTCTAAAATCCGTTATAAAGCTGCAATCTATTTATAGGCAGAGGGTCGCAGGGTTTGAGGAGTGAAGCTTTCAGTTGAAAAACTGAAAAGTCTTTCTATACACTTACCCACTGGCCAGCTGCCTGAATTTGTCCATTAGGAGTGAAAACAAGGTATGAGCACCATCGAAGAGCGCGTCAAGAAAATCGTTGCCGAGCAACTGGGTGTCAAATCGGAAGAAGTAGTAAACACCGCTTCCTTCGTTGAAGACCTGGGTGCCGACTCCCTTGACACCGTTGAGCTGGTGATGGCTCTGGAAGAGGAATTCGAGACCGAAATCCCTGACGAAGAAGCTGAAAAGATCACTACTGTACAAGCTGCAATCGACTACGTTACCGCCCACCAGGCGTAATCGTTTTTAGTCGTCGCTAGCTGTCATGGAAAAACCGCACTGCCATTACGGCGTGCGGTTTTTTCTTTAGGCCTGATGCAAAGTCGTCATTCGAAAAAGGAGAGTGCTGTGTCGCGTAGACGCGTCGTAGTCACCGGTATGGGTATGTTGTCGCCACTGGGCACGGATGTGCCGAGCAGTTGGCAGGGCATTCTGGCTGGCCGCAGTGGCATTGGTCTGATCGAACACACCGACCTTTCTGCCTATTCCACCCGTTTCGGCGGCTCGGTCAAAGGCTTCAATGTCGAGGAATACCTGTCGGTCAAGGAAGCGCGCAAGCTCGACCTGTTCATTCAGTACGGCCTCGCCGCAGGCTTTCAAGCCGTGCGCAACGCCGGGCTTGAAGTCACTGACGCCAACCGTGAGCGCATCGGCGTTGCCATGGGTTCGGGGATCGGCGGTCTGACCAACATCGAAGAAACCAGCCGTACCCTGCATGAGACCGGCCCACGACGGATTTCGCCGTTCTTCGTGCCAGGCTCGATCATCAATATGATTTCCGGTTTCCTGTCCATCCATCTGGGCGCACAGGGACCTAATTACGCCATCGCCACTGCATGCACCACCGGTACGCACTGCATCGGCATGGCGGCGCGCAACATCATGTACGACGAAGCCGACGTGATGATTGCCGGCGGTGCCGAAATGGCCGCATGTGGTCTGGGCATGGGCGGCTTCGGCGCGTCCCGTGCGCTGTCGACCCGCAACGACGAACCGACCCGTGCCAGCCGTCCGTGGGACAAGGGCCGTGATGGTTTCGTGCTGTCCGACGGTGCCGGTGCGCTGGTGCTCGAAGAGCTGGAGCACGCCAAGGCGCGTGGCGCGACCATCTACGCCGAGCTGATCGGTTTCGGCACCAGCGGCGATGCCTTCCACATGACGTCGCCACCGGCCGATGGCGCGGGTGCTGCGCGCTGCATCACCAATGCGCTGCGCGACGCGAAGATCAATGTCGATCAGGTGCAATACATCAACGCCCACGGCACCTCGACCCCGGCCGGCGACCTTGCCGAAGCCAATGCGATCAAGTCGGTGTTCGGTGATCACGCCTACAAGCTGGCGGTCAGCTCTACCAAGTCGATGACCGGTCACCTGTTGGGCGCAGCGGGCGCGGTCGAGGCGATCTTCAGCGTACTGGCAATCAACAGCCAGGTGGCACCGCCGACCATCAACCTCGATGAGCCGGACGAAGGCTGCGACCTTGATTTCGTGCCGCACACGGCGCGCAACATGGACATCGATGTGGTGCTGTCGAACTCCTTCGGTTTTGGCGGCACCAACGGCACTCTGGCGTTCCGCCGGTTCGCAGGCTGATGGACTGCTGGGTCGACGGTCAACCGGCTGACAGTCTGTCGCTGAAAGATCGCGGCCTGGCTTACGGCGATGGTCTGTTCGAAACCATCGCCGTGCGTGGTGGCCAGCCGATCCTGCTGGATCGGCACCTGGCGCGTCTGGCCGAGGGCTGTACGCGTCTTGCCATCGTCGCTGATATCGAACTGATCGGCGACGAGCTGCTGCGCTATGCGGCAGCAATGGGTGAGGGCGTGCTCAAACTCATCCTCACGCGTGGCGACGGTCAGCGTGGTTATGCGCCGGATCCGACGGCACCAGGCCGACGCATTCTGCAAGGCAATCCTCCTGCCGCTTATCCCGCTGCCCACGCCGAGCAAGGCATACGGCTGTTTCCGTGCACCACGCGTTTGTCCAGGCAGCCGTTGCTGGCCGGGCTCAAACACCTCAATCGACTCGAACAGGTACTCGCTCGCGCCGAATGGCAGGACGGCGAGCACGCCGAAGGCTTGATGCTCGACCGGACCGGACGCGTCATTGAAGGTGTGTTCAGCAATCTGTTCATCGTGCGCGACGGCGTGTTGATGACTCCGGATTTGCAACGCTGCGGCGTCGCCGGTGTGATGCGTGCAGAAATTTTGTTTCAGGCCGAGTCTTTGGCCATCCCCAGCCAAATCACTGATATCCGCCTGGAGCAGCTGCAATGGGCCGATGAAGTGTTTGTCTGCAACAGCGTGTATGGCGTGTGGCCGGTACGCGCCTACGCTGCACTGAGCTGGCCGGTTGGCCCGCTCACCCGTAAACTGCAAACCCTTGCCCGCGCCCTATTGGATGCCTGATTTGTGAGACGTAAACTTTTGCTGCTGCTGGAAACCGGACTGGTTCTGGCAGGGCTGCTGTTGGGCGCCAGCGCCTGGAAGATTCACAGCGCGCTGGAACAGCCTCTGAACATCACCCAGGAAGAACTGCTGGATGTGCCGAAAGGCTCGACGCCGACCCGGACTTTCCTTTCCCTCGAAACCGATGGCGTCATCAAGGACGCGTTCTGGCTTCGCGTGTATTGGCGCTTCAACCTCGCCGGCACACCCATCCACAGCGGCGAATACCGCATGCAGCCGGGCATGACCGTCAACGGTCTGATCGACTCGTGGAAGCGCGGCGATGTGGTGCAATACAGCCTGACGCTGGTCGAGGGCTGGAACTTCCATCAAGTGCGCGCTGCGCTGGCCAAGGATGAAAAGCTCGAGCAGACCCTGAACGGTTTGAGCGACAGCGACGTCATGGCGAAGATCGGTCATAAAGGCTTGTTCCCGGAAGGGCGCTTCTTCCCCGACACTTACCGCTTTGTGCGCGGCATGTCCGATGCCGAGCTGCTGAAAAAGGCCTTTGATCGCCTCGACGAAGTGCTGGCGAAGGAGTGGGAAAAGCGCTCGGCCGATGTGCCTTACAAAGAGCCGTATCAGGCGCTGATCATGGCTTCGCTGGTCGAAAAGGAAACCGGCGTACCGCAGGAGCGCGGGCAGATTGCCGGGGTCTTCGTGCGACGCCTGGCGCTGGGCATGCAACTGCAGACCGACCCGACGGTGATTTACGGCCTGGGCGATCGTTACACCGGTAAGCTGACCCGCGCGCACCTGAAAGAACCGACGCCGTACAACACCTATGTGATTCCTGGCCTGCCGCCAACGCCGATCGCGATGGTCGGGCGTGAAGCGATTCACGCTGCGCTGAATCCGGTGGAGGGCACCAGCCTGTATTTCGTCGCCCGTGGTGACGGCAGCCACGTGTTCTCCGATGATCTGGATGCGCACAACAATGCGGTGCGCGAGTATCAGCTCAAGCGCCGTGCCGATTACCGCTCCAGCCCCGCACCGGCGACAGCGCCGGAAACCCCGGCAGCCGAGGACGCGATACCGCCAGCCTCGCCCAATCCCGCGCCGGAAACACTGCCACAGGTTGCGCCGCAGGAGCCTGCGCCGGCACCAGACGCCGCTGCCCCCGAAAACGCGCAATGACTTTGATTAAGGACTGCCTGTGACTGGCTTGTTTATTACCCTCGAAGGCCCGGAAGGCGCCGGCAAAAGCACCAACCGCGAATACCTCGCCGAGCGCTTGCGCGCCGCCGGTATCGAAGTTGTGCTGACCCGTGAGCCGGGTGGCACGCCACTGGCCGAGCGGATTCGCGATGTGCTGCTGGCCCCGGCCGACGAAGTCATGAACCCCGATACCGAGCTGTTGCTGGTTTTTGCTGCGCGTGCTCAGCATCTGGCCGAGGTGATCCGTCCGGCGTTGGCCCGTGGCGCCGTGGTCCTGTGCGACCGTTTCACCGACTCCACCTACGCCTATCAGGGCGGTGGTCGCGGTCTGTCGCTGGAACGCATCGCCACGCTGGAAAGCTTCGTGCAGGGCGATTTGCGTCCGGACCTGACGCTGATTTTCGATCTGCCGGTGGAAATCGGTCTGGCGCGCGCCAGCGCGCGCGGCCGGCTGGATCGTTTCGAGCTCGAAGGGCGGGCCTTTTTCGAAGCGGTGCGCAGTGCATTCCTCAAGCGTGCCGAAGCCGATCCTGCGCGCTATGTGCGGATCGACGCCGGTCAGCCGTTGGCCAAGGTGCAACAATCGCTGGATACCCTGATACCTAATCTGGTGGAGCTGAGCCGTGGCTGAGGCCTATCCGTGGCAAGACAGCCTCTGGCAGCAACTGGCCGGGCGAAGCCAGCACGCCCACGCGTATCTGCTGCACGGCCCGGCCGGTATCGGCAAGCGCGCCTTGGCCGAGCGCCTGATGGCCAGCCTGCTGTGTCAGCGTCCGACCCCGGATGCCTGCGGCGAGTGCAAATCCTGCCTGCTGCTCAAGGCCGGCAGCCACCCGGACAATTACATTCTCGAACCGGAAGAAGCCGACAAGGCCATCAAGGTCGATCAGGTGCGCGATCTGGTCAGTTTCGTCGTCCAGACCGCGCAACTAGGCGGGCGCAAAGTGGTGCTGATTGAGCCGGTCGAGTCGATGAACATCAACGCCGCCAACGCCTTGCTGAAAAGCCTTGAAGAGCCGTCCGGCGATACCGTGTTGCTGCTGGTCAGCCACCAGACCAGCCGTTTGCTGCCGACGATCAAGAGCCGTTGCGTGCAGCAGGCCTGTCCGCTGCCGGGAGAGGCGATGAGTCTGCAATGGCTGGCGCAAGCTTTGCCGGAGTGTTCCGAAGACGAGCGTGTCGAACTGCTGACGTTGGCGGCCGGTTCGCCGTTGATGGCGGTCAGCCTGCAAGCTCAAGGCGTACGCGAGCAGCGTGCGCAGGTAGTTGAAGGCGTGAAAAAGCTGCTCAAGGGCCAGCAATCGCCGACGCAATTGGCTGAAGAATGGAAAAACATTCCGATGCTGCGCCTGTTCGACTGGTTCTGCGACTGGTCGAGCCTGATCCTGCGCTATCAGCTGACTCAGGACGAGGCTGGCCTCGGTCTGCCTGACATGCGCAAGGTCGTGCAGTACCTGGCGCAGAAAAGTGCACAAGGCAAAGTTCTCGATATTCAGGACTGGATTCTCGCCCAGCGGCAGAAGGTGTTGAGCAAGGCCAACCTCAATCCTGCGTTGCTGCTCGAAGCTTTATTGGTGCAATGGGCGGGATTGCCTGGTCAAAGATAGAAATGTGTACCTAGACTCTGAACATCAGCAGTGGAGGTGAACATGCTTGAACCGATCAGCCCCGGCCCGCGCAACGGCATCCTGTCCCTGACGATCAAGGACAAATCCGTGCTGTATGCCGCCTATATGCCATTCATCAAGAACGGTGGCTTGTTCATCCCGACCAACAAGAGCTACCGGTTGGGCGATGAGGTGTTCATGCTGCTCAATCTGATGGACGAGGCGGAGAAGATCCCGGTTGCCGGCAAGGTCGCCTGGATCACTCCCAAAGGGGCGCAGGGCAATCGTGCCGCCGGTGTCGGCGTGCAGTTCAACGATGGCGACAACACTGCGCGCAGTCGCATCGAAACCCATCTGGCCGGAGCGTTGAAGTCCGACCGTCCCACCCACACGATGTAAGTTGCCGTTTTTATGCTCGTAGATTCCCATTGTCACCTCGATCGCCTTGACCTCGCCGCCCATGATGGCTCGCTGGATGCTGCGTTGAATGCGGCTCGCGGGCGCGGCGTCGGGCATTTTCTGTGCATTGGCGTCAGCGCCGACAACGCCGCCGACGTCAAAGCCCTCGCCGAGCGCTACAGCGATGTCGATTGCTCGGTCGGCGTGCACCCGCTCGACGTCCAGCCCGGCGCGGCGCCAGCGCTCGACTGGCTGCTGCACGAGCTCGATCACCCGAAAGTGGTGGCAATCGGCGAAACCGGTCTCGACTACCACTACGAACCGGAAGCCGCCGAGCTGCAGCAGGCGTCCTTCCGCCTGCACTTGCAGGCCGCGCAACAGACCGGCAAACCGGTGATCATCCACACCCGCGGCGCCCGTGCCGACACGCTCGAGCTGCTGCGTGAAGCCGCATTGCCCCAGGCCGGTGTGCTGCACTGTTTCACCGAAGACTGGGAAATGGCCAAAGCCGCGCTGGACATGGGCTATTACATTTCCCTCTCCGGCATCGTCACCTTTCGCAATGCCGATGCGTTGCGCGATGTCGCCAGCAAAGTGCCGGCTGATCGGCTATTGGTGGAAACCGATTCGCCGTATCTGGCGCCGATCCCTTATCGCGGCAAGCCCAACCTGCCGCAGTATGTGCGCGAGGTGGCGGAGTTTCTGGCAATGCTGCGCGGCGAGAACTACGAGCGCTTTGCCGAGCAGACCACCGAGAACTTCAAGCGCCTGTTCCCCTTGGCGAGTGTCAGATCTGCCCTTTAGCGGCTGGCCAAATCGCAGGCAAAAAAAACCCGGGTTCTGGGGGGTGAATCCGGGTTAAGACCATTAGGAGTAAAACAAAGGCACGCGGTCCCTTGGTACCTTTACCGGCGCGACACTTGGGGGAGATGTCGCCCGACAGTTCAAGTATTGATCAGTCTGGCGCGCAGTCCAGTGAGCCGGTCAGGGTTTTTAAACAAATTTGGAATACGTTTGCTTCAGTTGAGTTCTCATTGCCCCTGAAACGTTCTCAAAATGAACGGCAAACACAGATATGGTCGATGATCCGTGCATTCTTGCGCAAGTTAGGCATAATACGCGGCTTCGTATTTTGACCCTTCAGACCTTTTCTTATGCACAAAGAACCTCGTAAGGTCCGTGAGTTTCGTCGCCGCGAGCAGGAAATTCTCGATACCGCGCTCAAGCTGTTCCTCGACCAGGGTGAAGACAGTGTCACCGTCGAGATGATTGCGGATGCCGTGGGTATCGGCAAAGGCACGATCTACAAGCACTTCAAATCCAAGGCCGAGATCTATCTGCGCCTGATGCTCGATTACGAGCGCGATTTGAACGAGCTGCTGCATTCGGCTGACGTCGACAAGGACAAGGAAGCGCTGTCGCGCGCCTACTTCGAATTCCGCATGCGTGACCCGCAGCGCTATCGCCTGTTCGACCGCCTCGAGGAGAAGGTCGTCAAAGGCAATCAGGTCCCGGAAATGGTCGAGGAGCTGCACAAGATCCGTGCCTCGAACTTCGAACGCCTGACCCTGCTGATCAAGGGCCGCATCAGCGAAGGCAAGCTTGAAGACGTGCCGCCGTACTTCCATTACTGCGCCGCCTGGGCGCTGGTGCACGGCGCAGTCGCGCTGTACCACTCGCCGTTCTGGAGCAATGTGCTGGAAGATCAGGAAGGCTTCTTCCAGTTCCTGATGGACATTGGCGTGCGCATGGGCAACAAGCGCAAGCGTGACCCGGAAACGCCAAGCAGCTGAGCCATTCAGCCGGCTTATCGCGCCGTGATTTCGCTACAGGTCGCAATACCGCAGGAATATACTCAGGCATAGGGCTTGCTAAAACTTGAATTCTGAGTCAAGTTTTAGCCGCTCGATTTTCCATCGCCGGAGTGATCATGATCGTTGACCGTCAAGGCAGGCGTTTTCGCAATTTGCGCATCAGCCTGACTTCCGCCTGCAATTACGCCTGTACCTACTGCGTGCCCAACGGCAAGCGGCTGGTGGCGGCGCAGGATGAGCTGTCGGCCGAAGCCATGGCCCGCGGCGTGGCGTATCTGATCGAAGCGGCCGGCATCGAGCGCTTGCGCATCACCGGCGGCGAGCCGCTGGTCAGCCCCAAACTCGAATCGTTCATGAGCGCCGTCGGCAAGATGGGCCTGGACGATATCAGTCTGACCACCAACGGCCAGCTCCTGACGAAAAAACTCCCCTTGCTCGTCGATGCCGGCCTGCGCCGCATCAACGTCTCCCTCGATACCCTTGATCCGGCGGCGTTCCGCACCATCGCCCGTGGCGGTGATCTGGCCAGCGTACTCGACGGCATGCAGCAGGCCGCCGCGGCGGGCATGAAGATCAAGGTCAACATGGTGCCGTTGCGCGGACAGAACCTCGATCAGGTGATGCCACTGCTCGATTACTGCCTCGAACGTGGGTTCGAACTGCGCTTCATCGAGCTGATGCGCATGGGCCATCTGGCCAAGGATTCCAATGCGTTCCTGCAGCAGTTCGTCAGTCTCGAGCAACTGCTCAGCCTGATCGGCGAGCGCTACGAATATGCGCAGACCGACGCGCCGATCGATGCCACGGCGGTTCGTTATGCGATTCCCGGCCTGGGTAACTTCGGCGTGATTGCCAATGAAAGCGTACCGTTCTGCCGGACCTGCTCGCGCCTGCGCCTGTCTTCGACCGGTTGGCTGCATGGCTGCCTGTCGTCGAGCAACCGCCACTATGTCGGTGATCTTCTCGACAAGCCGCGCCATGAGGCACTGCCGGCGTTGCAGCGTTTGCTGATCAAGGCGCTGGGAGACAAGCAGGAGGTGGCGTTTTCCGGTGGTGCGACAGTCATGAAGATTATCGGCGGCTAAAGAACCGCCTTCGCGAGCAGGCTCGCTCCCACCGTGGAATGCATTCCAGGGTGGGAGCGAGCCTGCTCGCGAAGGCCTCTGGCGCTGAATTTCCAGAGCTGGCGCAAAAGCTGCATTCAACGGCCATTCGCCGGTTTTCCGTCACCGGCTTCTGGAGGAATAGGATGCGTAGCCTGGTTTTGCTGCTGGCCGTTTTGGCGCTTGGCGGCTGTATGACTGTCAGCGATATGGCCGAAGGCACTCGCTACCAGATGAGTGATGCCGGTTTGCTGGACCACAGCGACAGCCGTCGGGTGAACAATTTCCGCATTCAGCCGGACTCGTTCATCTACATCGCTCAGGGCGCTTTTGCGCCGCCGGGCGGGTCCTACCCGCGACCGAACGTAGTCGCCGAAGAAGCCTTCAAGGGTTTTGTCGAATACTTCCCGATGGTCCGCCGCGCCCGGGCTCCCGAAGGCCTCGACCAGGCCATGGGCGAGGCTCGCGATGCCGGTGCGCATTACTTGCTGTACACGCGTTTCGCCAAGGCTGATGACCGCATCGGCAACTCCGATGAGTGGCTCGATCAGGAAGCGGTCGACCGCCTCGGTATCGACGGCGGGGTGATTCAGATCATGTTGATCGAGACCAGCACCCAGTATTTGATTGATACTGCACGGATCAAAAGTCGTGGCGGTTTACTGACGTTCCACGACAACAAGCCTGAAGACCTGATCGGCCCGCCACTGGCGCAATACGCGCGCAGCTTGCTGGGGATCGGCAACCAATAACCGAAGGAGGACGCCATGAGTGGCCCGCAAAAAGCCAATGACCTGTTGGGACAGATCCCCAAAACCAAAGGCCTGCCGCCGGTGCACTTGTGGAACCCGGACTTCTGCGGCGACATCGACATGCGCATCGCCCGCGACGGCACCTGGTATTACCTGGGCACGCCGATCGGGCGCAAGCCGATGGTCAAGCTGTTCTCGACGATCATCCGCCGCGACGGCGATGATTATTTCCTGATCACCCCGGTCGAGAAGGTCGGCATCAAGGTCGACGACGCGCCGTTCGTGGCGATCGCCGTTGAGGTGGAAGGCAAGGGCGAAGCGCAAGTGCTGCGCTTCACCACCAACGTCGATGAAACCACCGAGGCCGGGCAGGAGCATCCGCTGCGTGTGGAGATCGATCCGACGACGCAGGAGCCGGCGCCCTACGTGCATGTGCGCACTAATCTTGAAGCGCTGATCCACCGCAACGTGTTCTACGAGTTGGTGGAGCTGGCCGTCAGCCGCGAAATCGATGGCCAGCGCTGGCTGGGCGTGTGGAGCGGAGGCGAGTTCTTCCGCATTGGCCTCGAACCCTAGAACTAGACCCCTGTGGGAGCGAGCCTGCTCGCGAAAGCGGTGCATCAGTCACTTTCAATGTTGACTGAAATACCGCTTTCGCGAGCAGGCTCGCTCCCACATTGGGTTTTTGGTATGCCTGAAAAAATCCCGTTGACTGTTATTCGTATGATGATTAGCGTAAGCACCCATCGCGAACCGCTTTGAGGTGTTCATGTCCAGCAGCTTTCATGCGTCAACCGTTGACTGGCTGGGCAGCTGGATTGCTGCGGGTCAGGTGCGGCCGGGGCAGACCATCAAGGTCGAGGCGGATCTGGGCGAACAGCTCGGGGTCAGCCGCACGGTGATTCGCGAAGCGATCAAAACCCTGGTCGCCAAAGGCATGCTCGAAGTCGGGCCAAAAGTCGGCACGCGGGTCTTGCCGGTGCGGCGCTGGAACCTGTTCGATCCGCAAGTGGTCGGCTGGCTGTCGCGCAACGGTTTGCCGGAGAACTTCGTCGACGACCTGCTCGATCTGCGCCGCACCATCGAACCGATGGCCGTGCGCTGGGCCTGCGAACGCGCAACCCCGGAACAGATCGAGGCGGTGAAACTGGCCTATCACGCGCTCGAACGCGCGGTGGACAGTGGTATCGATTACAACCGCGCCGACCAGGCCTTTCACGAATGCATTCTCGCTGCCAGCCACAATCAATTTATTGAACAGATGGTCCCGGCCCTCGGCGCGCTGCTCGCGGTGTCGTTCGAAGTGTCGGCCGCCGACCCGGATGAACTGCGCCGCACATTGCCGATCCACAAGGACATGGCCGACGCCATCGCCGCCCGCGATTCAACGCGCGGGGTATGGGCGTGCATGACCCTGATCGACAACGCAGACTTGGCGATAAAACGCTTTTACCCGAAGGTCATGGCCGATAAAAAAGCCAGCTAACGCAAAAATCCCCTGTGGGAGCGAGCCTGCTCGCGAAAGCGGTGTATCAGGCAACTGGTGCATCGACTGACACGACGCTTTCGCGAGCAGGCGCGCACCCACATAGAAAACAACAAGATCAAAGGAGTTGAAATGCAGTGGACCGCCCTGACCGAACACCGCGCCCAGCTCGGTGAAGGTCCTTTCTGGGACGCGCCGACCCAGGCGCTGTACTGGGTCGATATCGCCGGCAAACAGGCGCTGCGTCTGATTGGCCAGAACGTGCAGATCTGGCAGATGCCCGAGCATGTGTCCGCGTTCATTCCGTGCAGCAGCGGCGATGCGCTGGTGACCTTGAGCAGCGGCGTCTATCGCCTCGATCTTGATTCGCCGGGCCTCGAACCGCGGCTGACGCTGTTCTGCGTCGCCGACCCGCAACCCGGCAACCGGCCCAACGAGGCGCGCTGCGATGCGCAAGGCCGGTTGTGGCTCGGCACCATGCAGAACAACATTGGCGAACAGGGTGAAGACCTGCCGATCGTGCGCCGCTCCGGCGGGCTGTTCCGGGTCGATCCGGATCAACGCGTCACACCGTTGCTGCTCAATCTGGGCATCCCCAACACCCTGCTGTGGAGTGACGACGGCACCAAGCTGCTGTTCGGCGACAGCCTCGACAGCACGCTCAATCAATATTTCATCCGCACCGACGGTAGTCTCGACGCCGCGCAGGTTTTTTATAAATCCGAACAGCACGGCGGCCCGGACGGCTCGGCGATGGACGCCGAAGGTTATGTATGGAATGCGCGCTGGGACGGCAGTTGTCTGCTGCGCCTGACGCCCGATGGCGTTGTGGACCGCAAGATCGACCTGCCGATCAGCCGTCCGACCAGTTGCGTATTCGGCGGCGCCGACCTGAAAACCCTGTACATCACCAGTGCCCAGAGCCCGCATAACCATCCGCTGGATGGCGCGGTGGTGTCGATGCGTGTCGATGTCGCAGGAAAACTCTGTACGCGTTTTGCCGGTTAAGTCTCATAATGTGGGATGCAAAATTATATATTGAGATTATTTGGCGGTCGGGTTTATAGTCGGCTCCAGCAGTAACACGCACTCACACTTTAAAAAGAACAAGACAGGTGAAGTGATGCAGCGAATGTCTATCGCACTCCAGCGCGAAGTCCGTCCCTCGCCACGGCTTGTAGTCGTGGCGCGCACTTGCCTGTTCAATTCTGTACGCCTTGCAAACCGGACATCGGTCGATGCCCGGTTTTTTTGCGCCTGCGCACAGGAGGCCTGACCGTGGCTGAAGCGCTTACTCTGCCGCCGGTGCCTGCACCGCCCCAAGGTGAACGTCTGCGAGGCAAAGTCGTGCTGCTGACCGGCGCTGCGCAAGGCATCGGTGAAGCCATCGTCGCTGCCTTCGCCTGCCAACAGGCAAAACTGCTGATCAGCGACATCCAGGGCGAAAAGGTCGAAAACGTCGCTGCACACTGGCGCGCCCAGGGTTACGACGTGCAAGCCATGCAGGCCGACGTTTCGCGTCAGACCGATCTCAACGCCATGGCCAAACGCGGCGTTGAACTGCACGGGCGGATCGATGTGCTGGTCAACTGCGCCGGGGTCAACGTCTTTCGCGATCCGCTGGAAATGACCGAAGAAGACTGGCGCCGCTGCTTCGCCATTGATCTGGACGGCGCCTGGTACGGCTGTAAAGCGGTACTGCCGCAGATGATCGAGCAGGGCGTGGGCAGCATCATCAATATCGCCTCGACCCATTCCAGCCACATCATTCCCGGCTGCTTCCCGTATCCGGTGGCCAAACACGGCTTGCTCGGCCTGACCCGCGCGCTGGGCATCGAATACGCGGCCAAAGGCATTCGGGTCAACGCCATCGCGCCGGGCTATATCGAAACGCAACTGAACGTCGACTACTGGAACGGTTTCGCCGACCCGCACGCCGAGCGCCAGCGCGCCTTCGACCTGCACCCGCCGAAACGCATCGGCCAGCCGCCGGAAGTGGCGATGACGGCGGTGTTTCTCGCCAGCGATGAAGCGCCGTTTATCAACGCCTCGTGCATCACCATCGATGGCGGGCGCTCGGTGATGTACCACGACTGAATAAACGGATTCGCAGCGCTGAACTACGCTTGCAATCCAATCATCATACGATATGACTATTTGCAACACGCTCCACTGAGAACACGCTTCAACGCTTTTCAAACCTTGCTCAAAAAAAATAACAAGGAGTCATCTGATGAAACGTCGATTCGGGATTCGTACCCTGTGCAGCACTGCCCTGGCGGTCACTGCGTTCAGCCTGAGCAGCGCGCTGCTCGCTGCCGACGCGGTGAAAATCGGTTTTCTGGTCAAGCAGGCCGAAGAACCATGGTTCCAGACCGAGTGGGCTTTTGCCGAGAAAGCCGCCAAGGACAAGGGCTTTGAACTGATCAAGATTGCCGTACCCGACGGCGAGAAAACCCTCTCGGCCATCGACAGCCTCGCGGCCAACGGCGCCAAGGGCTTTGTGATCTGCCCGCCGGATGTGTCGCTCGGCCCGGCGATCATGGCCAAAGCCAAAATCAACGACCTCAAGGTAATCGCTGTCGACGACCGTTTTGTCGACGCCAATGGCAAGTTCATGGAAGACGTGCCGTACCTCGGCATGGCTGCGTTCGAAGTCGGCCAGAAGCAGGGCGCCGCCATGGCCGCTGAAGCCAAGAAGCGTAACTGGGACTGGAAAGACACCTACGCGGTGGTCAACACCTACAACGAACTCGACACCGGCAAGAAGCGCACCGACGGTTCGGTCGATGCCCTGAAGAAGGCCGGCATGCCGGAAGATCACATCCTCTTCGCCGCCCTGAAAACCCTCGACGTACCGGGCAGCATGGACGCCACCAACTCGGCGCTGGTCAAGCTGCCGAGCGCGGCGAAAAACCTGATCATCGGCGGCATGAACGACAACACCGTGCTGGGCGGCGTGCGCGCCACTGAAGCGGCCGGTTTCGCCGCCAACAACGTGATCGGCATCGGCATCAACGGCACCGACGCCATCGGCGAACTGAAAAAGCCTAACAGCGGCTTCTTCGGTTCGATGCTGCCGAGCCCGCACATCGAAGGCTACAAAACTGCCGAGATGATGTACGAGTGGATCACCGCCGGCAAAGAGCCGCCGAAGTACACCGCCATGGATGACGTCACCCTGATCACCCGCGAAAACTTCAAGCAAGAGCTGGAAAAAATCGGCCTGTGGAACTGACGCAGCGACGGCCCGGGCAACCGGGCCGTTTATCGGTGTGAAGAGGTGGCTTTATGCACGCGCAAGTACAGACACAAGAACAACACAGCGCCAGCGGCAGCCTGCGTTTCAACGGGATCGGCAAAACCTTTCCCGGTGTGAAGGCGCTGGACGGCATCAGTTTCGTCGCTCATCCCGGCCAGGTTCATGCGCTGATGGGCGAGAACGGCGCCGGCAAATCGACGTTGTTGAAAATCCTCGGTGGCGCCTACATCCCGAGCAGCGGCGAGCTGCAGATCGGCGAACAGACGATGGCGTTCAAATCGACTGCCGACAGCATCGGCAGCGGCGTCGCGGTGATTCACCAGGAACTGCATCTGGTCCCGGAAATGACCGTCGCCGAGAACCTGTTTCTCGGCCATTTGCCGGCCAGTTTCGGTTTGATCAATCGCGGCGAGCTGCGCCAGAAAGCCTTGAATTGCCTCAAAGGCCTGGCCGATGAAATCGACCCGCACACCAAGGTCGGGCGCCTGTCGCTCGGCCAGCGGCAACTGGTGGAAATCGCCAAAGCCTTGTCGCGCGGCGCCCATGTGATTGCCTTCGACGAGCCGACCAGCAGTTTGTCGGCGCGGGAAATCGACCGCTTGATGGCGATCATCGGTCGCCTGCGCGACGAGGGCAAAGTGGTGCTTTACGTGTCTCATCGCATGGAAGAAGTGTTCCGTATCTGCGACGCCGTCACGGTGTTCAAGGACGGTCGCTACGTGCGCACGTTCGATGACATGAGTCAGCTGACCCACGATCAACTGGTGACCTGCATGGTCGGTCGCGACATTCAGGACATCTACGATTATCGCCATCGCCCGCGCGGCGCCGTGGCGTTGAAAGTCGACGGTTTGCTCGGCCCGGGGCTGCGCGAGCCGATCAGTTTCGAAGCGCACAAGGGCGAAATCCTCGGCCTGTTCGGGCTGGTCGGGGCAGGGCGCACCGAGCTGTTTCGCCTGCTCAGTGGGCTGGAGCGCAACACCGCCGGACGCCTCGAACTGCGCGGTCATGAGCTGAAATTGCGCTCGCCGCGTGATGCGATTGCGGCCGGCATTCTGCTGTGCCCGGAAGATCGCAAGAAGGAAGGCATCATCCCCTTGGCCAGCGTCGCCGAGAACATCAACATCAGCGCCCGTGGTGCGCATTCGGGCCTCGGTTGCCTGATTCGCGGCTTGTGGGAGAAGGGCAACGCCGACAAGCAGATCAAGGCGCTGAAGGTGAAAACCCCGCATGCCGGCCAGCAGATCAAATTCCTCTCCGGTGGCAATCAGCAGAAGGCCATTCTTGGTCGCTGGCTGTCGATGCCGATGAAGGTCCTGCTGCTCGACGAACCGACCCGCGGCATCGACATCGGTGCCAAAGCGGAGATTTACCAGATCATCCATAACCTCGCCGCCGACGGTATTTCGGTGATCGTGGTGTCCAGCGACCTGATGGAAGTGATGGGCATTTCCGACCGCATTCTGGTGCTGTGCGAAGGCGCCCTGCGCGGCGAAGTCAACCGCGACCAGGCCAATGAATCCAACCTGCTGCAACTGGCTTTGCCGCGCCACCGCGCTGACGGCGTGGCGAACTGAGAGGTGACTATGATGACAACCCAAAACGAAACCCTGCCGACCGAGCGCAAACCGTTGGACATGCGTCGCTTCCTCGACGACTGGGTCATGCTGCTGGCGGCGATCGGCATCTTCATTGCCTGCACGCTGCTGATCGACAACTTCCTCTCGCCGTTGAACATGCGCGGGCTGGGCCTGGCGATTTCCACCACCGGCATCGCCGCGTGCACCATGCTGTATTGCCTGGCGTCGGGCCACTTCGACCTGTCGGTTGGCTCGGTGATCGCCTGTGCCGGTGTGGTCGCGGCAGTCGTGATGCGCGACACCAACAGTGTGTTTCTCGGCGTCAGCGCGGCGCTGGCGATGGGCCTGATCGTTGGCCTGATCAACGGCATCGTGATCGCGAAATTGCGCGTCAACGCTTTGATCACCACGCTGGCGACCATGCAGATCGTCCGTGGCCTGGCCTACATTTTTGCCAACGGCAAAGCAGTCGGCGTGTCGCAGGAATCGTTCTTCGTCTTCGGCAATGGCCAGTTGTTCGGTGTGCCGGTGCCGATCCTGATCACCATCGTCTGCTTCCTGTTTTTCGGCTGGCTGCTCAATTACACCACCTACGGGCGCAACACCATGGCCATCGGTGGCAACCAGGAAGCGGCGCTGTTGGCGGGTGTCAACGTTGACCGGACCAAGATCATCATCTTCGCCGTGCATGGCTTGATCGGTGCGCTGGCCGGGGTGATTCTGGCGTCGCGGATGACCTCCGGGCAGCCCATGATCGGTCAGGGTTTCGAACTGACGGTGATCTCGGCCTGCGTGCTGGGCGGGGTGTCGCTGAGCGGCGGGATCGGCATGATCCGCCATGTGATTGCCGGGGTGTTGATTCTGGCGATCATCGAGAATGCGATGAACCTGAAGAACATTGATACGTTTTATCAGTATGTGATTCGTGGTTCGATCTTGTTGCTGGCCGTCGTCATCGACCGCCTGAAGCAACGCTAAGGTCAAAAGCCCCTCACCCCAGCCCTCTCCCAAGGGGAGAGGGAGCCGACCGAGGTGTCTCGCGTTCTGCATCGACCTGAAATACCGAGTTGATTACGGATTCGCAATTACTCGCCAACAGGTCGATTTCGGATTCAGCGCAACACTTTCAGGTCACCGCATCTCCCGACCATCCCCCATTCAGTCCCCTCTCCCTCCGGGAGAGGGCTAGGGTGAGGGGCTGTTGATTTTGCTTTTGATTTTGCTCACTCCACCGGTCACCTCCCACAAATATCCCTTGCCCGCCACGCCCCGTTTCGGTTATCAATTTGTACATGATTAGACAGGTACGATTCGACAAGAAACAACGGGTGGTCGACGAGCTCGTCCGGCGCATCGAAAGCGGCCTTATGGAGGACGGCTTTCTGTTGCCCGGCGAGCATCAGTTGGCTCAGGAATTCAAGGTCAGTCGGGGCACGTTGCGCGAAGCGCTGGCCGAACTGAAGCGGCGCAATTACATCGCCACGCAAAGCGGCGTCGGCTCCATCGTCACCTTCGACGGTGTCGCCCTCGATCAGCGCAGCGGCTGGGCGCAGGCGCTGGCCGACAGCGGGGCGCTGATCAACACTGAAGTGCTGCGCCTGGAAGCCGTGACCCGGCCCGATCTGCTGGTGCGTTTCGGCACCGACCAATTCATCACCCTCGACCGTCGTCGGCGCGCCACTGACGGTACGCTGGTGTCCCTCGAACGCTCATTGATGCCGGCTAGTGGCGGCCTGGAAAGCCTGCCGCGTGTCGGCCTGATCGACAATTCCCTGACCATCACTCTGGCCGCGTATGGCTATATCGGTGAACGCGGCGATCAGTGGATCGGCGCCGAGCCGCTGAATGCTGAAGACGCTGAGCTGCTTGGCCGCCCGGTCGGCACAGTCTTCCTCAAAGCCCTGCGCACCACTTACGACCGCCAGAACCGCTTCATGGAACAAGTCGAAAGTCTGCTCGACCCGGTGCATTTTCGTCTGCACCTGCAATTCGGAGAATCGAGATGACCGCGCTCAACCGTGCCCTTGGCGCTTTTTATGGTCTGGCCCTCGGTGATGCGCTGGGCATGCCGACGCAGTCGCTCAGTCGCGAAACGATCAAGACGCGTTTCGGCCAGATCACCGATCTGCAGGACGCCGGGCCGCTGCAACCCATCGCTGCGAATATGCCCAAAGGCTCGATCACCGACGACACCGAACAGGCGATTCTGGTCGGTGAATTGTTGGTCGAAGGCAAGGGCCACATCGAGCCGGCGATCCTCGCGCAGCGTTTGATCGAGTGGGAAGCCGAGATGCAGGCCAAGGGCTCGCAGGATCTGCTCGGCCCCTCGACCAAGCGCGCCATTGAAATGATCCTCGCCGGCCATTCGCCGGAAGAGGCCGGGCGTTACGGCACCACCAACGGCGCGGCGATGCGCATCACCCCGGTCGGGATCGCCGCCGATGTAGCGAATCGCGAACGGTTTATCGCGGCCGTGGTGCAAGCCTGCCAGGTTACCCACAACACCACGCTGGGAATTTCCAGCGCGGCAGCGGTGGCGGCGGTGGTGTCGGCTGGCGTCAATGGTCTGGATCTGGGCGAGGCGTTGAACCTTGGTCAGCAAATCGCGCAGCAGGCAGAAACCCACGGGCACTGGGTCGCCGGCGGCCGAATCGGCTCGCGGATCAGTTGGGCGCGCACCATCAGTGTCGACAGCGACAAGGCGCTGCTGGCGGATTTGTTGTATGACGTGATCGGCACCTCGGTGGCGTCGCAGGAATCGGTGGTGGTTTCGTTCGCTTTGGCGCAGCAAGTCGCCATCGGCGAAATGAACCCGTTCGAGGCGTTGTGCATGGCAGCCAGCCTCGGTGGCGACACGGATACCATCGCGGCGATTCTAGGCGCGATGCTGGGCGCCTGCCTGGGGCTTGAGTGTTGGCCTGCCGAGATGATTGATACGGTGAAGGCCGTTAATCATCTGGAGCTTGAGCCGTTGGTGCAGGGGCTGTTGGCCTTGCGTTGACTGGCTGGCCTCTTCGCGAGCAGGCTCGCTCCCACACTGGCACCGTATTTCCCTGTGGGAGCGAGCCTGCTCGCGAAGGGCGCACCGCCTATTTGAATTCTCACACCGCAATGGATCGCCCAGACAGGCCTCGGAAGGCCGATTGTCTTGTCGTTTTGCATCATTGCCACAACCACAAAAAAGGCAAACAGGAGCACGTTCATGAGTTCATCGACTGCCGGGCAGAGCGCCGGGCAACTGGAAACCCGCGGCATCGAACCGGTGCCGGAAGCCGAGTGCAACGGCCATCCGTTGCAGCTTTTCTGGGTCTGGTTCGCCGCCAATATTTCCATTCTCGGTCTGCCATTGGGCGCCACGCTGGTGGCGTTTCGCGGGTTGGCGATCTGGCAGGCGATCATCGTCGCGATCCTCGGCGCCGCCGGTTCGTTTGCGGTGGTCGGGATCATTTCGATTGCCGGTCGACGGGGCCGCGCGCCCAGTCTGACTCTGTCACGAGCGATCTTCGGCGTCCGCGGCAATATCGGCCCGACACTGGTGTCGCTGATGTCGCGTCTGGGCTGGGAAACGGTCAATACCACCACCGCCGCGTTCGTGTTGCTGTCGCTGTGTTCGATCCTGTTCGGCTCGCCGGTCGAAGCGAAAAGTGCGCCGCTGCTGACGCTGATCTTCATCGCGATTTTCGTCCTGCTGACCCTGGCGGTGTCCGGCCTTGGTCATGCGACCTTGCTGGTCATCCAGAAGTGGGCGACCTATGTGTTCGGTGCGCTGAACATTCTGGTCGGCGGTTTCCTCTGCGCGACCATCGACTGGAGCGCGGTATTCAACGCGACGCCGGCGCCGCTGAGCGCGATGATCATCGGTATCGGCACCATGGCCGCCGGCACCGGGATCGGTTGGGCCAACGCTGGCGCGGACATGTCGCGTTATCAGCACCGCAGCGTCAAAGCCGTGCGGCTGGTCGCTTCCGCTGCGTTCGGCGCGGGTATTCCGTTGGTGCTGCTGATCACCCTCGGCGGCTTGCTCTCGGTGGGCAACAACGATCTGGCGTCGGCGACTGACCCGATCGTGGCG
Source organism: Pseudomonas retamae (assembly GCF_043496865.1). NCBI lineage: Bacteria > Pseudomonadati > Pseudomonadota > Gammaproteobacteria > Pseudomonadales > Pseudomonadaceae > Pseudomonas > Pseudomonas retamae. Next base: position 66,128 of record NZ_JBIEIL010000018.1, read on the forward strand.
ATCCGCGACATGCTGCCGACCTGGATGGCCGTGCCGTATCTGATCACTGCGTTCGGTGGTCTGCTGCTGTCGAACAACCTGTCGGTGTACTCCGCGGGCCTGACCACGCTGACGCTTGGCCTCAAGGTCAAACGCGTCTACGCGGTAGTGGTGGACATCGTCGCGATCTTCGCCGGTTCAATTTATTTCATGCTGATTGCCGACAGCTTCTACGGCCCGTTCATCACCTTCATTTCCCTGCTGGCGGTGCCAATCACCGCGTGGGTCGGGATCTTCGTGGTCGATCTGATCCATCGTCACTACTACAGCCCCAAGGACCTGCTCGACGTCAGCCCGAGCAGCGCCTACTGGTATCGCGGCGGTATCGAATGGCGCGCCTTTGGTGCCTGGGCGATTGCCATCGTGCTGGGTTTCAGTTTCACCACCATCGGCACCACTGCCGAAAACGTCTGGTTCAAGGGTTTCCTGTCCGATTCGTGGCTGGGCCATAACGGCCTCGGCTGGATCGTGACGTTTGTCGTTGCCGGCGGCCTGTACCTTGTATTGGGCGGGGCGAAAGATCGCCGCGCCGCGCAACCCGAGAATGCTCATGCCTAAGATGTTGCACACCGGCCAGGTCATCATCGACCTGGTCATGGCCGTGGAAAAACTTCCGCAGATTGGCGGCGATGTATTGGCGCAGTCGGCGGGTTTCGAAGCGGGTGGCGGGTTCAACGTGATGGCGGCGGCGGTGCGCAATGGCCTGCCCGTGGTTTACCTGGGGCGTCACGGCACCGGACGTTTCGGTGATCTGGCGCGGCAGGCGATGCAGGCGGAAGGCATCTGCATCGGTATTGCTGAACCTGCTGAGCGCGACACCGGTTTGTGCGTGGCGCTGACCGATGCCTCGGCCGAGCGCAGTTTCATTTCCTATATCGGTGCCGAAGGTGAGGTGTCCTCCGAAGACTTGAACGGCGTTGCCGCCGAGGCGGGCGATTTTGTCTACCTCAGCGGTTACAGCCTGCTTCACGAGGGCAAGGCGCAAGCGTTGCTGGACTGGACGCTGGCCTTGCCGAAGGGCATCAACGTGGTGTTCGATCCGGGCCCGCTGGTGGAGTCGCCGGACTCGCCGTTGATGCAGGCGTTGCTGCCGCGCATTGATGTGTGGACCAGCAACAGCGTCGAGGCGCTGCGTTTTACGGCTGCTGAGGACATCGCAGAGGCGCTGGATCGGCTGGTCAGACATTTGCCGGATTTGGTGTTGATGGTCGTGCGCGACGGGCCGCAGGGTTGCTGGATTCAGCAGGCCGGGGAGCGCCGGCATGTGCCAGGGTTTGCCGTGAAAGCGGTGGATAGTAACGGTGCCGGCGATGCGCATGCCGGGGTGTTTATCGCCGGGTTGGCGCAAGGGTTGAATGCCCTGGAAGCGGCGCGGCGGGCGAATGCGGCGGCGGCACTGGCGGTGACGCGCTGGGGGCCAGCGACATCGCCGGGGGCGTTTGAGGTTGATTCTTTCATCCGCGAGTCCTGCGGCGACTGATGCACCGCAATCGCTGGCAAGCCAGCTCCCACAGGGTCTTGGGGGTAAGTGCAATAGTGCAACCACCCGACATATCTGTGGGAGCTGGCTTGCCAGCGATGAGGCCATCAGATTCAGCCGGCCTTGCGCAACGCCTCAATCAATTCCTGCTTGCGCATTGAAGAGCGTCCCGGGATATTTTTCGCCCGGGCTTCCTTCATCAAGCTGTCAACGGTCTGCGTATCCTTCGAGGTTTCGCTGCTACGCGAATGCCCCTTGCGACTGGCCACCGCACGCCGCGACGATTCCTTGCGATCTTCCGACTTGGCACTCGCCGGTTTTTTACGCCCTGAGCCGCCGGACTTCTCGCCGCCACCCGATTGCTTGTTCACGGTTGCCCAGGCGCGGGCTTCGGCTTCATCTTTCGACACGCCCTTTTTCTCGTAGCTGTCTTCGATGTGCTCGGCCTTGCGCTTCTGTTCACTGGTGTATTTGTCTTTGCTTCCACGAGGCATGGGATTTCTCCTCTTGTGTGCAGATACAGCCGCTCGCCGCACCGGCAGCGAGCGACTTCGCAACTACTGCTGATCGAGTTTTTGCGCCGCTTCAACGCCGGCAGCGCTGAGCTTGATCGGCAGGTTCAGCGAGTGTTCGCCGGCTTCGCTGCAGGTCACATGACCATGATGAATCAACCCGCGATCCTGTAGAGCGGCGAGGGCGCTGGCCACAACTTTCTCGCCCCGGTAATTGTCCAGCACTTCCTTGCCCAAGCCATTGGGGTGCGCGTGCAGCAGGCGGGTGAGGACTTCTTTTTCCAGGTCTTTGTCGACGTTCATGGTTACCTCTTCATGGGAGTGAATAGGGCGCTCGCGTCGGCGAACTGCTACTGACCGGCGCCTTCGGAGCCGGAGCCACCTGTGGTGGTTTTCGAACCGACACCGGGGCCGGCATTGTCAGGGGGCGTGGCAGGAGAATCAGGTGTGTTCATGCCGCCCTGACGGCCCGGATCGCTGCCCTGCGTGCGCGGGTCAGTGCCGGTGGCCGGCGGCTGATTGATCAGCGGCACGCCGGAGCCATCGGTGTTCATGCCGGGGGCACTGTTGATGGCGGGGGCGCGAGGCGGGGTCGGATCGGTAGGGCCAGTGCCCGCTGCCGTGGACGAGGCGGCGAATACCGCAGGGCAGAGCAGGGCGCTGAAGACGAAAGCGGTCAACCTTGACGGGATCATAGGGCTTCTCCAGTGATTGGAATCCTTACCCTTGATTGGTCCGCCGTGCGTCGGGATTGGTGCCCGATGATCGACGAACGGTTTGTTTCGTCATGGTGTGCTTACCAACGAGTCGATGCCGATCTCTTGCTTGAACTGCTCCATGAACCCCTTCAAACGCTGATGGCGAACCCGCGCCAGGCGCTGGCCGGTGGCGGTCTGAAAACCCTCGGCGAGGTGCAGCAGTTTGGTCTGGAAGTGGTCGAGGCAAAAGCGTGTGTCGTCGTAGTCACGGTGTTGCGCCTCGGGGTCTTGCGGATCGTAAAGCGCCGCCCCCATGCGCCCGGCCACGTAGAAAGTGCGCGCGACGCCGAGCATGCCCAGCGAGTCGAGGCGGTCGGCGTCCTGGACGATTTTCGCTTCGAGGGTCAGCGCAGTGATGTTGGCGGAGAAGCTGTGGGCTTCGATGGCGTGGGCGACCTGGGTGATTTTCTCGTTGGGCCAGTTCAGCGCTTCCAGGACGGATGAAGCCTTGTCCGCTGCCAGACGCGAAGCCTGAGCGCGCAGCGGCGAGTTTTTCTCGACGGATACGCAATCGTGCAGCAGCACTGCGGCGAGCAAGACATCGAGTTCGCCGCCTTCCGTTTCATGCAGCGTGCGTGCGTTATGCCAGACGCGCTGCAGGTGGGCGAGGTCGTGCGCGCCGTCGTCTGAAGGTTGCAGCGCGTGGGGTAGCAATGCTGATGCAAGTGCCTGCATGGGCGTGAAATATTCAACGGTCATAAACATCCTTTCAGATTGTCGCGAACCTGTGGGAGCGAGCCCGCTCGCGAAGGCATTCTGTCAGTTGGCTCAAGGAGTGACTGAAAGGACGCATTCGCGAGCAGGCTCGCTCCCACAGGATCAGCAGTGTTCAGCAAATCAGGTATTGCCATGTGACGAGCGCCGCTGCGCGCCTTAGTATGGCGCTTTAATTTGCACACAAGGCCCGTCCATGACGATCGAAATCCGCCCGGCGACCCCCAGCGATGCACCGCAGATCCTCGCCTTCATCACCGAACTCGCCGATTTCGAAAAGGCCCGCCACGAAGTCATCGCCAGCGTCGCCGACATCGAACGCAGCCTGTTCGGCGAAGGCGCCACCGCTCACGGCCTGATCTGCCTGCGCGACGGCTTGCCAATCGGTTTCGCGGTGTTCTTCTTCAGCTATTCGACCTGGTTGGGCAGCAACTGCCTGTACCTCGAAGATCTCTACATCACCCCCGAACAACGCGGCGGCGGCGCCGGCAAAACCCTGCTGCGCCATCTCGCCAAAATCGCCTGCGCCAACGACTGCGGTCGCTTCGAATGGAGCGTGCTGGACTGGAATACCCCGGCAATCGAATTCTACAAATCCCTCGGCGCCCAGCCGCAGGAGGAATGGGTGCGGTATCGCATGGATGGCAAGGTGTTGCGGGATTTTGCCGAGGGTTGATTCTCAAGGTGATCGCGGAGTTTTTATGGTGTTCTCATCAATCGCTTCCCAACTGCCTCTCAGCAATCCAGCCAGCGCCTGTCGCACAGAGATTTTGAAGGCCCCGGCTTTTTCTTCGTCGAAAGCCGATTTCCAATAGGTGTAGCCCTCGTTGAACTCCGGAACCTGCACAGTTTTCCCGACGCGTCGGATCAGGCTGCGCTGCAAGGCTTTCGCTTGAAACGGCATATGGGGCATTGCATTGAATTCAGCGCCCGTGGCCGGGTTGATCATCTGAATGTCGTCTACCCGGATATGGACGACCTCACCGTACTTGGGGTACTCCTCGATTTTGAGGATGGTCAGGGTCGATTTTTCTTCGCCAGGCCGGGTTTTGTAAGCCCAAATCCCCCCTCTTCGATCATTGGCAAGGCGACGGCGATTGCGCTGCTGCCAAGTGCGCAACAGATCAATAAAACTTTCACAGCGATCTTCATTTTTTCTTCCCTGAACGTGCAACCCGGATGTTGAGGTGGATACGGCGCGGGATTTTAAAAGCCTTGAAGCAGAAAAGGTTGTCTCAGTTGTAAAACCCATAATATGGGATCGATATTTATATATTGAGATTTCCCCGCGCCCGGGTTTATAGTCCATCGCACTCACTGCCAAAAAACAGAACAGGTGAAGCGATGCAGGCGCAATTGATCGCGCTCGATTGGGGGACGACCTCATTACGTGCTTACAAACTCGCGGCGGACGGTGTGGTGCTGGAGCAGCGTGCGCTGTCATTCGGGATCATGCAGTTGCCCAAGACTCCACGCGTCATCCACGGCCGCGAATGTGCCGATGGTTTTGAACTCGCGTTCGATCAGGCCTGTGGCGACTGGCTCGATGCGCAGCCGGATCTGCCAGTGATCGCTTGCGGCATGGTCGGCAGCGCGCAGGGCTGGCGCGAAGCGGCCTACTGCGAAACGCCGGCGGATGTCGCCAATCTCGGAAACTCCCTACAACCAGTCGTCAGTCTGCGTGGTACCCCAGTGCATATCGTGCCGGGGGTGATTCAGCGTTCGCGTCTGCCGAACGTGATGCGTGGCGAAGAAACCCAGGTGCTGGGTGTCCTCCAGCAACTGCCGGCCGAGGCGGGCGCTGATCTTTTGATCGGCCTGCCGGGCAGTCATTCCAAGTGGGTTGAAGTGGTCGACGGTTGCATCACGCATTTCGACACGTTCATGACGGGCGAGGTATTTGCCGTGCTCAGCGAGCACAGCATCCTCGGCCGCACCCAACAACCCAGCTCCACCTTCGAGGCGCAGGCGTTCGACCGCGGCGTGCAGGTCGCGCTGTCAGCGGATGGTGAACTGGGTGTGCTCTCGACCTTGTTCAGCGCGCGCACGCTGGGCCTGACCGGTGAGCTCAGCCCGACCCTGCAAGCGGATTACCTGTCCGGGCTGATGATCGGTCATGAATTGGCCGCGCTCGCCGCCGTGCAGCGCCAACGTCGCAATAATCCGAATCTTCCTTCGATCGTGCTGATCGGCAACGGCCAGCTCTGCGCTCGTTACAGCCGTGCGCTGGACGCCTGCGGATTCGCTCGGGTGACGCTGGCCGAACAGGCTACCGAGCGTGGCCTGTGGCAACTGGCGCGTGCCGCCGGACTGATCGATTCCTCATCCCGTTAACCTGACTGGAGGCCTGACATGCTCAAGCAAGCACTGGCGCAAAACGGTCTGATCGCAATCCTGCGTGGCCTGCAACCGCAGGACGCCGCGGCTGTGGGAGAAGTCCTGTATGCCGCCGGATTTCGCGTCATCGAAGTACCGCTCAATTCCCCTTCGCCGTACGAAAGTATCGCCACCCTGCGCAAGACCTTGCCCGCCGATTGCCTGATCGGTGCCGGCACGGTGTTGACCGCGCAGCAAGTGCAACAGGTGAAGGATGCCGGCGGCCAGGTAATCGTCATGCCGCACAGCGACGCCAAGGTCCTGCGCGCGGCGAAAGCGGCTGGGCTGTACCTGTCACCGGGCGTGGCCACGCCGACCGAAGCCTTCGCGGCGCTGGAGGAGGGCGCGGACATTCTCAAGCTGTTCCCGGCCGAGCAGATGAGCCCGGCAGTCGTCAAAGCCTGGCTCGCGGTATTGCCGGCGGGCACGGTGCTGGCGCCGGTCGGCGGCATCACCCCGGACAACATGCAGGCGTTTCTCGATGCCGGCGTGAAAGGCTTCGGCCTCGGTTCCGGGCTGTTCAAACCGGGCATGACGCCAGAGCAAGTGGCAGTCAATGCCAAGGCCTACGTGGCCGCATGGAAAGCGCTTCGTTAAGACTTTTCCGGCGCTGCGTGCGCTGCATCTAATAAAAGCTGCATTTACAAAAGAGAGCAGAGATGAAAATCACCAAACTCACGACCTTCATCGTCCCGCCGCGCTGGTGCTTCCTCAAGGTCGAAACCGATGAGGGCGTGACCGGTTGGGGCGAACCCGTGGTCGAAGGCCGGGCGCACACCGTGGCCGCTGCCGTTGAAGAATTGTCCGACTACCTGATCGGCAAAGACCCACGCAACATCGAAGACATCTGGACCGTGCTGTATCGCGGCGGCTTCTACCGCGGCGGTGCGATCCACATGAGCGCACTGGCCGGTATCGATCAGGCGCTGTGGGACATCAAGGGCAAGGCGCTAGGCGTGTCGGTCAGTGATCTGCTTGGTGGCCAGGTGCGCGACAAGATTCGTGTGTATTCGTGGATTGGCGGCGATCGTCCGGCCGACACGGCGCGTGCGGCGAAAGAGGCGGTGAGCCGTGGTTTCACCGCGGTGAAAATGAACGGTACAGAAGAACTGCAGTTTCTCGACACCTTCGAAAAAGTCGATCTGGCCTTGGCCAACGTCGCCGCCGTGCGTGATGCGGTCGGGCCGAACGTCGGCATTGGCGTCGACTTCCATGGCCGCGTGCACAAGCCGATGGCCAAAGTCCTGATGAAGGAACTCGACCCGTACAAACTGATGTTCATCGAAGAGCCGGTGCTCAGCGAAAACTACGAGGCGTTGAAAGAACTGGCGCCGCTGACCAGCACGCCGATCGCCCTCGGCGAGCGGCTGTTTTCGCGCTGGGACTTTAAACGCGTGTTGAGCGAAGGCTACGTCGACATCATCCAGCCGGATGCTTCTCATGCTGGCGGCATCACCGAAACCCGCAAGATCGCCAACATGGCCGAAGCCTACGACGTGGCGCTGGCGCTGCATTGCCCGCTGGGGCCGATTGCACTGGCGGCGTGTTTGCAACTCGACGCGGCTTGTTACAACGCGTTTATCCAGGAGCAGAGCCTGGGCATCCATTACAACGAGAGCAACGATTTGCTCGACTATGTGAAGGACCCTCGCGTGTTCGACTACGACAAAGGCTTCGTGAAGATACCGAACGGCCCGGGGCTGGGCATCGAGATCAACGAGGAGTACGTGATCGAGCGCGCGGCGGTCGGGCACCGCTGGCGCAATCCGATCTGGCGCCATGCCGATGGCAGCTTTGCCGAGTGGTGATTTGTCTCTGACACACCGCCGTCACCCTGTGGGAGCGAGCCTGCTCGCGAATGCAATGTCACATTCGCTATCTATGTGACTGACCCGACGCCTTCGCGAGCAGGCTCGCTCCCACAGTTTCTGATCTTCAGGGAGAGGAGATCGGCGTCATGACCTCAAATAAACATAAGAAGAGGCATCTCTCATGCAATCGCATACCCTCACCGGGCAGGCGTCTTTAGTCACGCCCAGCCGCAAGCGATTTTTCATCATGGTGTTGCTGTTCATCACCGTGGTCATCAACTACCTCGACCGCAGCAACCTGTCGATTGCCGCGCCGGCGCTGACCAGCGAACTGGGCATCGATCCGGTGCATGTCGGGCTGATCTTTTCCGCGTTCGGCTGGACCTACGCCGCCATGCAGATCCCCGGCGGCTGGCTGGTCGATCGCGTACCGCCGCGCATTCTCTACAGCGTCGCACTGCTGCTGTGGTCGGTGGCCACGGTGATGCTCGGTTTCGTCAGCAGTTTCATCGCCCTGTTCGTTTTGCGCATGGCAGTTGGCGCGCTGGAAGCGCCGGCGTATCCGATCAACAGTCGCGTGGTCACCACCTGGTTTCCCGAGCGCGAGCGCGCCACGGCGATCGGTTTCTACACGTCCGGGCAGTTTGTCGGTCTGGCCTTTCTGACGCCGGTGCTGGCGTGGCTGCAACACGCGTTCGGCTGGCACATGGTGTTCGTCGCGACCGGCGCGGTCGGCATTCTCTGGGCGCTGATCTGGTACGCGGTGTATCGCGAGCCACGAGACTTCAAAGGCACCAACGAGGCAGAAATCGAACTGATCCGTGAGGGCGGCGGGCTGGTCGATATCCAGGCGGAAACGGCTAAGGTCAAAGCCAAATTCAGCTGGACCGATCTGGGCATTGTCCTGAGCAAACGCAAACTGTGGGGCATTTACCTCGGCCAGTTCTGCCTGAACTCGACGCTGTGGTTCTTCCTGACCTGGTTCCCGACTTATCTGGTGAAATATCGCGGCATGGACTTCATCAAGTCCGGCCTGCTGGCGTCGCTGCCGTTTCTGGCCGCGTTCGTTGGGGTGCTGTGCTCGGGGTTCTTTTCTGACTGGTTGATCCGTCGCGGTTACACCGTCGGCTTCGCGCGCAAGCTGCCGATCATCAGCGGATTGCTGATCTCCACGGCGATCATCGGCGCGAACTTCGTTGAATCGACACCGTTGGTAATCGCCTTCCTGGCGCTGGCGTTTTTCGGCAATGGACTGGCGTCGATCACCTGGTCGCTGGTCTCGACGCTGGCCCCGGCACGCCTGCTCGGGCTGACGGGGGGAGTGTTCAACTTCATCGGCAACCTGTCGGCGATTGCCACGCCGATCGTGATCGGCTTCCTCGCCAGCGGTGATTCGTTCGCTCCGGCGATCACCTACATCGCCGTGCTCGCGCTGGTCGGTGCGTTGTCCTACGTGCTGCTGGTGGGCAAGGTCGAACGTATCGAGTTGTAGTGGTCTGCGTCGGGCGACCATAATGCCGCCCGTTCCCTCGCTCAACGGTAAAAGGCTGGATATGCAGGAAGACGCCCCGGAAAAAACCAAGGACGCCGCGCCCACCGGCACCCAGACGCTGTTGCGCGGCCTCGGTGTGGTGCAAGCGGTGGCCAGTGGCGCCCGCGATCTCAAGGAGATCGCTCGGCTGATCGGCACCACACGCAGCACCACCCATCGTCTGGCCAGTTGCCTGGTCGACGAGCGCTACCTGCGCGTTGTGCCGCAAATCGGTTATCTGCTCGGGCCGAAGCTGATCGAACTGGGTTTTCAGGCTCGCGAAGAATTGCCGCTGGTGACCCTGGCCGCGCCGTATCTGGACGAGTTGTCGTCGTTGACCGGTGACACCGTGCACTTGGGGATTCGTGAAGGCGATGAAGTGCTTTACCTGCTGAAGAATCCCGGGCGCAACGGCCCGGAGATGCGTTCGCGGGTCGGCCATCGCATGCCACTGGCGCGTACCGGCATCGGCAAGGCGTTGATGCTCGATGATTCGCCGAAAGATTGGCAACGTCTGTACGACATCAGCTTGCCGGCGGGTGGGAAAAGTCAGTTCTGGCCGCAGCATCCCCAGCAATCGTGGGAACAGCTTGAGCAGCGCATGAGCGAATACGTGGCCGGTGGCTACGCCTTCGACCTGGAAGACAACGAACCGTCGATCCGCTGCGTGGCGGCGCCGATTCGCGATGCGAGCAAGGGTATTGTTGCGGCGATCAGCATCGCCAGCACCGTGCCCTATATGCCGCTGGAAAAAATGGCCGAGCTGATTCCCCTGATCAAAGGGGTCACAGCCCGGCTGTCGGCGGAGCTCGGCTTGAAGGTATAAGCCTTGAAGGTTTAAGCCTTGAGCGTTGCCATGTCGATGACGAAACGGTACTTCACGTCGCCGGCAATCATCCGCGCGTAAGCCTCGTTGATCTGGCGGATGTCGAGCATTTCGATGTCGCAGGTGATGTTGTGTTCGGCGCAGAAATCCAGCACTTCCTGGGTTTCCGCAACGCCACCAATCAACGAGCCGGCCAACACGCGACGCCCCAGCACCAGTTTGGCCGCATGCACCGGCGGATTGATCGGTTCGATCAGGCCGACCAGAATGTGCACGCCATCAAAGCGCAGGGTGTCGAGGTACGGGTTGAGATCGTGCTGCACCGGAATGGTGTCGAGGAGGAAATCGAAGTAACCAGCCGCAGCCTTCATTTGCTCGGCGTCGGTGGACACGATCACATGATCTGCGCCCTGACGACGACCTTCTTCGGCCTTGCTCGCCGAACGGGTGAACAGCGTCACTTCAGCGCCCATGGCCTTGGCGAACTTGATGCCCATGTGGCCGAGGCCGCCCATTCCGAGAATCCCGACCTTGTCGCCGGCCTTGACGCCGTAGTGCTTGAGTGGCGAGTAGGTGGTGATGCCGGCGCAGAGAATCGGCGCGGCGCTGGCCAGTGCCAGGCGTTCGGGAATGCGCACGACGAAGTGCTCGCTGACCACGATGCTGTCGGAATAACCGCCCATGGTGTTGCTGCCATCGACCCGGTCCGGGGTGGCGTAAGTCATGGTCGGGCCTTCGAGGCAATATTGCTCGAGATTCGACTGGCAGGCTTCGCAGGTACGGCACGAGTCGACCATGCAGCCGACGCCGACCAGATCGCCGACTTTGTGCCGGGTGACATTCGCACCGATCGCGGTGACTTTTCCGACGATCTCGTGGCCGGGCATCAACGGGTAAACAGCGATGCCCCATTCGTTGCGTGCCTGGTGAATGTCGGAGTGGCAGACGCCGCAATACAGAATCTCGATGGCAACGTCGTCAGCACGCGGGCTGCGGCGTTCGAATTTCATCGGGGCGAGGGGAGTGGTGGCTGATTGGGCGGCATAACCGATCGCGGTGTACATGGTAAACCTCGCTAAAGCAGGAACAAGTGAGGCAGCGGATTCTGGGCGCCGATTGATCCTGCGGCCATGGCGAATTCTCCGGGTCTCATGCCTAATTCTCCGGCATGCGGGTTCGCGCAGTCGCATTGGCAAACGGATCTGCGATGATGCTTTCATCCCTTATTGCGTGTTTTTTTGTGAAGAACGATTCGATGCAACTGACCCGTCATCTTGATGCCAACGCGCGGCTGGTTTCGCTGATCGAACCGCTGGCGCTGCGCGATGGCTACAGCCAGACCGGCCTGCCCGGCGTGCAGATTTTGCGCTCCAGTTGCGACGTCGCCCGTGGCCCGCACATTTATGAACCGAGCCTGATGATCATCGCTCAGGGCAGCAAACTGGCGTTTCTCGGGCCGCGGACCATGGAATATGGCGCTGGGCATTACCTGATCCAGGCGCTGCCGGTGCCGTTCGAATGCGAGACGTTTGCCTTGCCGGATGCGCCTCTGCTTGGCGTCTCGGTGGCGATCGATCGGGTATTGCTGGGTGAACTGGTGCTGGCGATGGGCCTGGCGCCGGGGCGGCATATTCCGGCGCAGACGCCGGAGTCGATGACCTCGGTGGTGCTCGACGATGGCATGCGCGGTTGCGTCGAGCGCTTGCTCAGTTGTTTGCACGATCCGCTGGAGTGCCAGATTCTCGGCCCGGCGCGGGTACGTGAGTTGCTGTTCGTCGCCTTGCGCGGGTCGCAGGCCGATGTGCTGCGGGCATTGGTCGAACAGCAGGGGCAGTTTGCGCGAGTGGCGGCGTCGATCAGTCATCTGCATGCGCATTACACCGAGCCGCTGAACGTCGAGACCCTGGCCGGGTGCGCCAACATGAGCGTGTCGACCTTTCATGAGCACTTCAAACGCAGCACGCTGCTGTCGCCGGTGCAATATCTGAAGCGTTTACGCTTGTTGAAGGCGCAGACGCTGCTGGTGGCCGAAGGGCTCGGCGTGGCGCAGGTGGCGCATCGGGTCGGGTATCAGAGCACGTCGCAGTTCAGTCGCGAGTACAAGCGCTATTTCGAGCGTAGTCCTGGGGATGAGCGGGCTGCCTGATCCGACGATATCCCCTGTGGGAGCGAGCCTGCTCGCGAAGGCGGTGTATCAGTCAACATCATCTTTATATGACACACCGCTTTCGCGAGCAGGCTCGCTCCCACAGGTGTTTTGTGGTGTCAGAGGAATTTTGGGCAACAAAAAGGCCCCCGTGCAGGGAGCCTTGTTGTTCAGCGATACGACTTACATGTTCGGATAAGTCGGGCCGCCGGCGCCTTCCGGCGCAACCCAGGTGATGTTCTGCGCAGGGTCCTTGATGTCACAGGTCTTGCAGTGCACACAGTTCTGGGCGTTGATCTGGAAGCGCTTTTCGCCGTCCTCTTTGGTCACCACTTCGTATACGCCGGCCGGGCAGTAGCGCTGAGCCGGTTCGTCGTAAAGCGGCAGGTTCTTGCTGATCGGGATGCTCGGGTCGGTCAGCTTCAGGTGGCACGGCTGCTCTTCTTCGTGGTTGGTACCGGAGATGAACACCGAGCTGAGTTTGTCGAAGCTGAGCTTGCCGTCGGGTTTCGGGTAGTCGATCTTTTTGCAGTCGGCCGCGAGCTTGAGGCAGGCGTAATCCGGCGTGGTGTCGCGCAGGGTGAACGGCAGTTTGCCGCCGAAGATGTTCTGGTCCAGCCAGTTGAAACCGCCGCCGATGATCGCGCCGTACTTGTGAATCGCCGCGCCGAAGTTACGGCTGGCGAACAGTTCTTCGTAGAGCCAGCTGTTCTTGAAGGCGTCGACGTAAGTGGTCAGCTCTTCAGTGCCGTCTTTTTCTGCGAACAAGGCTTCAGCCACCGCTTCGGCGGCGAGCATGCCGGACTTCATCGCCGTGTGGCTGCCTTTGATCTTGGCGAAGTTCAGGGTGCCGAGGTCGCAACCGATCAGCGCGCCGCCCTTGAAGACCATTTTCGGCAGCGAATTCAAGCCGCCCTTGGCGATGGCGCGAGCGCCGTAGCTGATGCGTTTGCCACCTTCCAGGTACTGCGCCAGCACCGGGTGATGCTTGAGGCGCTGGAACTCGTCGAATGGAGACAGGAAGGTGTTGCTGTAGGAAAGGTCGACGATCAGACCGACCACCACCTGATTGTTTTCCAGGTGATAGAGGAACGAGCCGCCGGTGTTCTCGGTGCCCATGATGTCCAGCGGCCAGCCGGCGGTGTGCACCACCAGGCCTGGCTGGTGTTTGGCCGGGTCGATTTCCCAGATTTCCTTCAGGCCGATGCCGTAGTGCTGAACGTCAGCCTCGCTGTCGAGATTGTAGCGCTTGATCAGTTGCTTGCCGATGTGGCCACGGCAGCCTTCGGCGAACAGCGTGTATTTGCCACGCAGTTCCATGCCCGGGGTGTACAGACCTTCTTTTGGTTGGCCTTCACGGTCGACGCCCAGATCACCGGTGATGATCCCGCGGACCACGCCGTTTTCGTCGATCAGCGCTTCCTGGGCAGCGAAGCCCGGGTAGATTTCCACGCCGAGGTTTTCCGCCTGCTGGGCCAACCAGCGGCACAGGTTGCCGAGGGAAATAATGTAGTTGCCTTCGTTGTGCATGGTCTTGGGCACAAAGAAGTCGGGAATTTTCTGAGCGCTTTCGGCGTTTTTCAGCACGAAAATGTCATCGCGGGCCACCGGTGTGTTCAGCGGGGCGCCGAGTTCTTTCCAGTCCGGGAACAGCTCGTTCAGTGCGCGGGGTTCAAACACCGCACCGGACAGGATGTGCGCGCCGACTTCGGAGCCTTTTTCGACCACGCAGACACTGATTTCCTTACCGGCATCAGCGGCCTTCTGCTTCAGACGGCAGGCGGCGGACAGACCCGCGGGGCCGGCACCGACGATGACCACGTCGAATTCCATGTATTCGCGTTCCACAGGCTATCTCCTACTCAAGGCTCAACAGTTTTTTTTCTGATTTGGAGGTTTGATGTCGCATCCCGCCAGCCTTTACGTTAACGTCAAGGGGAATAACGGGAAACCCACCTTTCTCTCTAGGCGGCGCATTATATCTACACCACTCTCAGCGTCCAATACAAACGTTTGTTTGAATTGCCTCCAGCCCAGAGAAATCAAAGAAGCGCGGCTTATGAGTGGTCATTTTGCTGTATTGACCGGAATAGGCGTTCCGGTCAAGATACGGGCGGTTTTGCGCTGGTCGTAAGCAGACTCGCGCCTTCAGGAGCACGTCTAAAGACAGGGCACAGGCAGTCGAAGGTGAGGCGCGGCGCAGTTTTTGCGCGATGCTCGCTCGGCGTGAAAATCCACGACTGGTCAGTCACCGCTGACGAACGGTCAACGACATTCACATCACCTTGCACCCATGTCGGCGTTTTTAGAGGTGCCCTTTAGCCTGATGAACATCAACCGCCAGGTTCGCCTAGGCGACTTTCTTTTCACCGGAGAGTAACGAGGAATCCATGAAGGTTCTTGTAGCTGTCAAACGCGTTGTGGATTACAACGTCAAGGTTCGCGTCAAGGCGGACAATTCCGGCGTCGATCTCGCCAACGTCAAGATGTCGATGAACCCGTTCTGCGAAATCGCAGTGGAAGAAGCCGTACGCCTGAAAGAGAAGGGTGTTGCGACTGAAATTGTCGTCGTCTCCATCGGCCCGACCACCGCTCAGGAACAGCTGCGTACCGCACTGGCTCTGGGTGCCGACCGTGCCATCCTCGTCGAATCCGCTGAAGATCTGACTTCCCTGGCCGTGGCCAAGCTGCTCAAGGCCGTGGTCGACAAGGAACAGCCGCAACTGGTGATCCTTGGCAAGCAGGCGATCGACAGCGACAACAACCAGACCGGCCAGATGCTCGCTGCATTGAGCGGCTACGGTCAGGGCACGTTCGCCTCGAAAGTCGAAGTCTCCGGCGACAGCGTTGCCGTGACCCGCGAAATCGACGGCGGCGCGCAGACCGTTTCGCTCAAACTGCCGGCCATTGTCACCACCGACCTGCGTTTGAACGAGCCGCGCTATGCGTCCCTGCCAAACATCATGAAAGCCAAGAAGAAGCCTCTCGAGACGCTGACTCCGGACGCTTTGGGCGTTTCCACCGCCTCCACCAACAAGACCCTGAAAGTCGAAGCGCCGGCTGCACGCAGCGCGGGCATCAAGGTCAAGTCGGTGGCTGAACTGGTTGAAAAACTCAAGAACGAAGCGAAGGTAATCTAATCATGACTATCTTGGTAATCGCCGAACACGACAACAAAGTGCTGGCTCCGGCCACGCTGAACACCGTGGCTGCCGCTGCCAAAATCGGCGGCGACATCCACGTTCTGGTGGCAGGTCAGGGCGCAGGCCCGGTGGCCGAAGCCGCTGCGAAAATCGCCGGTGTGAGCAAAGTCCTGAATGCTGACAATGCCGCTTACGCGCATCAGCTGCCGGAAAATGTTGCTCCGCTGGTTGCCGAATTGGGCAAGGGTTACAGCCACATCCTGGCTGCCGCTACCTCCAACGGCAAAAACATCTTGCCGCGCGTTGCTGCTGCGCTGGATGTTGACCAGATCTCCGAAATCATCTCGGTCGAAAGCGCTGACACCTTCAAGCGCCCGATCTACGCCGGTAACGCCATCGCTACCGTGCAATCGACCGCTGCGATCAAAGTGATCACCGTGCGTGCCACCGGTTTCGACCCGGTTGCCGCAGAAGGCGGTTCGGCGGCCGTTGAAGCCGTTGGCGCTGCGCACGATGCAGGCACTTCGAGCTTCGTTGGCGAAGAACTGGCCAAGTCCGACCGTCCAGAGCTGACCGCTGCCAAGATCGTCGTTTCCGGCGGCCGCGGCATGCAGAACGGCGACAACTTCAAACACCTGTACGCTCTGGCTGACAAGCTCGGCGCTGCCGTTGGTGCTTCACGCGCCGCGGTCGACGCAGGTTTCGTACCGAACGACATGCAGGTCGGTCAGACCGGCAAGATCGTTGCACCACAGCTGTACATCGCTGTCGGTATCTCCGGCGCGATCCAGCACCTGGCGGGTATGAAAGACTCCAAAGTGATCGTTGCGATCAACAAGGACGAAGAGGCGCCGATCTTCCAGGTGGCCGACTACGGCCTCGTGGCTGACCTGTTCGAAGCGGTACCTGAGCTGGAGAAGCTGGTCTAATCCAGCTGCTTCACTTATAAAGAGCCCGACCGTTTGGTCGGGCTTTTTTTTGTCTCGGATTTGAGTGGGAGCGTGTTGCCATGGATCTGCGTTGCGGATGGTTGTTGGGTCTGGCTCTGTTGCCGGTGGTGGCATCGGCGGCGGGCAAGTGCGAGCGCCTCGTCGTCACCGGCAGCCCGGATGCGCCACCGTACCTGTGGCAGGACCCGCAAAACCCGAAACGGCTGATCGGTGCCAGTGCCGACCTGTTGCAGCAAGTCGGCAAAGACCTCGGCATCAAAATCGATCTGCTGTATGCAGGCAAACGCGCGCAAGCCCTTGATGAGGTGCGCAGCGGGCGCATGGACCTGCTGGCCGACGCGCCGCTGACCCTCAACGAGCTGGAAACCCTCGATTACATTCATCCACCGCTGCTGGAAAACGACTATCTGGTCTGGACCCGCAAAGGCTCGACCCTGGTTTACAGCGAAGCCAAAGACCTGCACGGACATGTCGGCGCGCTGTCGGAAAAGTCGCGGATGACCCAGGCATTCGGCACTTTCGCCGAGCAGAATCTGACCCTGACCAAGACAGCCAACCTCACCCAGGCCCTGCAGAAATTGCTCCTCGGTGAGGTGGAATATGTACTCGCAGGTCGCTATTCGGGCATGGCGGCCGCGCAGGCGCTGGGCATGACCAATGATCTGCTGGCGTTCGAGCAACCCATTGATCGCCCCGGTCTGTTCCTTGCGGTTTCCCATAACTCGGCATGCAACGATCCGTGGTTGCGCGGACAGCTCGCCAAAAAGATGACAGAATTGCCCGCGTCCGGACTGACGGAGGCTGCACTGCAACGCAATATCGAGCGCTGGAAGGCGCAGCAGCAACAGCCGCCACAACCCGTCAGTACCCCCAAACAGTAGGGATTCTTAGTGAGTATTCGACCTCTTTTCGCGGCCGTGGCCGTTCTGGCTCTGGCCGGTTGCGCGACTGATCCGGCACCCATCGAACAAATGCGTCTGACCGAGCAGGCCATCACTCAGGCCAAGGCCGTTGGCGCCACGGCCGACGAAGTGCCGGAAATGAAACTGGCAGAAACCAAGTACACCCGCGCCAGAGGCAACATGGCTGACCAGTCTTACCGCAACGCGCGGATGCGCGCCGAGCAGGCAGAACTGGATGCACGTCTGGCCGAGGCCAAGGTGCTGACCCAAAAAAGTGAAGAGCAATTGAATGTACTGAACACCCGCATCACCCGACTGCGCAAGCAACTGGGGAATGCCCAATGAATCTGTCAGTGAAAATCCTCGGCGGCATGATCCTCGTCGGCTGCGCCAGCCTTTCTGGCTGCGCCGGGCAGCACAGCGAAGAGGCTTTGCAGCAGGCTGGCGGCGACTTCCAGAAGGTCAAGGAAGACTCGAACGTGTTGCGTATCGCGCCCAAAGACGTGATTCGGGCCGGTGAGTCTTTGGCTCGTGCCGATCGTTTGTCGACCTATTGGGGCAGCGGTTCGGACGTGGTGCATTACGCTTATCTGAGCCAGCGTTACAGCGAAATTGCTCGTGAGCATACCAATCAGGTGCTCAATGAAGAGCGTGCGGCCAAGCTCGAACTTGAGCGGCAGCGTTTGCAACTGGCTTTACGCGAGTCGAAGCTGCTGAGTGTGCAGCAGCAGGGCAAGTGGCTTGAGGAACAGATCGTTGCGTTGGCGACTACGCAGACTGATCGGGGTTTGGTGATGACGCTGGGCGATGTGCTGTTCGATACCGGGGAAGCGGAGCTGAAGAATTCGGCCAATCGGGTGGTGTTGAAGATTGTCCAGTTCTTGCAGTTGAATCCCAAGCGTGTGGTGCGGATCGAGGGGTATACCGACAGTACCGGGGGCAAGCAGGAGAATCTCAAGTTGTCTCGTGACCGGGCGCAGTCGGTGGCGGATGTGCTGATTGACCTGGGTATTGATGACAAGCGGATTCAGGTTGAGGGGTATGGGGATGAGTATCCTGTAGACGCTAACGCTTCCGAGCGTGGGCGGGCGCAGAATCGGCGGGTGGAGATTGTTTTTTCTGATGAAAAGGGGCAGCTCGGGGCGGCTCGTTAGGTTGGACTTGGCGGCCTCTGGGCCGACCAGGTTCTTGGGTATTGGGGTGAATATCCGTTTTTTTGGGTGTTGCGGCTGGCGGTTTCGCCCTTACGGCGAGTCCCTTTTTCAGACGCCAAAAAGGAACCAAAAGGCTTTGCTCCTGCGTTCGGCCCTCGCAGGCTCGGGTTCCTTCGCTCCGGGACTGATCCGGGCGCAGCGGCTACGGTTTGCTTCGCTGCACCTACGTCCGCTGTGTCTGGCTGCGCCAGACGGTCGCTGCGCTCCCACGCCCGGATCAATCCCTGCGCTCAGCCTTCCGATGTCGCTGGTTAGGCAAGATCAAAATCAAAAGCACTCGAGCTAACGCTCATTGTTGAGTGGTTAGAAGCGCCGCATGGCTTAAGATTTTCGGCGTATTCGCCCCTCACCCCAGCCCTCTCCCCGAGGAGAGGGAGCCGATCTGCGTTGGCTGCAGTGGTCAACTAATTCCGGACACCTCGATAGGTGGTTTTGACGCCATCGCCCGCTCATAAACGGTCGGTGGCAGATACCCCAGTTTTGAGTGCAGCCGTTCGTTGTTGTAAAACCCAACAATGTACTCGGTGATGTCCCGGATCGCTTCAGCATGGTTGGCGTAGTCACGTCGCCATACCCGTTCCATTTTCAAACTCAGGAAGAAGCGCTCCATCACTGCGTTATCCCAGCAATTACCTTTCCGGCT
>NZ_JBIEIL010000019.1:0-69137 GCF_043496865.1 Pseudomonas retamae
CAGTCGTTTAATTACGGCTGATCGTTACAAGCATCGGCCAGCTCTGCTGGTCGATGTTGTTTACGCCCCTCCAGAATTTCGCGTACGTTGAGCCGTTTTTTGCGGCCGTCGACGAGCGCCGCTGTACAGCACGAGGAACAAGGGATGTTCGCGCCGGCCAATGAAACCCACTTTGCCCTGACCATCGAAGGGCTTTCCGCCGACTTTCAGGTGTTTACCCTCACCGGCCGGGAAGCCATCAGCCAGCCTTTTGTCTTCGAGGTGGAGCTGGTCAGTGAGCAGCCGTCGCTGGACCTCGAAACCCTGCTGCACAAACCGGCCTTTCTGCAGCTGTCGCCCGACGGCAGCGGCATTCATGGCCAGATCTACCGCGCCGCGCAGGGCGATTCCGGCAAGCGCCTGACCCGTTATTCGGTGACCTTGCGCCCGCAACTGTCCTACCTCGCGCACCGCATCAACCAGCGCATCTTCCAGAACCTCAGCGTGCCGAAAATCATCGGCATGGTCCTCGAAGAGCACGGCATCCAAAGCAATGCTTACGAATTCAAAACCGGTTCGATTTATCCCGAGCGCATCTACTGCGTGCAGTACGATGAATCGGACCTGCATTTCATCCAACGCCTGTGCGAGGAAGAAGGTATTCACTACCACTTCCAGCACAGCGCCACGGCGCACAAACTGCTGTTCGGCGATGACCAGACGGTGTTCCCGAAACTCGCGCCGGTGCCCTATCAGCAAGACTCCGGCATGGTCGCCAGCAACCCGGTGATCAAGCGCTTCGACCTGCGCCTGGAAACCCGCACCAGTCGCACCACGCGCCGCGACTACGACTTCGAAAAACCGCGCCTGACCCTGGAAAGCGAAAACCGTGGCGACGCCCTGCCCGACCTCGAAGACTACGATTACCCGGGCCGTTTCATCGACCGCGAGCGCGGCAAACACCTGGCCAAACGCGCTCTCGAACGCCACCGCAGCGACTTCCAGCTCGCCGAAGGCAAGAGCGATCAGCCACTGCTGGTCAGCGGCCATTTCCTTGCCCTGACCGAACACCCGAAAGCCAAGTGGAACGACCTCTGGCTGCTCACCGAAGTCCTGCACGAAGGCAAACAACCGCAAGTGCTCGAAGAATCGGTGACCAGCGACACCACCGCGCTGAAAGACGATTTCCATCAGGGCTATCGCAACCGCTTCCAGGCCACGCCGTGGGACGTGCCCAATCGCCCACCGCTGCGCCACCCGAAACCGCGCATCCTCGGCAGCCAGAGCGCCGTGGTCACCGGCCCGAAAGGCGAAGAAATCCACTGCGACGAATACGGCCGGGTCAAAGTCCAGTTCCACTGGGACCGCGAAGGTCAGGCCGACGATAAGACCAGTTGCTGGCTGCGCGTCTCCAGCGCCTGGGCCGGCGCCCAGTACGGCGGCATCGCCATCCCGCGCATCGGCATGGAAGTGCTGGTCACCTTCCTGGAAGGCGACCCCGATCAACCGCTGATCAGCGGCTGCCTGTACCACAAGGAAAACACCGTCCCGTACGCCCTGCCGGCGAACAAGACCCGCAGCACCTTCAAGACCCTCAGCTCAATGGGCGGTGGCGGCTACAACGAACTGCGCATCGAAGACAAAAAAGGCCAGGAGCAGATCTACCTGCACGCCCAGCGCGACTGGGACGAGAACATCGAGCACGACCAGAAAATCCGCGTCGGCAACGAACGCCACGACACCGTCGAGCAAAACAGCTACAGCGAATTCAAGGCCGAAGAACACCACACCGTCTACGCCGACCGCAAAGTCGAAACCCGCGCCAACGACCACCTCACCGTCGGCGTGAACCAGCACATCAAGATCGGTACCGGCCAGTTCATCGACGCCGGTCAGGAAATCCACCTCAGCAGCGGCATGAAAGTGGTGATGGAAGCCGGCGCAGAACTGACCCTTGTCGGCGGCGGCAGCTTCATCAAGATCGACGCCGGCGGCGTGACCATGAGCGGCCCGGTGATCAACATGAACTCCGGCGGCAGCCCCGGCGTCGGCACGGGCGCCGCGCCGCTGATGCCCGGCGTGCTGAAACAGGCCGATGCCGACAAGGCTGGCCAGGTCCTGACCCCAGCGCAAATCAACACCCTCAAACGCAATGCGCCGTTCTGCGAAGAATGCGAAAAATGCAAGGCAGGTGCCTGTGCCATCTGATCGAATCACACCCAAGGACTGGCTGGCGCAACAGCCGCTGCAGAGTGGCGAACGTTTGTATCTGGTGATCAGTGCGGCGAGTGATTTCGAACCGCTCAAGCCCTTCTATCAACAGGATGTCGCACCACAACTACTGCCTATCTGGAGTGGAACACCTTACGCCGATTGGCTTCCCGTAATGCCGTATCTCGCCGAGATCAGTCCCAATGCCAGTTTTCTGCAATGGATTACTGAAACCGACGCAATGGATTGGGGTTGGCTGGCGGTATCCACCAGCGCGCCGGAATCGGTGCTGGAGCATTTGCGCAGCCTGACTCAAGTAAAAATGCCCGACGCTACTGAAGTGTTTTTCAGATTCTGGGATGGTCGGCATTTCCATCCGATCATCGAGGGGTTAGGTGCTACGGCAGGTGAATTGCTGCCCGTGTTCCAACGCTATCTTATTAACGGACAGCCTCTCGAAGTCGGCAGAAGAGCGGTACCTCCCGCAAAAGAGTGGCCTTGGTGGGAAATTCCCCAAACGCTAATGGATTCCCTCGCTAAAAAAGATCACACCACCGTCGTCGAGAACCTGATGCAGTGGTTATCAGAAAACTGCCCTGAGTTGTACTTCGAATTCCCCGAAGCCAACTTGCGCAGAAAGGTTGAGCGCTTCGTGCGCCAGAACCCAAACACAGAAGATATGGCAGAACGTCTCACCGCACAGCTGACAAAGGAAGTCACGTCATGAATACCCCGATTGGTACCCTGGTCCTGCGTGTGCTGGACGCCAAAGCGCCTGACGTGAATCTGATACTAAAAGACTTCAAAAATTGCCTGAGTGATTACAAGGAGTGGGCAGACGGTTTCTGGACTGGCTGGGCGCTGGACGTCGACCAGACCTTCAAGGTCGGCAATGAAGTCAGCGTGACGGAACGCAAGACCAAAACGGGTGCCGTGGAAACATACGCGACCTGCCCACTGGTGGGTGATTTCACGCTGATCCACATGTTTGAGTCAGCGCGATTTGTACCTATCGGAAATACTCCAGTGAAACTGGAGCCAGTCACCAAAGGCACCTTTTACGACGACGTTACCGGTCCGGTCATCGAAACCATGATCGGCCCAAGCGGCATCAAAGTGATCGATGGGGCCAAAAAGGGCCAGACCTATCGCATCACGTTCTTCCCCAACGTATCCCAGAGTGACGTCAAAGCACTCTATGACTCCTATCAAGGCGTTATCGGCAAGCTTGAAGGCTGGCTGCAAAGCGAATGGTCGAGCAAGTTTCAGCCGCAGTGGGCGAGCTACTCGGCGGCAGATCGTGCGGGGCGCTCGGTCATTCTGCTCAAACGAGCGCTGGACGGTTTTGAGCAAGCTCTACTCCGTCTGTGGGATGACATCAAAAGCCTGTTCGACCTGCTCGCTCACCCTCAAAAAAACTACGCAAAACTCAAAGAATATTTGTCGGACGTCGAAATCGACAAGCTATACGCTGCTTCGAAAGAGTCCATTGCTTCAGGGTTGCTGATCCTCAGCGACGAACCGCTGATGTTCATCTATGTCTCGGCGATTGTGGCTTGGGTCGGCATGCTCCCGCCGCAGGTCATCGTCGACGTCATGACGGCGATCGCTTCGGAGTTTCTGATCAACATACTACTGGGTATCTGCCTGACAGGTGGCGCTGGACTTGCTGTAAGAGCCGGGACAAAAGTCATTACCACGGTCAAATCGGGCGAAGCGATCAAGTATCTGGACGATCTTGCATCTACCCTGATGACACTCAGTAGCAAACACGCCTTGCCCGCCCATGCGCAAGCGTCGAAACCAATCATCGCCAGCGCCAAGAATGTGCCGATGAAGCCTGCCAAAACCGCAGTGCTGAAAATCGATGAAGCTACCACCGAGGCGCCAAAAGCTGGCTCGCGTAACGCTGAACCCAAAAGTCATGTAGCGGGGCTGCCGCCCAAAAGCCAGCTGCCGAAAACTACAGATACTCCAAAACAGGAAGTCAAAGACGCCTCTTCGTTTCCACGAGACAAAAAACAGAATCAAACCTCGCTCCAGCCCAAGGAAAAGGTCGACGACGCTCCCGATCAATCCAAGACGCCCGACGACAAAAGCGCCACCTGCGCCAAGAAAACCTGCACCAATGGCTGCCCGGTTTCGATGGTGACGGGTGAAGAGCTGTTGACGATTACCGACGGTGAACTCGGCGGTTTGCTGCCCTTTACATGGACACGTCTCTATCGCACCAGTGCGGCGGAAATCGACTGCGGCCTCGGTTATGGTTGGAGTCACGCCCTCGCCCAGCGAGTGGACATCAATGGCGATGAAGTCGTTTGGACTGACCACGAAAACCGTGTCACGACGTTTCCGTTGCCGAGCGAACAGCGTCCGGCAATCACCAATAGCCTTTCGGAAGCGGCCATCTTCATTGGCGGTGATCCTTCCGAGCTCGTACTCACACAAGCAGATGAACGTAAGCAGTTCTATCACTTCCGCTTCAACAGCAAAGGCGCGACGCTGATTGCCATCAGCGATAATTACGACAACCGTGTGCATATCACCCGAGATATCCATGGTCGCATCAAGCGTGTGGACAACGGGGCCGGTCGAGCACTTCTGGTCCGGTATGACCGCAAACACATCATCGCTATCGACTATCAGCAATTTGTCCCGGCAGACACACTGGAAGATGCGTGGAGCACCGTGCAGACCCTGGTCACTTACACGTACGATGCTCAGCAGCGCCTGACCAACGCGACGAACGCTGCCGGTGAGTCTGAGCGTTACACCTACAACGAACAGAACGTCATTCTCGAGCGGCAACTTGCAGGTGGCGCGAGCTTCTACTGGGAGTGGGAAAAGGAAGGCAAGTCCGCACGCTGCATCCACCACTGGGCCAGTTTCTCTCAGATGGATGCGCACTATGCGTGGGATGACAAAGGCAGCGTCACCGTTACCAACGCCGATGGCAGTGAAGAAGTCTATACCCACGATGACAAGGCGCGGCTCGTCGCCAAGGTTGATCCGGATGGTGCCGAGCACTTAAAAGCCTATGACGACAAAGGCCGACTGATCGCCGAAAAAGACCCGATGGGGGCGGTCACGGAATATCAGTACAACGAGGCCGGCCGTTTGATCGCGGTGATACCGCCAGAAGATGCGCCGACTACCTACGAGTACTACAAGGGCTTTGTCCGTGTGGTGAATCGCGGTACCGCCAAATGGGTCTACTGGCGTAACGACCAGGGTGACATCACTGAACAAGTCGACCCGGACGGCAACTCGACGCATTACACCTATGATCGCCAAGGACGCCTGCTAGAGATCCGCCATCCTGACGGTAGCCGTCACCAACTGGGGTGGAACAATCTCGGCCAATTGCTGGAGGAGCGTCTGCCGGACGGCGGCCAGCGTAAGTACCGCTACGATGCGCTCGGCCGACAGATCACACGTCAGGCTGAAACCGGAGCGATTACTCATTATCAGTGGGATGCCGCCAATCGGCTGGCACAAATCACTTTGCCCGGCGGCGCTACCCGTGCCTTCACCTACAACCCATACGGCCGCGTCACCGCAGAACGCGACGAACTGGGGCGCATCACCCGCTATGAGTACGCCGACAATCTCCATCTGGTCAGCCGTCGAATCAATCCGGACGGCAGCCAGCTGCACTATCGCTACGATAATGCGCGTCTTCTGCTCACTGAAATCGAAAACGAACGAGGTGAGCATTACCATCTCGATTACTACAGCAACGGCCTGATCCAGCAGGAAACCGGCTTCGACGGGCGTCGCACTGCGTATGAGTACGACCTCAACGGCAAACTGTTGAAGAAAACCGAGTTCGGTGACGACGGCAGTGAGCTGGTGACCGAGTATCAGCGCGATGCCGCTGGCCGCTTGCTGGTCAAAACCCTCGCTGATGGCGAGGAAATCCATTACGGCTACGATGCCTTGGGTCGCTTGGTAAACGTTGACGACGGCCACTGGCCCCTCGCCTATGAATACGACATACAAGATCGCCTGATCACTGAGCACCAAGGCTGGGGCACCACGCGTTACGAGTACGACAGCGTCGGCCAATTGAGTCACTGCCGACTCCCTGATGGCAGCACGCTTGATTATCGTCACCTGTCCGGCGGCCGGCTGAGCAGTATCGACCTCAATGGCTCGCGCCTGACTACGCACCAATTCGACGCTGGCCGCGAACGGCAGCGCCAACAAGGCGTACTGCTGAGCCAATACCAATACGACGAACAGGGCAGACTTCAAGCGCACACCGTGGGTCAGCAAGACCGCAACCTGTTCCAGCGCCGCTACGCCTACGATGCAAATGGCAATCTGGCCGGCATCGATGACAGCCGCAAGGGAAACCGCAGCTACCACTACGACCCACTGGATCGTCTGGTCAGTGTTCGCGGTGCCACACCCGAAACCTTCGCTCATGACCCAGCCGGCAACTTGCTCGGTCAAAACGATCTGCCAACGGCAAACCTTGCCAACGTCAAAGGTAATCGCCTGCTTATGCAAGGCGACCGCCACTACGACTACGATGCCTATGGCAACCTGACCCGCGAACGGCGTGGAACCGGCCAGCGTCTGGTCACCGAATACCACTATGACTGCCAGCACCGTTTGATCGGCGTCAGCCTACCCGGAGGCAGTACCGCAAGCTACAAATACGACGCTTTTGGCCGTCGCATTGAAAAAACCGTTGACGGGCAAACGACTGAATTCCTCTGGCAAGGCGAGCGCCTGATCGCCGAAAGCGCTGAGAGTCGCTACCGCACCTACATCTACGAGCCTGGCAGCTTCCGCCCGCTGGCAATGCTAGATGGCGAAGGCCCACTGAAGGCCACGCCGTTCTATTACCAACTCGACCATCTCGGCACGCCCCAAGAACTCACCGACTTCAGTGGCGAGATCATGTGGTCGGCGAAATACCGTGCCTACGGCAATCTTGCCGCCCTAGACGTCAGCAAAATCGACAACCCGCTGCGCTTCCAAGGTCAGTACTTCGACGCTGAGACAGGGTTACATTACAACCGGCACCGCTACTACAATCCTGGGACTGGACGGTTTTTGACACCGGATCCGATCAGGCTTGCGGGTGGGTTGAATAACTACCAGTACGTGCCCAACCCTACGGGGTGGGTTGATCCATTAGGTTTGATGTGTGGTAAAGGGGACTGCCCTGATGTTTCACCTCCACTAACACAGTCGCAAATAGACGAGATTATTGCGACACCAAAGGGTATGCGCCCCGATCCAAGCAGTTATCTGTCCGCCGACTACATATCGAATCATCTTTCTCAGTTTGATGGAGGTGCGACCCGTTTTATGACTCAAAACAACTTGGACAGATATGGTATTGGGCAACGCGATGGCACATCCTTTGTTATGCCGAGAAGCGAAGCCGATAGGCTGCTAGCATCCGCTAACGGAGATAGCTCTGTTCTTGAGAGTTCCTTGGGCCTTGAACCTGGCTTTCTTAGCAACAATCAATTATTGCGCGTGGACATCACTAACCCAAGGGAACTTGGACTAAGAATCCCATCAGGAAATGAAGCCGGCGCTAACGACCTATGGATTCCGGGTGGAAAGTTGCCAAATGGAAATAGTGAAGCAATAGTCGACGCTAAAGGCCCGATTGCACCAAAACTTGAAATATCACCACTATCTCTATAAGAGGATGATCATGAAATTCAATGACACTTTTATCAATACAGACGAGCGATTTACCATAGGAATAGAAGCAGTTAGTGGAAAGTATTATGTTTCTATCCCCGTTAGCAACCGCTTGGTTGACTATGATGAGTATTACGAAATAAGCAAAGAGTCGTACGAACTCTTTCTTAAAGATCCGTCCGCAGCACTGATTTTTGTAGAGCGCTGTAAAGCTAGACAAGAAGACGAGTCTCTCATGTTCAAGCCAGGCGCAGACCGCGGAGTTGCGACCTAAAAAATCTTCTGGCGACGCGAACTTGCTATTTTCTCGGAAAGGCTCTAGCCCTTTTTCGGGATAGGTATCTCGGTTCAGCCGATTGCGGCCTTTCACAGTCGCATGCTTTTGACTTGGACTGCTAACTCTAACTGACAGCCAACCGTACTTAGGAAAATAATGACAGCGGTATATTCCGAAGATAGAGCATCCTTAGGTTCCGAATTCACAAATGCGTGATTCAAAAAAAGCTCATCAAAGCATTGACATTGGAACGTTGCGTGAAAAAACCTTGATGACTGAGAAAAGCACAATGAAGACTACTTTTGAAACGGCTTTAGAACTTCACGAAACATCTGACTTCTTTGAAGGGAATGGAAAATATTTTTCCCGCGGATCCGATTGGGGAGACCATCTCTTCATCAGCAACTGGCAGGAAATGTGCGGAGTTTTAAAAAATCAAAAAGCGGCACAAAGCCTGTTAACGACCATACTCGAAGATTACGCAAAACATTCAAAAGAAGACTATTCAGATGCAGAGGCATTGTTTTCAAACATAAGCGCTTACTACACACTTAAAAACAAAATCGCGTTTCTGTCAGCCAGTAATTACGACCTAATTGAAAGCCTTGATGAACAAAGCAAGAAAAATACAGGGAAATTATTTCGCCTCCTTAGACAGCAGTACGATATAAAAAACAAAGAATTGCCAAAATACAAGTTCGACGACGAGATCAAGCGGTTAAAACTGAAGGGTTGCGTGCTTAATCTCGAATTTTTTTGAGCAGAGCGTATAATGCTAAATTTTTACGCCACCGTGCACTGAAACATGACATGCCCTGTTGAACAAACCCAAAATTCAGCCCTTATTTTAAGCACTCATTAGAAAGTGTGACAGCGGAGCAAAAAAATCCACCCAACCCCACGCACAGCCAACTTCGACAAATCACGGATACTTCCGGAAGAACGATGAGAATTTTTTATGTGATTGCTAGGAAGGATATGGAGCCAAATCTTCCGCACAGCTCGAACTGGCCGAAAATTATAGGCTACTCATTCGAAGAAAACTATTTTCACTTATCCCAAGGCAAAGGTCACGGCTTTGCCGCGAACGTCATACCCGAATGGAAAGCTAGAAGTCCAGAGTGGACTGAAATATTTACAATTTTAGACTCCACTTGGTTCTTAGATATGATTACTAACAACAACTTCAGCAGCGAAAAGGCTTTTCTGGAAAAGCTAACCGCGCATATTGACAATGTAGATACAATTAGATTTTGATCAGTCCGAAACAATAAACTAAAATGAGTAAAGACTTGCTTGCCAAGCCAACTTGACAACTGAGAACAACCTCAATGACACCAAACTTTGAAATAGCTTTGAACAAAAATCAATTCCCTGACTACTTCAAAGGTAATGGCCAATATTTCACAAGAGACCCTGACTGGGGAACCCAGTTGCATATCATAAATTGGCAAGGACTGTGCACCTATTTAGAGCCGCTAGAAACCTCGATCGAAATATTGACAGATGCATTTAGCGAATACTTAAATTCGGTTGAGCTTACAAAAAATGACGCCAGTGAATTGCTTGAAAACATTGGCTGCTATTATTACCTAAGAAACAAACACCCTTTCTTGTCAAAAGACGGATTTGATCTCGTGCGCGAGGCGACTGAAAGTGAAAAACAGAAAATCTCACATATCATGGCTTTTCTGGGAGAAACAATCGAAGCCAACAATGATGCTCAAGACCTTGAACTCTATAATCGTCGCATGAGGAAACTCATTGATGACGGTGGCCCAACCAACATAGAGAACCTCTAATCTGTTCAGCGAAACCCAACATATTTTTAGAAAAGTGGGACAGATTTATTTTCTAAACCTATAAATATATCTGTCCCCATTTGTCTTTCTCATTTGTCTAATTCTGGTTTTCTCCATCCCGCATACGGAAAAATCGCAACTCAACGCTGCGATTTCCCCCAAGAACTTTACCCCCCCGCCAACCGCACCTGTCTCTCCAACTCCACCTTCAACCCCGGCTCCAGCTTCAACTGCCGCGCCAGTTCATCCAGATAGCTCTTCTCCATAAAATTCTCCTCATCCACCAGCATCACACTGGCGATGTACATCTCTGCCGCCATTTCCGGCGTGCTCGCCGCGCGGGCGACGTCGGTGGGGTCGAGGGGTTTGTTGAGTTCGGCGTGGAGCCAGTGTTGCAGTTCCTGGTCGTTGTCGAGTTTGCTGAATTCGCCTTCGATCAGTTCGCGCTCGCGCTCGTCGATGTGGCCGTCGGCTTTGGCGGCGGCGACCAGGGCTTTGAGGATGGCCTGGCTGTGTTGTTCGACTTGTGCCGGTGGCAGGCGGTCGAGGGTTTGCGGTTCGGTTTGGGGGGCGCTGCCTTTTTGCGCGTTGTAGTTGCCGTAGGCTTTGTAGGCCAGCACGCCGAGTGCGGCGAGGCCGCCGTAGATGGCGACTTTTCCGCCGACCTTGCGCACTTTTTTGTTGCCGAGCAGCAGGCCCATGGCGCCGGCCGCCAGTGCGCCTCCGCCTGCGCCGGAGAGCAGGCCGCCGAGGCCGCTGGCGCCTGACGAGCCGCCGAGCAGGCCGCCCAGCCCGCCGGCAGCCGATTTGTTCGATGCGCCGCCAGCCTTGTTCTGCAGCAGATCCTGGCCGGACTTGAGCAGTTGATCGAGCAATCCACGGGTGTTCATGTTCCGCCTCCAAACAGGGGTTATCCGGATCTGTAAGGCCCTCAGCCTAGTGCGAAAGTGCCCGAAGCGGCCGTGCGAGTGTGCTTCGAGATGTTGCTCGCATTCGGAATTGAAGTCTGCGGCTGACCTTGAAAAAACCGATCTACACTTCAGCCCAGCGCGAAATCTTCATCGCTAAGGTCGAGAGGCGCCCGCCCCGCCACGGCCATCTCTGACTACGCTAATAACAAGCCGCCCACGGCACGCTGCACCGTGTTCACCACTGCCCCGACCATAATATGAAGAAGAGGGATCAACCATGTTCGTGCACAAGACCGCACTGTTCAGTGCAATCACCACGGCCGTGCTGGCCAGTGCCAGCCTGCAGGCTGCCGAGCCGCTGAAGGCTGTCGGGGCTGGCGAAGGTCAGCTGGATATCGTGGCGTGGCCGGGTTACATCGAGCGTGGCGAGAGCGACAAGGCGTATGACTGGGTGAGCGGTTTCGAGCAGGAAACCGGTTGCAAGGTCAACGTCAAGACCGCCGCGACTTCCGACGAGATGGTCAGCCTGATGGCCAAGGGCGGTTACGATCTGGTCACTGCGTCCGGCGATGCGTCGCTGCGGTTGATCGCTGGCAAGCGTGTGCAGCCGATCAACACGGCGTTGATCCCGAACTGGAAGTCCCTCGACCCGCGCCTGAAAGATGCGCCGTGGTACGTGGTCAACCACCAGACTTACGGCACCCCGTATCAATGGGGGCCGAACGTGTTGATGTACAACACCAATGTGTTCAAGACGGCGCCGACCAGTTGGAGTGTGGTGTTCGCCGCACAGGATCTGCCCGACGGCAAGGCGAACAAGGGACGCGTGCAGGCGTATGACGGCCCAATCTATATCGCCGATGCGGCGCTGTACCTGAAATCGACCAAGCCTGAATTGGGCATCAAGGATCCGTATCAACTCACCGAAGACCAGTACAAAGCCGTGCTCGATTTGTTGCGCGCGCAGCAACCGTTGATTCATCGCTACTGGCATGACACCACGGTGCAGATGAGCGATTTCAAAAACGAAGGCGTGGTCGCTTCCGGCGCCTGGCCGTATCAGGTCAACGGCCTGATCAACGAGAAGCAGCCGATCGCTTCGACTATCCCCAAAGAAGGCGCCACCGGCTGGGCCGACACCACCATGCTGCACACCGAGGCCAAGCACCCGAACTGCGCGTACAAGTGGATGGACTGGTCGATGAAGCCGAAAGTCCAGGGCGATGTGGCGGCGTGGTTCGGTTCGTTGCCGGCGGTGCCAGCGGCTTGTAAAGAGAGCGAGTTGCTTGGCGCCGAGGGCTGCAAGACCAACGGTTTCGACCAGTTCGAGAAGATCGCTTTCTGGAAAACCCCGCAGGCTGAAGGTGGCCAGTTCGTGCCGTATAGCCGCTGGACGCAGGATTACATTGCGATTATGGGCGGGCGCTAGGTTTAAACAGCGACGCGGTCGGCTCCCTTTCCCCCTCGCCCCCTCTGGGGGAGAGGGCTGGGGTGAGGGGGTGGCTTTTGATCTTGCCCTTGAATTCAGAGCAATGGCAGAAATGGCTGCCCTCACCCCTCGCCCTCTCCCGGAGGGAGAGGGAGCTAAAAGCAGAGCGCGTTCACCGCGATATTTCACGGTTTCAGGACGGCCGCCACGGCAGCCCTCGCCTTTCCGGAGCACCGCACCATGACGCTTGCAGTCCAGTTCACCAACGTTTCCCGGCAGTTCGGTGAAGTGAAGGCCGTTGACCGGGTGTCCATCGATATCGAGGACGGTGAGTTCTTTTCCATGCTCGGCCCTTCCGGCTCCGGCAAGACCACCTGCCTGCGCCTGATCGCCGGTTTCGAGCAACCCAGCGCCGGTTCGATCCGCATTCACGGCGCCGAAGCTGCGGGTTTGCCGCCGTATCAACGCGACGTCAACACGGTTTTCCAGGATTACGCGTTGTTCCCGCACATGAACGTGCTCGACAACGTCGCCTACGGTTTGAAGGTCAAAGGCGTCGGCAAGACCGAGCGCCACCAGCGTGCCGAAGAAGCCTTGGACATGGTCGCCCTCGGCGGCTATGGCTCGCGCAAACCGGTGCAGTTGTCTGGCGGTCAGCGCCAGCGTGTCGCCCTCGCCCGCGCCTTGGTCAATCGCCCGCGCGTGCTGTTGCTCGACGAGCCGTTGGGGGCGCTCGATCTGAAATTGCGCGAGCAGATGCAAAGCGAGCTGAAGAAGCTGCAACGTCAGCTCGGCATCACTTTCATCTTCGTCACCCACGATCAGACCGAAGCGCTGTCGATGTCTGATCGCGTCGCGGTGTTCAACAAGGGCCGCATCGAGCAGGTCGACAGTCCGCGCAATCTGTACATGAAACCGAGCACCACGTTTGTCGCCGAATTCGTCGGTACCTCGAATGTGATCCGCGGCGATCTGGCGCGGGAAATCAGCGGCCATCCACAGCCGTTTTCGATCCGCCCGGAACACGTGCGTTTCGCCGAAGGCCCACTGGCCAGCCATGAAATCGAAGTCAGCGGCCTGCTACACGATATCCAGTATCAGGGCAGCGCCACGCGCTATGAATTGCAGTTGGAAAACGGCCAGACCCTGAGCATCAGCCAAGCCAACAACCAGTGGCTCGACAGCGGCGTACAGCTACAGACCGGCCAGCGTCTGAGCGCACGCTGGGCACGGGAAGCGATGATCGCGCTGCACGACACCGTGGCCAGCGGGGTATGAAATGAGCTCGCTCGCGATGACTTCGTCGCCACCGATGCACAGGTTTTCCGACCTGCTCTACCGCAAGCCGAACCTGTATCTGTCGATGTTGCTGGTGCCGCCGCTGCTGTGGTTCGGGGCGATCTATCTGGGCTCGTTGCTGATGCTGTTGTGGCAAGGTTTCTACACCTTCGACGACTTCACCATGGCGGTAACGCCGGACCTGACGCTGGCCAATTTTGCCGCGCTGTTTCAGCCCTCGAACTTCGACATCATCCTGCGCACGTTGAGCATGGCCATCGCCGTGTCGATCGCCAGCGCCGTCGTCGCGTTCCCGATTGCCTACTACATGGCGCGCTACACCACAGGCAAGACCAAGGCGTTTTTCTACATCGCGGTGATGCTGCCGATGTGGGCCAGTTATATCGTCAAGGCCTATGCGTGGACCTTGCTGCTGGCCAAGGGCGGCGTGGCGCAGTGGTTCGTTCAGCATCTGGGGCTGGAGCCATTGTTGCAGTTCATCCTGGGGATTCCCGGGGTTGGCGGCAGCACCTTGTCGACCTCGCATCTGGGACGGTTCATGGTGTTTGTCTACATCTGGCTGCCGTTCATGATTCTGCCGATTCAGGCTTCGCTGGAACGTCTGCCGCCATCGCTGCTGCAGGCCTCGGCCGACCTTGGCGCAAAGCCGCGTCAGACCTTTATGCAAGTGATCCTGCCGCTGTCGATTCCGGGGATTGCCGCAGGTTCGATCTTCACTTTTTCGCTGACGCTGGGCGATTTCATCGTGCCGCAACTGGTCGGGCCGCCGGGCTACTTCGTCGGCAGCATGGTATACGCGCAGCAGGGTGCAATCGGCAACATGCCGATGGCCGCGGCGTTCACCCTGGTGCCGATCGTGCTGATCGCGGTTTACCTGTCCATCGTCAAACGACTGGGGGCTTTCGATGCACTCTGACGCTTCAGCACAAGGGCGTGCGTCTTTGGGTTTGAAAATCGCAGCCTGGGGTGGGCTGGTGTTTCTGCACTTCCCGATCCTGATCATCTTTCTCTATGCCTTCAACACCGAAGAAGCCGCGTTCAGTTTTCCGCCGAAGGGCTTCACCCTGCGCTGGTTCAGCGTGGCGTTTTCCCGGCCGGATGTTTTGGAGGCAATCAAGCTGTCGCTGCAGATCGCCGCCATCGCCACGTTGATCGCGATGGTCCTTGGCACGTTGGCGTCGGCGGCGTTGTACCGGCGGGATTTTTTCGGCAAACAGGGCATTTCATTCATGCTGATCCTGCCGATTGCGCTGCCGGGGATCATCACCGGGATCGCCTTGCTGGCGACGTTCAAGACGCTGAGCATCGAACCGGGCATGTTCACC
This sequence comes from Pseudomonas retamae, assembly GCF_043496865.1. Taxonomy (NCBI): domain Bacteria; kingdom Pseudomonadati; phylum Pseudomonadota; class Gammaproteobacteria; order Pseudomonadales; family Pseudomonadaceae; genus Pseudomonas; species Pseudomonas retamae. Next base: position 14,907 of record NZ_JBIEIL010000019.1, read on the forward strand.
ATCATCGTCGGCCACGCGACCTTCTGCGTGGTGATCGTCTACAACAACGTCATCGCTCGCCTGCGCCGCACCTCGCACAGTCTGATCGAGGCCTCGATGGACCTCGGTGCCGACGGCTGGCAGACCTTCCGCTACATCATCCTGCCGAACCTCGGCTCAGCCTTGCTCGCTGGCGGCATGCTGGCGTTTGCGCTGTCGTTCGATGAAATCATCGTCACCACGTTTACCGCCGGGCATGAGCGCACGCTGCCGTTGTGGTTGCTCAATCAGTTGAGCCGGCCACGGGATGTGCCGGTGACGAACGTCGTGGCGATGCTGGTGATGATGGTCACCATGCTGCCGATTCTGGGAGCGTATTACCTGACGCGCGGGGGCGAGAGTGTTGCCGGTAGCGGCGGAAAATGAATATCTAACAGACCACACACAACCTTGTGGGAGCGAGCCTGCTCGCGAAGCGGCCGTCACATCCAGCATTGATGTCGCCTGACACACCGCCTTCGCGAGCAGGCTCGCTCCCACAGTTTTGAACCGGTTTCGGCAGAACAATAGAGGACAAAACCATGCAAACCCGACTCTTGATCAACGGCCAACTGGTCAACGGCGAAGGCCCTGCACAACCGGTGCTCAACCCGGCGCGGGGCGATGTGTTGGTGGACATCAACGAAGCCAGCGAAGCCCAGGTCGATGCCGCCGTGCGCGCCGCCGACAACGCTTTTGCCGAGTGGTCGCAAACCGCGCCGAAAGACCGCTCGCGGCTGTTGCTCAAACTCGCCGACGCCATCGAAGCCCATGGCGAGGAACTGGCGAAACTGGAATCCGACAATTGCGGCAAACCCTACAGCGCCGCACTCAACGACGAGATCCCGGCGATTGCCGATGTGTTCCGTTTCTTCGCCGGCGCCAGTCGTTGCATGAGCGGTTCGGCCGCTGGCGAATATTTGCCCGGACACACTTCGATGATCCGTCGCGATCCGGTCGGGGTGATCGCCTCCATCGCGCCGTGGAATTACCCGATGATGATGGTCGCCTGGAAAATCGCTCCCGCGTTGGCCGCCGGTAATACCGTGGTGCTCAAGCCGTCGGAACAAACCCCGCTGACGGCGTTGCGTCTGGCCGAACTGGCGTCGGACATATTCCCGGCCGGTGTACTCAATCTGGTGTTCGGCCGCGGTCCTACCGTCGGCAGTCCACTGGTCAGCCATCCGAAAGTGCGCATGGTGTCGCTGACCGGTTCGATCGCCACCGGGTCGAACATCATTTCCAGCACCGCCGACAGCGTTAAGCGCATGCACATGGAACTGGGCGGTAAGGCACCGGTGATCATCTTCGACGACGCCGACCTCGACGCGGCGGTGGAAGGCATTCGGACCTTCGGCTTCTACAATGCCGGGCAGGACTGCACTGCCGCGTGCCGGATCTACGCGCAACAAGGGATTTACGACAAATTCGTTGAAAAACTCGGCGCGGCGGTCAGCACGATCAAATACGGCATGCAGGATGATCCCTCCACCGAGTTGGGACCGCTGATCACGGCACAACACCGCGACCGGGTCGCCGCTTTCGTCGAGCGCGCCGTGGCGCAGCCGCACATTCGGTTGATCACCGGCGGCAAGGCTGTCGAAGGCAATGGGTTCTTCTTCGAACCCACGGTGCTGGCCGACGCGCAGCAGGATGACGAAATCGTCCGCCGTGAAGTGTTCGGTCCAGTGGTTTCGGTGACCAAATTTACCGATGAAGCACAAGCGCTTGAGTGGGCCAACGATTCCGACTACGGCCTCGCCTCCTCCGTCTGGACCGCCGACACAGGACGTTCGCATCGCCTGTCAGCGCGGCTGCAGTACGGCTGCACCTGGGTCAACACGCACTTCATGCTCGTCAGCGAAATGCCTCATGGCGGTCAGAAAATGTCCGGGTACGGCAAGGACATGTCGATGTATGGGCTGGAGGACTACACCACGGTTCGGCATGTGATGTTCAGGCACTGAGGTCAACAACTTCCGAGCAGGCTGGCACTACCTACGATCGGCACTTCTCTGTGAGAGCGAGCCTGTTAGCGAAGAACTCGGTTTGGCTCAACGCCCCCTATTTGAGCCCTCACAGACAGGCTGCCGAGGGTCAGAAAGCCAAGAACAATCATTAGAAGGAAAGCTCCGCCTGATCATGTTTCAGTAAGGAAATACGATCAAACAACCGGATTTTTTCGTTGGCTTTTTGCCTGGCGTGATCGGACATGACTGCAATCAACTCCTCGAGCTGACTGACGTCCCCGACCACTTTGAACTGCTTTTCCTTGTTGACGAATACCAGCGACTTCTTTTTTCTCGACAACAGTTCAATAACGTTGCTGAGCGTACCGGTACTCTTGGCATCCCATATCATTAGCCCGTAATCAGCCGCTTCGGCCATGACCAGGTCTTTTTCGGTGAAAAAGGCTCTCGATCCCTTGGAATGTTTTGAGACCACGGTCCTGGCGGGCCACCGCCCAAGGTTGTTCCTCGGTACCGAACCGCTGCAAAAGACCGTTGTTCTGGATCCTTCGAGGCTCAGTAGGTACTCCTGAATCGAGGTGTCTGCGCCACCCGCATCACCCACTACCACCTCAAACTCGGACGCCACGATATTACTGATGCGCTCCTTTACCTTGGGATCAAGGTTCTTGATATTGATAGAGCCGGCAATAAATACAGTCGTCATTGAGTTCAAGTAGTCGAGCACTTCGCGATGATTCACATAAATAACGGAAAAATTGCCGGTCAGGGATCTGGTCGCTTCCATCAGCGTACAAACAGGCATTTCCTACAGATGCGGCCTTCCCAAAAAAGCTCGATTTCCTACGCTGTGCGGCGAAAGAGTAGACTAGTCGCCGCTAGCGCCTGACCGATAGGCTTTATCCCGTCACTGCTAACTTAGTGACCCGGGGTCGAAGCCGGAACATTATCAACATGACGCTCTGCGCCCACCATGAAACCCAGGCATTTCTGTCTGTCAGTTTCGCGTTATGGCGGGCCGTGTGGCGCGGGCCTCTCGGCTTCCATGTTGATCGAGAACGTTCCGACTTCGAACGCCGCACGGTTCGCCACCCAAAATCTGTCGAAGGATTGGTGGCGACTTTCATTTCAACATGGAGTCAGAAATGCACACATCAATTCCAACTGAAACAGGCTCGCACTTCACCCCCACCATCTTCACCCGCCATAACCGCTTCCTTCATGCCTTCATGCAAGAACACGAGGTATGGTTCTGTGTTCAGGACCTTGGGCGCCTGATGGGTTACCACCTCAACGAACGTCTCACCCTGAAACTCGATCCCGACCAGCGTCGCAATGTGCTATTGCGAAAGAACGGCGAAATCGTCGATTGCGCGATGGTCAGCGAGTCTGGGCTGTTCGCCCTGCTCATCCATCACTTCGTCCCGGAAAACCGTCACCTGCGCCAATGGTTAAGCCATGAAGTCATTCCGATGCTGCGCGAAGTGCAATCGAATCCTGTGGACAATCAACCGAGCCTCAGTTCGATGCACTGGGCAGGCGTCACCGTGCCATTGCTGCACTGGCAACAGCAGGCGTGGGTCAAATGGCGTGATGTACCGGACTTGATGCACGGCCAGCAACCGTATCCGGTCCGCTAAACCAGAAGGCCTTGTAGCGAGGAAGCTTTCGCCCTCGCTACAAGGCCAGCCTGCAAACCATCTAGCCAGTTGAATGGCCATCGATATAGGCCTCGCCGATGCCGACGCGAGTGGCTGACTGATCTGGTCGCCGTAAAAGCCAAATGGCTTTCACGGCTCCCGCCCCAGCTTTAAAACCGCGAAACACTCCGCATCGCATCCACCAGATACCTCATCGCGATCCGGTCATTCTCGGAAAGCTCTCGATAACGCTCAACCAGCTTCAACTCTTCCGAACTGAGCCGGCGTCTTCTGCGCCCGAGGCCCAAGCAAGGAAAGATTCCTAACATTTCGGTGATTCCGTGTATTTTTGCCATGGACGATGTCCTTCTCTGATGAGTCAAGAAACTGCTGAACCTCACATCGCCCTGCCTCTTTTGAGCAGTGTCGTGTGCCCCGCCGACACGAAGGCTTGTATCCGGTCTTGCCCATAGAATAGGAATTAAATCGGCGCTGAAAAGCAGTTTTTAGAGTAATTAATCGAAAAAAGCAGTTATGCCCTTTAAATCAGATGACCCTGTCAGAAAAATTACAGACATGTCTTGTTTCATTGCCACCTGACGCCACGCAAACAAGGCTTTTTGCTCGACAATCGAACCGATTAAGCTAGCGGGCATCTGTTTATAGTCCGTTGCGTTTGGCCGAAGGCATGACCGAACCGTAATTTCCGATCCGCTACGTGCCAGGAACGGCACGGGATTGCACACGACAGGTTGTATATATGCATCGCAGGAATTTGCTCAAAGCGTCCATGGCCATTGCGGCTTATACCGGTCTTTCGGCCACTGGCCTGCTGGCCGCGCGTGCCTGGGCAGCCAATGGCGCCGCCGATGGCGAAGCGCAGGCGTTCGATTTCGAAGCGCTCAAGCGTCAGGCCAAGCAACTGGCCGGCAGCGCCTATCAGGATACGAAACAGGTATTGCCGCCCACCCTGGCGACCATGACGCCGCAGAATTTCAACGCGATCCGCTACGACGGCGAGCACTCCCTGTGGAAGGAAAACAAAGGCCAGCTGGATGTGCAGTTCTTCCACGTCGGCATGGGCTTCCGTCAGCCGGTGCGTATGTACAGCGTCGATCCGAAAACGCGCATGGCGCGCGAGGTGCATTTCCGTCCGGCGCTGTTCAATTACGAGAACACTTCGGTTGACACCCAGCAGTTGAAAGGCGATTTGGGTTTCGCCGGGTTCAAACTGTTCAAGGCGCCGGAACTGGATCGACATGACGTGGTGTCGTTTCTCGGTGCCAGTTATTTCCGTGCCGTCGATGCTAGTGGCCAATATGGCCTATCGGCGCGCGGGCTGGCGATCGACACCTACGCCAAGAAGCGCGAAGAATTCCCTGACTTCACCAAATTCTGGTTCGAGACGCCGGACAAGAACGCCACGCGTTTTGTGGTCTACGCTCTGCTCGACTCGCCGAGCGCCACCGGTGCCTATCGCTTTGATATTGATTGCCAGGCCGAACGCGTGGTGATGGAAATCGACGCGCACATCAATGCGCGTACCGCCATCGAACAGTTGGGCATTTCGCCAATGACCAGCATGTTCAGCTGTGGCACCCACGAACGCCGTATGTGCGACACCATTCACCCGCAAATCCACGACTCGGATCGCCTGGCCATGTGGCGCGGCAACGGCGAGTGGATCTGCCGCCCGCTGAACAACCCGGCCACTCTGCAATTCAACGCGTTTGCCGACAAGGATCCGAAGGGTTTCGGCCTGGTGCAGACCGACCACGAATTCGCCAACTATCAGGACACCGTCGACTGGTACAGCAAGCGCCCGAGCCTATGGGTAGAGCCTACAACCGCGTGGGGCGAAGGCTCGATCGACTTGCTGGAAATCCCTACGACCGGCGAGACGCTGGACAACATCGTGGCGTTCTGGACGCCGAAAAAGCCGGTGGCGGCCGGCGATTCGCTGAATTACGGCTACAAGCTCTACTGGAGCGCATTGCCGCCCGTAGGCACGCCGCTGGCGCGGGTACATGCGACCCGTTCCGGCATGGGTGGTTTCACCGAGGGTTGGGCACCGGGCGAGCATTACCCGAAGGTGTGGGCACGACGCTTTGCCGTGGACTTCACCGGTGGCGGTCTCGAGCGCTTGCCGCAGGGCACCGGGATTGAACCGGTGGTGACCTGCTCGAACGGCAAGGTGCAGGACTTCAGCGTGCTGGTGCTGGATGACATCAAGGGTTACCGGATCCTGTTCGACTGGTACCCGACCAGTGACAGCGTCGAGCCGGTGGAACTGCGCCTGTTTATCCGCACCAACGACCGCACCTTGAGTGAGACCTGGTTGTACCAGTACTTCCCGCCGGCGCCGGACAAGCGCAAATATCCTTGAGGATTTGAGGCGCCAGTTCTGGCGCCATTCGCGAGCAGGCTCGCTCCCACAGGAGTAAAGATTCCAATTGTGGGAGCGAGCCTGCTCGCGAAGAGGCCGGCTCAGGCAATACAAATTCACAGGACACAAAAAAGCCCCGACCTTCACCGGCTCGGGGCTTTTGCTTTTCAGCCTCAATCAATCTCGCAAATCAGACTCATGAATCGGCTGATCCCGATGGGTCGCGCGCTGATACTGCGCCGGCCACACCGCTTTGCGCCCGCCCAGGTCATCATCGGCGTGCAGCGGCCAGTAAGGATCGCGCAGCAATTCCCGGGCAAGGAAAATGATATCGGCCTGACAGGTGCGCAAAATATGCTCGGCCTGCGCCGGCTCGGTAATCATGCCCACGGTGCCGGTGGCGATGCCTGACTCTTTGCGCACCCGTTCAGCGAAGCGCGTTTGATAACCCGGCCCGACCGGAATCTCCGCGTTGGCCGCCGTACCGCCCGAGGACACATCGATCAGGTCAGCGCCCAGCGTGTGCAGACGCCGCGCCAGCTCGACGGTTTCATCCGGGTTCCAGCCATCTTCCACCCAGTCGGTGGCGGACACCCGAACAAACACCGGCAATTCTTCCGGCCACACTGCGCGAACCGCTTCGGTCACTTGCAGCACCAGTCGAATACGATTTTCGAACGAGCCGCCGTACTGGTCCTGACGCTGATTACTCAGCGGCGAAAGAAACTGATGCAACAGATAACCGTGCGCAGCATGCACCTCGACCACGCTGAAACCCGCCGTCAATGCGCGCTTGGCAGCATCGACGAACGCTTGAATTACGGCGGCAATCTGCCCTTCATCCAGATGTTTCGGTTGCGTGTGCTGCGGATCGAACGCGATCGGCGACGGCCCGACCGGGGTCCAGCCGCCCTCCTCTGGTTTGACGCTGCCATGCTTGCCGATCCATGGCCGATGGGTGCTGGCCTTGCGTCCGGCGTGGGCCAGTTGAATGCCGGCGACTGCGCCTTGAGAAGTGATGAAGCGGGTGATGCGTTGCAGCGGTTCGATCTGTTCGTCGTTCCACAGGCCAAGGTCTTCGGCGGTGATCCGCCCGTCGGCGGTGACTGCCGTGGCTTCGGTAAACACCAGACCGGCACCGCCCACCGCGCGACTGCCCAGATGCACCAGATGCCAGTCGTTGGCCAGGCCGTCGACGCTGGAGTATTGGCACATCGGCGAGACGGCGATGCGGTTGGGCAGGGTCAGTTGGCGCAGGGTAAAAGGTTCAAGCAGCAGACTCATGGGGCACCTCTCGAATCAGTGGGCAGGCTCCAGGGTTCTGTTTGAATAGTCGACGAGTGACAGAAAAAGTGCAGCACCCGCCCCCGCGGGCAAAAATTCGACAAGACGTCACAAGGCCAATCAAGCAGTGCTTAGAGCCTAGTCGACAACGCGGGAAGAAGGAGGGTTCAGAGTGATTCAGTATGTGAAGGACGCTTTCGCAAGCAGGCTCGCTCCCCCATGGACAACACCGGACCTGTAGGAGTGAGCCTGCTCGCGATTGGCTTTAACGCGGTTCGATATGGGCAATCATCAGTTGCACAGTCTCATTGCCACGAAACTCGTTAACGTCGAGTTTGTAAGCCAGCTCAACCCATTGAATCGTCGGATTCGGCCAGATATCGCGATCAATACCAAACGCAATGCCATCCAGCTTCACCGAGCCACACTCGCTTTTCAGCACCACTTTCAAATGCCGCTCGCCAACCACGCGCTGTTCGACCAACTGGAACACGCCATGAAACACCGGCTCCGGAAAGTGCTGTCCCCACGGCCCGGCATGGCGCAGTGCGCGGGCCAGTTCGAGGTGGAATTCCTCGACCGCCAGCGTGCCATCGGTGAGCATGCGCCCGGTCAGATCTTCCTCGCGAAGTTGCCTGCGCACTTCGGCGTCGAAGGCCTCGGCGAACAACGGAAAATTCTCCTGCGCCAAGGTCAGACCGGCCGCCATCGCGTGGCCACCGTACTTGGCGATCAGGTTCGGATGCTGCGCCGCGACCACACTCAGCGCATCGCGAATATGAAAGCCCTGCACCGAGCGACCGGAGCCCTTGAGCAGGCCATCGCCAGCATCGGCGAAGGCAATGGTTGGACGGAAATAACGCTCTTTCATTCGCGAGGCGAGGATGCCGATCACGCCTTGGTGCCACTCCGGGTCGAACAGGCACAGACCAAACGGCATCGACTCCACCGGCAGGTCCTTGAGCTGCGCCAGCGCTTCACGCTGCATGCCCTGCTCGATGGATTTGCGATCCTGGTTCATGCCGTCCAGTTGCGCAGCCATTTGCCGGGCCAGACTGGCATCGGTGGTGAGCAGGCATTCAATGCCCAGGCTCATGTCATCGAGACGCCCGGCAGCGTTGAGACGCGGGCCGACAATAAAGCCCAGATCCGTAGACGTGATACGCGCGGCGTCACGCTTGGCCACTTCCAGAATCGCTTTGATCCCCGGTCGCGCCCGGCCGGCGCGAATCCGCTCAAGCCCTTGGTGCACCAGAATGCGGTTGTTGGCGTCCAGCGGCACCACGTCGGCGACGCTGCCCAGCGCCACCAGATCGAGCAGTTCGCCGATGTTCGGCTGCGGCTTGCTCTCGTACCAGCCGAGGCTGCGCAGGCGCGCGCGCAACGCCATCAGCACGTAAAAGATCACGCCGACCCCGGCCAGCGCCTTGCTCGGAAATTCGCAGCCCGGCTGGTTCGGGTTGACCAGCGCATCGGCCTGCGGCAACTCATCGCCGGGCAAGTGGTGGTCAGTGATCAACACTTTCAGGCCAGCGCGTTTCGCTGCGGCGACACCTTCGACGCTGGAGATGCCGTTGTCGACGGTGATCAGCAATTGCGGCTCGCGGGTCAGCGCGACGTCGACGATTTCCGGGGTCAGACCATAGCCATATTCGAAACGGTTTGGCACCAGATAATCGACATGGGCCGCACCCAGCAGGCGCAAACCCAGCACGCCAACGGTGCTGGCCGTGGCGCCGTCCGCATCGAAGTCGCCGACGATGAGGATGCGCTGACGTTGCTCCAGCGCGGTCACCAGCAGGTCGACGGCGGCATCGATGCCCTTGAGTTGCTGATACGGAATCAACCGCGCCAGGCTCTTGTCCAGCTCGGCCTCGAACTGCACGCCACGCGCCGCATACAGGCGCGTCAGCAGCGGTGGCAGATCACCCAGAAAGGGCAGCGTGGCGGGCAGTTGACGAGGTTCGATACGCATGGAGTGACGGAGACTTCTCTTGGTTACGTGGGATTATTCCGGTGCTGGCGCAGGATCAGCCGCGCTCACCTTGCAGCCATTGCAACTGGACTTCGTGCTGACCGCGATCGTCGGTGACGAACACCGTGCCTTCACTGATCATCACGTCCCACTTGATGACGCGGGGCATGTCCTTGGCCAGGGTTTCCAGCACTTCTTGCGGGACGGCGGCAATGTTGACGTTCTTCAGGTTCTTGATCGCCGGAATCACCTTGGTCTCCCAAACGCGCAGGCTGCCGTAGGCCAGCAGGCTGGTGCGCTCGGTACGGCGCGAGCACCAGGTCAGGCGATCGACGTCTGGCTGACCGACTTCTATCCAGTGCAGGACGCGGTCGTCCAGGCTCTTTTCCCACAAGGCCGGCTCATCCACGTCCGACAGACCGCGGCCAAACGACAACTGCTCGTTGTACCAGAGGGCGTAGGCCAGCAGGCGCACGGTCATGCGCTCTTCGGTTTCCGAAGGGTGACGGGCGATGGTCTGCTTGACGCTCTCGTAGACGCCGCGGTCGAGGTCGGTGAGGTTCAGTTCGAATTTATAGGTAGTGGACGGCTGGGCCATGAACGGGCTTCTTGATACGAGGAAAGTCGGCAAGTCTAACCGATGCGGTAGGCAATCATCGAATTGATGGCGATCAAGCTGCGGCGTCTGACGGCCGGCTATGTTAAAACGCTGTATCCGCTCAGCCTTGTCCTACAGGATCTCGCATGCCGTTCACCAGCAAACCGCTCTCGGGTCTGAAAGTCATTGAATTGGGAACATTGATTGCCGGGCCGTTTGCCTCGCGTATTTGCGGCGAGTTCGGTGCCGAAGTGATCAAGATCGAATCGCCGGACGGCGGCGATCCCCTGCGCAAATGGCGAAAGCTGTATGAAGGCACCTCGCTGTGGTGGTTCGTTCAGGCGCGCAACAAGAAATCGCTGACGCTGAACCTGAAGCACCCGGACGGTCTGGCGATCCTCAAACAATTGCTCAGCGAAGCCGACATCCTCATCGAAAACTTTCGCCCCGGCGTGCTGGAAAAGCTCGGTCTGAACTGGGACACCCTGCACACGCTGAACCCGAAACTGGTGATGGTGCGCTTGTCCGGTTTCGGCCAGACCGGGCCGATGAAAGACCAGCCCGGTTTCGGCGCGGTCGGCGAATCCATGGGCGGCTTGCGCTACATCACCGGTTTCGAAGACCGCCCACCGGTGCGTACAGGGATTTCCATCGGCGATTCGATTGCCGCGCTGTGGGGCGTGATCGGCGCACTGATGGCGCTGCGTCACCGCGAAGTCAACGGCGGCCTCGGCCAGGTCGTCGATGTCGCGCTGTATGAAGCGATTTTTGCGATGATGGAAAGCATGGTGCCGGAGTTCGATGTGTTCGGCTTCATCCGCGAGCGCAGCGGCAATATCATGCCGGGCATCACGCCCTCCTCCATCCACACCAGCGCCGACGGCAAGCATGTGCAGATCGGCGCCAACGGCGATGCGATCTTCAAACGCTTCATGTTGATCATCGGTCGCGAAGACCTGGCCAACGACCCGGCACTGGCCAGCAACGACGGACGCGACAGCCGCCGCGACGAGTTGTACGGCGTGATCGATCGCTGGGTCAATTCGCTGCCGCTGCAGACCGTGCTCGACCTGCTCAATCAGGCCGAAGTGCCGGCCAGCCGGATTTTCAGCGCCGAGGACATGTTCAACGATCCGCAGTACCTGGCGCGAGAAATGTTCCTGCATGCGAAGCTGCCCGACGGCAAAGACTTCAAGATGCCCGGCATCGTGCCGAAACTGTCCGAGACACCCGGCAGTTCCGAGTGGGTCGGCCCGCAATTGGGTGAGCACAACTCGCAGGTACTTCACGACCTTGGCTACGACGCAGAGCAGATCGCCAGATTACGCGAAGACGGAGCCATTTAAGCTGAAGCGGCCCTCGCTTGCCAACGGCGCGCACTCCGGGTGGACGTGGCGGCTGTTCGGCTTGCTGTGCCTGCTCTTGCTGTCGAGCGCCGCGCAGGCCAAACCGACGCTGATCTGGTTGCTGCGCGACCTGCCGCCGATGACCATTTTCGAGGGACCGAAAAAGGGTCAGGGCGTCATCGATCATTTGATGCCACTGCTGATCGCCGGCATGCCGCAATACGAGCACACACTGCTGCGGGTCAATCGCGCCCGCGGACTGCAGATGCTGCAAGAACATTCGTTCGCTTGCGATCCCGCGCTGCTGTGGAGCAAGGAGCGTGCGCAGTGGATTGTGTATTCGATTCCGGCGATCCGCGCCGTGAGCAATGGTCTGGTGGTACGCCAACAAGATCGCGCAGTACTTGCGCCTTATCTGGTGGAAGGAGAAGTTGACCTGGCGGCTTTGCTGGCAGCGCCTGAGCGCAAGGTCGGCATCGTCGCCGAACGCAGCTATGGCGAGTTCATCGACAACATTCTGCAGCAGGCGCCGCGCGACGCATTGACGCCGCATTATGGAAACGATGCGCTGAGCAATCTGCTGTCGATGCAACGTCTGGGCCGTTTGCAGGTGGTGCTCGGTTACTGGCCGGAGATCCGCTATCAGGCCACGCAGGCGCAAATTGCCGAGGATGAACTGGCGTTCTACCCGATTCGTGGTACGCAGAAATATCTCTCGGGGCATGTGGCGTGCTCCAACTCTGCCGAGGGACGTCAGGCCATCGTCGAGATCAACAATCTGCTGCGCACGGTACCCCACGAACCGCTCAATCGGTTGTACGCCGAATGGCTCGACCCGGAGCGCCGAGCCGACTACCTGCAACAGGCCCGCACGTTTTTCGACCGCCAGGCCGCGCAATGAGAAATCGCAGGCAAAAAGAAACCCCGAGAAGTGGGGAGACGACTCGGGGTTAAACGTGGCCTACATAAAGACCCGTAGCAGCAAGCGACAAGCACCGGAGCACAATGCTTGATCCTGCTGTTATGGGGTCTGACTGACAGGGATGCAGGAAGGTTCCCACAAAAAATATTTCATCTTTACAGCGCTGCCTGCTTCTCCAGCGCGGCGTTGCGCAAGGCCGCGATCACGCAGGGTTCGAGCCGGCCTTCGGCGATCAGCACGTCACGGTGCAAACCATCGACAACGTCGGTCAGCAGACGCTTGTCGGTCAGTTGCGCCTGATTGAATTCGCGCTCCACCACGATCGCGCCGTGACTGTTCTTCAGCGTCACCAGGCATTGGCCATCACGGCCGCTGGGGGTCAACGAAACCTGATACGGGCTCAGAGCCTCACCGAGCAATAGACTGATACTTTCCATCTCGATCTCCACTCAATAGTCCGAAAACTGTGCGCCTGGGGCGTGTACACCATAAATGACCACCGGCCCGAGAAGAAAGTTCTGCGTATCGATTGCCTCCACATCGCAGCGTCACCGGTCTGGCAGAGCATGCACGGCGAAGATGACAGAAAAACTTCCGTACGTTTTACACACCGAGTGGCGACGAAGCGGCGCTCAGATAACTGTCGAGCAACCCCCGCATCAGCACCGCCGATACCGGCGTCTGCAGGCGCCCCAACAAACGCACGCGGTGCTCGTCCAGTAGCGGCTCGAGATCGTTGAGCAGACTTGCCGCGATCGTCCCCAGCAGAATCACCGCACGCGCTTGCTGGCGAGCCGTCAGATGCTGCATCAGCGCAAGGCCATCGCCACCCTTGAGTTGTGGATCGCAGATGGCGATGTCGACCACGCCGCGATGTTCCAGCGACGACAGCGCCGCAGCCAGCGATGGCGCGGTGAGCACGTCGTAAATGCCGACGGCATTGAGCATCTGGTGCAACGCCATCAGCTGGAACGGATTGGGTTCAAGTATCAGGACTTTAAGCGAGCGCATGAGCGACCTCTGAAGCGACAATCGCGGACTTTCACCGCAGTGGTTGTCACTCTAGGCCAGCCGTCCTAAGCCTCCCATCGGAAAAGTAGCCGCGTCCTATAGGACATTTCCCATCTTCACTGTGGACATCGACAACCGCTCTCTGTGCGGCGCTGGGTGATGTCCGTCCAGCCGCCGAGCAGACCGCGCAATTTACCATCAGCGCTGTAGAACGGCACGGTCCATTGATAGACCTCGCGCGGGCCGTTCTTGAACTGCAAGCGGCGTTTGCTGAAGCGCGACTTGCGCGTGCGCAACTGCAGCATGAACTCGTCATGAAGCATCAACGCCGTGGCTTCGGGCAGCGTATCGAGCTCGACCAGCAAGCGGCCAGTGACCTGATCCAGGCGCACCGACAGCGCCTCCTCATAACTGCGGTTGCAGGTGATCAGGCGTCCGTGCAGATCGCGGACGAATACCGGGTCAGGCAAGGCGTCGATCAATGCATGCTGAAACGCCAGTTGATCGCCCAGATCCTTCTCTGCGGCACGTCGCAACTTGATCACCGCCGTCAGCCTTCGATTCCATACCAATGACAGCAAGCCGAACACGCCGAGACCGCCCATGGCCCAGCAGGCCCATTCAAGCATCTGCTGACCGATAGTCGGCACCGGCGCCGGCGCTATCCCCTCCAGCCATTTCAGGCGGATCGCGCGGAGTTCGGCGGGCGGAAAGGCCTCCAGGGCCTTGTTGAGGATGCCTAGAAGCTCCGGCATGCCTTTGCGCACCGCGAGATTGTCGGCCTCCCACTTGCCTTCAACCAGCCCACCGACCTTGAGCAGACCCAACGGATAAAGTTGCGCGCCGATTTCATTTTCGATGGTGGCGTAGGCTTCGCCACTTTCGACCAGCGCCCGCGCTTCGGCGTAGGTCTTGACCGAATGAATCTTGATGGTCGGGAAGTCGCGCCTGATCGTGTCCTCCAGGGCATGCCGGGCCGGCAGCACTAGCCTGCGCCCGGCCAGTTGCTCGAAAGACTCCAGCCGCGGCGCGTCGGCTCGCCCGACGAACACCCAACCCGCCCCACCGAAGGCGTGGCTGTAATCAAGAAACGCCTTGCGCTCTTCGCTGATCGCCAACGTCGTACTGATGTCCGCCGCACCGCTTTTCAGGCGCTCGAGCATGTGATCGGTCGAGAACGACTCCTGGTGCACGAACTGCAGTCCGGTCATCGCCGTTACCCGCTTGAGCACATCGTTGTTCAAACCGCTCCACTGGCCGTGTTCATCCTGAAACAGATACAGCGGATATTGCAACGACGCCACGGTCACCGTCGGGTTGTCGCGAATCCACTCGCGCTCATGTGCGGCCAGTTCGACGGCATGTACGTTGTGTACCGCGGCATCGCCGTGCAGCACCAGTTGCGCCGCCACACTGCAGCGCATCAGCCCCAACAATCCGCACAAGAACACCCCGACCAGTGCCGGTTTCAAACCTCTATCAAACAGCATTGCCACTTCCTTCGTGATCGACTCACCCGTCCTGCGTGGGTGAAAACCCGAGCAGTGTGGCAGCGAAAACAAAAAAGCCCGTCAGGAGACGGGCTTCAAAATGTGACAGCTTTTACAGGCTTACAGTGGTTTGCCGCGGTTGCCATGCTGGCTGACAAAGGCCTGTATGGCTTTCAGCTCGTTCGGCAAAACTGTGCAGCGCTCGTTTCGCTCAAACAAATCAGAAAGATGTGCAGGCAGTTCGAGCGCTTTTCCTACACCGGCTTTCTCTACCGCATCCGGGAATTTCACTGGATGCGCCGTGCCGAGGATCACCATCGGGATGTCCAGGCTGCGACGGCACTCGCGCGCGGCCTTGACGCCGATCGCGGTATGCGGATCCAGCACCTCACCGGTCTGTGCATAGACTTCGGCGATGGTCTCGCAGGTTTGCGCATCGTCCACCGCCAGCGAGTCGAACAGTTTGCGCGCTTCGGTCCAGCGTTCCTGTTCAACGCTGAAACCACCGCCCTGCTTGAACGTATCCATCAACCCGGCGATTGCCGCACCGTTGCGACCGTGCAGGTCGAACAGCAAGCGTTCGAAGTTCGACGAGACCATGATGTCCATCGACGGCGACAGCGTGGCGTGCAGGGTTTCCTTGACGTACTGGTTGCCGCTCATGAAGCGGTGCAGGATGTCGTTGCGGTTGGTGGCGACGATCAACTGATTGATCGGCAGGCCCATGTTGCGCGCCAGGTAACCGGCGAAAATGTCGCCGAAGTTGCCGGTCGGTACCGAGAACGACACCGAACGCGCCGGCCCGCCCAACTGCAGCGAGGCGTGGAAGTAGTAGACGATCTGGGCCATGATCCGCGCCCAGTTGATCGAGTTCACCGCCACCAGACGCGTGCCTTTGAGGAAGCTCTGGTCGGCGAAGCTGTTCTTGACCATTTCCTGGCAGTCATCGAAGTTGCCTTCGATGGCGATGTTGTGGATGTTCTCGCCAACGATCGTGGTCATCTGCCGGCGCTGCACTGCCGAAACCCGGTTGTGTGGGTGCAGGATGAAAATGTCGACGTTTTCGCAGTGCTTGCAGCCTTCGATGGCGGCCGAACCGGTATCACCGGAAGTGGCACCGACAATCACCACGCGCTCGCCGCGCTTTTCCAGCACGTAGTCGAGCAGACGACCAAGCAGTTGCAGGGCGAAGTCCTTGAACGCCAGGGTCGGGCCATGGAACAGCTCCATCACCCATTCGTTGCCGTTGAGCTGACGCAGCGGCGCCACTGCGCTGTGGGCGAATACCGCGTAGGTTTCTTCAAGAATCTTTTTGAAATCGGCGTCGGGAATGCTACCGGTCACGAACGGACGCATCACCCGGAAGGCCAGTTCGTGATACGGCAGGCCGGCCCAGGAAGCGATTTCTTCCTGGGTGAAACGTGGCAGGTTTTCCGGGACGTACAAACCGCCGTCCGTGGCCAGACCGGCCAGCAGAACCTCTTCGAAATTCAGGGCCGGTGCCTGGCCGCGAGTACTGATATATCGCATAAGGGGCAAACCTTTGGTTTGAGCTGCCAGCTACGAGCTACAAGCTTCAAGTAAAAGCCGGACTGCTTTTTCTTGCCGCTTGCAGCTCGAAGCTCGCAGCTGCTTTTTTAGTTCAAATGTTCGACGCGGATCCGTACGACCGGGCCGTCTACGCCTGCCAGTGCTTCGAGGGCGGCGATCGCATCGTTGATGCGCTGCTCGACCACGCGGTGAGTCAGCAGAATCATCGGCACCAGGCCGTCATGCTCTTCGACTTCTTTCTGCATGATCGATTCGATATTGATGCCGCGCTCCGACAGGATGCTCGCCACCTGAGCGAGAACGCCCGGATGGTCCTTGGCCTGAATGCGCAGGTAGTAAGCGCTTTCGCAGGCTTCGATCGGCAGGATCGGGTGCGCCGACAGCGAGTCCGGCTGGAAGGCCAGGTGCGGTACGCGGTTTTCCGGGTCGGAGGTCATGGCACGCACCACGTCGACCAGATCAGCGATCACCGACGAAGCGGTCGGCTCCATGCCAGCGCCAGCGCCGTAGAACAGGGTCGAACCGGCCGCATCACCGTTGACCATCACCGCGTTCATCACGCCGTTGACGTTGGCGATCAGGCGATCGGCCGGGATCAGCGTCGGGTGTACGCGCAACTCGATGCCAGCGTCAGTGCTACGCGCCACACCCAGGTGCTTGATGCGGTAGCCCAGCGCTTCGGCGTAATTCACGTCAGCGGTGGTCAGTTTGGTGATGCCTTCGGTGTACGCCTTGTCGAACTGCAGCGGAATACCGAATGCGATCGACGCCAGGATGGTCAGCTTGTGCGCCGCATCGATGCCTTCGACGTCGAAGGTCGGATCGGCTTCGGCATAACCCAGCGCCTGCGCTTCGGCCAGCACGTCTTCGAAGGTACGGCCCTTCTCGCGCATTTCGGTGAGGATGAAGTTACCGGTGCCGTTGATGATCCCCGCGACCCAGTTGATACGGTTGGCCGACAGGCCTTCACGAATCGCCTTGATCACCGGAATGCCACCGGCTACCGCTGCTTCGAATGCCACGATCACGCCTTTCTCGCGTGCCCTGGCGAAAATCTCATTACCGTGAACGGCTATCAGCGCCTTGTTCGCGGTGACCACATGCTTGCCATTCTCGATGGCCTTGAGTACCAGCTCGCGGGCAACGGTGTAGCCGCCCATCAGCTCTATGACAATGTCGATCTCAGGGTTCGTGGCCACTTCGAAGACATCGTTGGTAATCGCAATACCGGTCGTCTGGAACTGAGGCTTTGGCGTGCGCATGGCAATTTGTGCCACTTCGATCCCACGCCCGGCACGACGAGCAATTTCCTCGGCGTTGCGCTGAAGTACGTTGAAGGTACCGCCACCGACGGTCCCTAACCCACAGATGCCTACTTTGACCGGATTCACTGTGAACTCCCCATAAAACGGCCGACGCAGGGTCGGCCGGAAAACAACCGCGTGCTCGCGGCTCTCTATTGATGGCCCGGCAATGTGGCTGCCGGACCATGATCGTCAGCGGCGGACCGTGACGATGCGAATTACTTTGCGCCCAGCGCCAGTTTGGCGACTTGTGGCGCAGGCTGGTAGCCCGGAATGACTTGCCCGTCGGCCAAAACGATGGCCGGTGTGCCGTTCACGCCGATCGACTGGCCGAGGGCGAACTGTCTGGAAACCGGGTTATCGCACTTGGCGGCCTTGATTTCCTTGCCATCGACCATTTTGTCCATGGCCGCTTTCTTGTCTTTCGAGCACCACACCGCTTGCAGCTGCTCGTCACCCGGCGAATTCAGGCCCTGACGCGGGAACGCCACATAACGCACTTCGATGCCGCGCTTGTTCAGCTCGGGCACTTCAGCGTGCAGTTTGTGGCAGTACGGGCAGGTGGTGTCAGTGAATACGGTGATGTGCGACTTGGTTTCGCCGACCGCCGGATAGACCACGGTTTCGGCCACCGGAATGGCGTTGATCAGTTTGGAGATGCCCAGGCGTTCGGTCTTCTCGGTCAGGTTGACCGGTTTGCCGTTTTCGAGCTGGTACAGGTTGCCCTGAACGATGTACTGGCCGTCGGCACTGGCGTAAAGCACACGGCTGCCCTTGAGCTTGACTTCGTACATGCCCGGCAGTGGGCTGCCGTTGATGCTTTCGACCGGAACCTCGAGTTCGAGCTTTTCCAGGCTTTGACGAATGGCTTTATCGGCCGCGTCATCGGCGGCGGCAAAGGTGCTGACCAACGCAAGGGCTGCGGCGGCGAAAATCTGGGTCAGACGCATGAGGACTCCTGAAGGCGGACAAATGGAACGATCAGAACGCCCGTGCCGGAACACCGGGTCATAACCGCCCATCGTGCAAACCGGCAAAGCCTAACACATAAGGTCACGGTGGCCGAATGCGCCGGTCGCCGCATTTTCACGACGATCAGATCCCCCGTGGGAGCGAGCCTGCTCGCGAAGGCGGTGTGTCAGTTGAAACGATGTCGTTTGACACTCCCTCTTCGCGAGCAGGCTCGCTCCCACAAGGGGTTGTGTGTTCAGCCGCGCGGGTGGTGTTTGGCGTGCAGATCCTGCAAACGTGCGCGCGCGACATGGGTGTAGATCTGCGTCGTGGATAGATCACTATGGCCGAGCAGCATCTGCACCACGCGCAAATCCGCGCCGTGGTTGAGCAAATGAGTGGCAAATGCGTGGCGCAGGGTGTGCGGTGACAGCGATTTATTGATCCCGGCGACTTTGGCCTGATGCTTGATCCGGTGCCAGAAGGTCTGACGGGTCATCTGTTCGCCGCGCTGGCTGGGAAACAGCACATCGCTGGGCCGCCCACCCAGCAGTTCGCCACGTCCGTCGCGCATGTAGCGTTCGACCCAGACGATCGCCTCCTCGCCCATCGGCACCAGGCGTTCCTTGCTGCCTTTGCCCATCACCCGCAGCACACCCTGGCGCAGGTTGACCTGCTCCAGCGTCAGGCTGACCAGTTCGGTCACGCGCAAGCCGCAGGCATACAGGACTTCGAGCATGGCGCGATCACGCTGGCCGATGGCTTCGCTCAGGTCCGGCGCCTTGAGCAGCGCTTCGACGTCCGCCTCGGACAGCGACTTGGGCAGTGGCCGCCCCAGTTGCGGCATGTCGACGCGTAAAGTCGGGTCGACACTGATCAGCTTTTCCCGCAGCAGATAGCGATAAAAACCACGCACGCCGGAGAGAAATCTGGCCGTGGAGCGCGGCTTGTAGTTCTGCTCGAGGCGCCAGGCCAAATGATCAAGGATCAGCTCGCGGCCGGCGTTGATCAGCTCGAGGTTTTTCTCCTGCAGCCAGCCATTGAACAGCGCCAGATCGCTGCGGTAGGCGCCGCGGGTGTTATCCGACAGGCCTTTTTCCAGCCATAAAGCGTCGAGGAATTGGTCAATCAGCGGATGGTCGATGGCAGGCATGTGTGCTCAGGGCAGGCAGTTTTTAACACTGCGTGCAAATAGACAGTGAACGACGGGAATGGCCGCTAGTCTTTCATAGCCAGCCAGATCAAGGAACAGGGAGCATCAATGAACGAGCAGCAAATTCTCTTGGCATTTGGCGGGATCGGCGCCGCAGCGCTGGGATGTCAGTGGCTGGCCTGGCGCTTGAAGTTGCCGGCGATTCTGTTTCTGCTGCTGACCGGCATCCTCGCCGGCCCGGTGCTTGGCTGGCTTGATCCGCAGGAAATGTTCGGACCGCTACTGATGCCACTGGTGTCGCTGGCGGTTGCGCTGATTCTGTTCGAGGGCAGCCTGACCCTGCATTTGTCGGAATGGAAAGAAATCGGCAGCGTCGTCCATCGCCTGGTCACGGTCGGGGCGATTTCGACCTGGATCGTCATCGCGGTCGCCACGCACTTTTTACTGGGTTTCGACTGGATGCTGGCGATCCTGTTCGGCAGCCTGACGCTGGTCACCGGCCCGACGGTGATCGTACCGATGCTGCGGGTGGTGCGGCCGAAAGCTTCGATCGCCAACATTCTGCGCTGGGAAGGCATCGTCATTGATCCTATCGGCGCCCTGCTCGCCGTGGTGGTGTACAGCTTTATCATCGCCAGCGCCGAAGGCCATGGTCTCAGGCAGAGCCTGTTCACTTTCGGCGGGGTGATTGTCTGCGGTGCAACGTTCGGCATTATCGGCGGCTGGGTACTCGGCACGGTGATCCGCCAACAATGGTTGCCGGAGTATCTGCATAACCTTGCCTCACTGGCAGCAGTGCTGGGAATCTTCATTGCCGCCAACGCGACCATGCATGAGTCCGGACTGCTGGCAGTCACGCTGATGGGCATGTGGCTGGCGAACATGAAAGGCGTGGATGTGCGGCACATCCTGCACTTCAAGGAAAACCTCAGCGTTTTGCTGATTTCCGGATTGTTCATTCTGTTGGCCGCGCGGCTCGACCTGAATGCGCTGATCGGGCTGGGACCGCTGGTGTTGATTCTGCTGCTGGTGATCCAGTTGGTCGCTCGCCCGTTGAACGTGCTGCTCAGTACGGCGGGCTCCAGCTTGAGCTGGCGTGAACGCGCGCTGCTGTGCTGGATTGCCCCACGCGGAATAGTCGCGGCCGCGGTGTCGGCGATCTTCGCCATTCGTCTGGATGAAGCAGGCCACGAAGGCGCGCTACTACTGGTGCCGCTGACGTTTGCCGTGATCATCGGCACGGTTGTACTGCAAAGTGCGACGGCGCGCCCGCTGGCACGCCTGCTCAAGGTCGCGGAGCCGGCGCCGAGTGGTTTCCTGATCGTCGGCGCCAACGGCCCGGCGCGAGAACTGGGCAAGTCACTGCAACAACTGGGCAGTCGCGTGCTGCTGACCGATTCGAGCTGGGAAAACATTCGTGCGGCGCGTATGGAAGGCTTGCCGACCTACTTCGGCAACCCTGCTTCGCAGCACGCCGATGCGCATCTCGACCTCGTCGGCCTGGGGCATTTGCTGGCGCTGTCACCGTCGGGTGAACTCAATACATTGGCGGCGATGCGCTTTCGTCATGACTTCGGCCATCAGCGCTTGTTTGGTCTGGCCAGCGGTCATGAGAGTCGGCGTAGCGACAAGCATCGGGCGAGTCTGGAGCATCGCGGCAATCAACTGGGCAGTGAGGCGCTGACCTATTCGAAACTGGCCGGGCAAATGGGCCAAGGCGCCGAGCTGTACAGTACAACGCTGACGGAAGGATTTGGCTGGGAGGATTACCGCGCGCTGCATGGCCATCGTGCCACCTTGCTGTTCATGCGCGATGACAGTGGCTGGGTGCATGTGGTGACACCGGAAACCGCGTTGAAGCCGGGGTCGGGGTGGACGTTGCTGGCGTTGATACAACCGGAAGCTTCCAGCGCCTGACAGATCGATTCGCGAGCAGGCTCGCTCCCACATTGGGCATGCGTTCCCCTGTGTGAGCAAACCTCCCACATTCGCAATGCGTTCCCCTTGTGGGAGCGAGCCTGCTCGCGAAGGCCGCGACTCGGTTCTGTTCAATACCGCAAAGCCTTCAAGGCATAAAACGCAGACAACAAAAAAGCAGCCCGAAGGCTGCTTTTTTCTGCATCGGAAGCTGGACTTAAGCCAGTTTTTCCTTGATGCGAGCTGCTTTACCCGACAGATCGCGCAGGTAGTACAGCTTGGCTTTACGTACGTCACCGCGACGCTTGACAGCCATGCTGTCGATTTGCGGCGAGTAGGTCTGGAAAGTACGTTCTACGCCAACACCGTTGGAGATTTTACGAACGGTGAACGCACTGTTCACGCCGCGGTTACGCTTGGCGATGACAACGCCTTCGAACGCTTGCAGACGGGAACGATCGCCTTCCTTCACTTTCACCTGAACGACAATGGTGTCGCCCGGGGCAAAGGTAGGGATTTCTTTGGTCATCTGCTCTGCTTCGAGTGCAAGGATGATTTTGTTGGTCATGCTGTGCTCCTAAGGTAAATCGTTCGATCTACCATCGATACGTTGTTAACTATCGTCCCGCTCGCGGATGTATTCCTCGAGCAGCTTCTTCTCTTCTCCAGAAAGCGAGCGGCTTTCCAGAAGATCGGCGCGTCGTTCATAGGTCCTACCAAGGGACTGCTGTAAACGCCAACGCCGGATATGCGCGTGATTGCCACTCAGCAACACGTCGGGAACACGCTGATCCGCATACACCTCCGGTCGGGTGTAGTGCGGGCAATCCAGCAGACCATCCGTAAAGGAATCTTCCTCAGCGGAATCCGCATGCCCTAAAGCTCCAGGCAGCAGTCGTGTAACCGCATCGATCAGGACCATGGCCGGCAGCTCGCCGCCAGACAGTACATAGTCGCCAATCGACCACTCTTCATCGACATGAGCCTCAATAAAACGCTCGTCAATGCCTTCATAGCGGCCGGCAATCAGGATCAATGCATCCGATTGTGCCAACTCGCGTACCGCCGACTGAGTCAGTTGACGGCCTTGGGGGGACAGGTAAATCACCTTCGCCGCCTCCCCGGCTGCTGCCTTGGCCTGAACCAGAGCATCTTCCAGGGGCTTGATCTTCATCACCATGCCCGGACCACCGCCAAACGGGCGATCGTCCACAGTGTGATGCCGATCCGTCGTGTAATCTCGCGGATTCCAACAGGTCAGCTGCAAGAGCCCCTGTTTGACCGCACGACTGGTGATGCCGTAATCGCCAATGGCGGAAAACATCTCGGGAAACAAACTGATCACTTCAACGCGCAAGTTAGCCACGTCAGAAGTCCGCGTCCCAATCCACCTTCATCTCGCCCGCGGCCAGGTCGACGGCCAACACGCATTGCTCGGTATAGGGCAACAGGCGTTCGCGATCATCCAGGCTGCCAGCGCAAGGCTTGACGACCATCACATCATTGGCGCCGGTTTCCAGAAGATGATCGATTTTCCCGAGCAATTGCCCAAGGGTGTCGATGACCTTCAGACCTTCCAGCTGGTACCAGTAGTACTCGCCTTCGGTCAATTCAGCGAACAGGTTGCGTGGCACGCAGATCTCGTAACCGGCCAGAAGACGAGCTTCTTCACGATCATCAAGACCCTTGAGCTTTGCGACCAGGAACTTGTCGCTCCCGCGTCCACTGACCAGCTCGACCTGTTTGACATTGCCTTCGCGCTTGAGCGTCCAGGTTTTGTACTGCAACAGGTTTTCAGTCGGATCAGTAAAGGAATAAACCTTCACTTCGCCGCGAACGCCATGAACAGAATAAATTTTGCCAATAACGATCAAATCATCGGCAACAGCAGGCGTCGCGTTCATATTGCTCAGGCCGCAGCCTTGGCAGATTCCTTCAACAACTGAGCAACGCGCTCAGAAGGCTGTGCACCAACGCTCAGCCAGTAGGCTACGCGCTCTTGGTTCACGGACAGACGAACTTCCTGACCACGGGCAACAGGGTTGAAGAAGCCAACCTGTTCTTTGTGGGAGCCGTCACGCGGGTTACGCGAATCGGTTACGGTCAGGTGGTAAAACGGGCGCTTTTTGGAGCCGCCAAGGGCAAGACGGATTGTTAGCATGTGAACATCGTTCCTGTAGTCGGTGCTGCAAATCTAAATGCACAGCGGGCATGGGTGCCCGAAAGGCCGCATATTCTAAGGAATATCCGGATATTTGCAAATGACTTTTTCCGGCGCCTGTGGCATGCCGTGCAGATTTGCATAAAGAGCCGTCGATGAAAACGGCCAGTCAGCTCCCGCCAAGTGCGGGTTTGCTGTTGATCCTGCGTCCTTGCAGGGTCTGCGCCGGTGCGACGACCGGCGAAGTCTTGGTGTCCTGCCTCACCTGTTTTGCTGATTTCGGTGAGACCGGACAGCTTACATTTTCGGCATGCCGCCGCCGGGCAACATTCCGCCCATGCCGCGCATCATTTTCGCCATTCCGCCCTTGGCGGAGAATTTCTTCATCATCTTCTGCATCTGCTTGTGCTGCTTGATCAAGCGACCGATGTCCTGCACCTGAGTGCCGGAACCCATGGCGATGCGGCGCTTGCGCGAACCGCTGATCAGTTCCGGGTCGCGGCGCTCGGCCGGGGTCATCGAGTTGATGATGGCTTCCATCTGCTTGAACTGCTTCTCAGCGGCGTTCTGGGCATTGCCCATTTGCGACAGGTTGACGCCGCCGATACTCGGTAGCTTGTCCATGAGCCCGCCGAGGCCGCCCATGTTCTTCATCTGTTGCAGCTGATCGCGGAAGTCTTCGAGGTCGAAGCCCTTGCCCTTCTTCAGCTTCTTGGCCAGTTTGTCGGCCTTGTCCTTGTCGAGGGTCGCTTCGGCCTGTTCGATCAGGCTGAGCACGTCGCCCATGCCGAGAATGCGCGAGGCGATACGCTCGGGATGGAACGGATCGAGCGCTTCGCTCTTCTCGCCAATACCGATGAACTTGATCGGCTTGCCAGTGATCGCGCGTACCGACAGCGCGGCACCGCCACGGGCGTCGCCGTCGACCTTGGTCAGGATCACGCCGGTCAGCGGCAGCGCATCACCGAAGGCCTTGGCCGTATTGGCCGCGTCCTGACCGGTCATGGCATCCACCACGAACAGCGTTTCGACCGGGTTGATCGCGGCGTGCAGCGCCTTGATCTCGCCCATCATCTCTTCGTCGATGTGCAGACGACCGGCGGTATCGACGATGACCACGTCGATGAATTTCAGCTTGGCTTCTTTAATAGCGGCGCTGGCGATGTCGACCGGCTTCTGGCTCAGGTCGGACGGAAAGAACGTCACGCCGATATCGTTGGCCAGGGTCTCCAGCTGTTTGATCGCCGCAGGACGGTAAACGTCAGCCGAGACGACCATGACCGACTTTTTCTTGCGCTCTTTAAGGAAGCGCGCGAGCTTGCCGGCGGTGGTGGTTTTACCGGCACCCTGCAGACCGGCCATCAGAATGACCGCTGGCGGCACGGCGCTCAGGTTGAGGTCTTCGTTGGCCGCGCCCATCAGGCTTTCGAGTTCGGCCTGGACGATCTTCACGAACGCCTGGCCCGGCGTCAGGCTGCGCGACACCTCGGTGCCGACGGCGCGTTCCTTGACCGAATTGACGAAGTCCTTGACCACCGGCAGCGCGACGTCGGCTTCGAGCAACGCCATGCGCACTTCACGCAGGGTGTCTTTGATGTTGTCCTCGGTCAGCTTCGCCTTGCCGGTGACATGGCGCAGCGTCTGCGAGAGACGGTCGGTTAAGTTTTCAAACATTGCGCGATCCTTTCAGGCCCTGTACAGACCGGGATAATGGCGGCCCAGACCGGAATCAACATGTGCTCGGCGAGCCTGCGGCGTGGGCAGGTCGCGGATTATAGCGAAGACTGCGCCCGGCGCACACCTCGCTGTCAGCTTGCCGAGTCTTTCGTGTCGCGGCGGTTCTATGCCAAACTCAGCGTCTTTCGGGCCCGCCCATCAGGATTTATGCTCCCCTTGTCACCCAGCTTACTGACCACCCTCGCCGCCGCCCTCCTGTATGCCGCTGCGACCCTGTATCAAAGCACCCGTCTGGCCACTGGCGCCAAGGCGAACAAGCGCCTGCTGGTCAGCCTCGGCGTGCTCGCCGTCGTCGCCCACGGCGCCAGCCTGCTGACTCATCTGCTGACGCCGATTGGCCTGGGCCTTGATTTCTTCAGCGCCTCCAGCCTGATTGCCGCAGCGGTGATCGCGCTGACCCTGCTGGCGTGTTCGCGCATTCCGGTGGAAAATCTGCTGGTGCTGCTGTTCCCGCTCGGTGCGATCACCGTACTGCTGGCGCAATTCGCGCCGACCGGCACGGTGCAGATCATCGATGAGGAGCCGGGCATTCTCGCCCACATCCTGCTGTCGATCCTTGCCTACGGCATGTTCACCATCGCGGTGTTTCAGGCCTTGCTGTTGCTGGTGCAAGACCACCAGCTCAAGCACAAGCACCCGTCCGGGCTGATCAAGAACTTCCCGCCGCTGCAAACCATGGAAAGCCTGCTGTTCGGCTTCCTCTGGGCCGGCTGGACGCTGCTGTCGTTGTCGCTGATCTCCGGCTGGCTGTTCGTCGAGAACCTGTTCGCCCAGCATCTGGTGCACAAGACCCTGCTGGCGTGCCTGGCGTGGATCGTGTTCAGCGTGCTGTTGTGGGGGCGCAATCGCCTCGGCTGGCGCGGGCACAAGGCGATTCGCTGGACGCTCGCCGGTTTTTGCCTGCTGATGTTGGCGTATTTCGGCAGCAAACTGGTTCGCGAATACATTCTGCACATCTGACGGGCGTATAAATGGACGGTTTGCCCATAGGGCCGATGCTCGCGGTATTCGCTCTGCTGATTGTGTGGTCAGGGCTGTTTACCGCCGTCGAAATCGCGCAACAGCAGTTGCTTGCACAGCGCACCGCCTCGCGCGCCAGCGATAAGCCGCTGGCGAAGCTCAGCTTCCCTCTCGACAGCCTGATCCTGTGCAACACCCTGTGCCGCGCGCTGGCGGTGGTGATTGCGACTTTGCTGGCGATTTTCCTCTGCGCGGAAAACGGCCCGTGGGCGGCATGCCTCGGCGTCGGTGCCATCCTGTTGGTATTCGCCGATTACTTCCCGCGCAGCGTGGCCCAGCGTTATCCCGATGCGGTGCTGGCGCTCGGCAACACCCTGCTTGCGGTGCCGCTGAAGATTGTCTATCCGTTTGCCTGGCTGTTCAGCCGCCTCAGCGGCTTGCTGATGAGCCCGTTCGTGCGCAAGGCGCAAGTCGTTCAGCACAGCGAAGATGACGTGCCCGCCGACCGCCACGACGATGCCGAGCATCCGGTTCGCGCACACCCGGCCTCCGGGATCCACGCGCTGGACAACATCACGGTCAACGACATTCTGGTACCACGCAGCGACGTCGAGGGCATCAACCTCGACGATCCGATCGAAGCGATCATCGAGCAACTGCGCAATAACGAACGCACGCGTCTGCCGGTGTTTCACAGCGACATCAACCAGGTCGAAGCAGTCCTCAACACCCGTCAGGTCGGCCACTTTCTGAGCAACGGCGAACTGACCCGCGAAGCCTTGCTGGCGGCCAGCTACGAACCGTACTTCGTTCCGGAAAGCACCCCGCTGCAACTGCAACTGCTGAACTTTCACAAGCAACAGCGGCGCCTGGGCATGGTGGTCGACGAATACGGAGAAGTCCTCGGCATTGTCACGCTGGAGGACATTCTCGAAGAGATCGTTGGTGAATTCGAAAGCGAGCACAGCCTCGATAACCCGCACATCCACCCGCAAGCCGACGGGCGCATGGTGATCGATGGTGCGGCGTCGATCCGCGAACTGAATAAATGCCTGGGCTGGCACCTGCCCAGCGACGGGCCGAAAACCCTTAACGGGCTGGTGACCGAGGCGCTGGAAACCATTCCGGAAAGCGCGGTTTGCCTGAAGATCGGCCGTTACCGGCTGGAAATCCTCGAGACCGAAGACAACCGCGTGAGCAAAGTGCTGATCTGGCTGACCGCCTCTGTGCCAGCCCTGGTACCGGCACGCTAGATCGCCTCTTGTTCAATCGTTAGCGCGCTTCCTATAATCGCCGAGCTTACCCAAGCGCCGTCGATCCCTGTGCTTACCCGGCACGCCACGGATCGCGACTGTTTCCGTTGCAAACCGACGACTGTTCCTACTCGAAACAGCGCTCGCGCCCTACCCCACATCCCTGGGTGTTCGACCATAATAATTCGCTCCAATGGAGCTCATGACTGTCAGGGATCACCGCATGACCACCACGACCGCTTTGCGCGACGACGCGCCTGCCCAGCCGACCAATTCCGCCACCCGCGTGGCGACGGCAAGTTTTATCGGCACCGCCATCGAGTTCTACGACTTCTACGTTTACGCCACCGCAGCCGCGCTGGTGATCGGGCCGGTGTTCTTTCCGCAAACGTCCGGCACCGCACAGATGCTCTCGGCGTTTCTGACGTTCGGCATCGCCTTCCTCGCCCGTCCGCTGGGCTCGGCGCTGTTCGGCCACTTCGGTGACCGCATCGGGCGTAAATCGACGCTGGTCGCCTCATTGCTGCTGATGGGCGTCTGCACCACCTTGATCGGCGTGTTGCCGGGGTACGACAGCATCGGCGCATGGGCGCCGATTCTGCTGTGTGTGCTGCGCTTCGGCCAAGGCCTGGGGCTGGGCGGCGAATGGGGCGGAGCCGCGTTGCTGGCCACGGAAAACGCACCGAAAGGCAAGCGCGCATGGTTCGGCATGTTCCCGCAACTGGGGCCTTCGATCGGTTTTCTCGCCGCCAACGGTCTGTTCCTGACCCTGGCCATGACCCTCGATGACGAGCAGTTCCGCAGCTGGGGCTGGCGCATTCCGTTTCTCCTCAGCGCCGCGCTGGTGATGGTCGGCCTGTATGTACGCCTCAAGCTGCATGAAACGCCGGTGTTCGCCAACGCGATTGCTCGTCAGGAGCGGGTGAAAGTGCCGCTGGTCGAGCTGTTCAGCCAGTACTGGGCGCCGACGCTTCTGGGCGCAGCGGCAATGGTGGTGTGCTATGCGCTGTTCTATATCTCGACGGTGTTTTCCCTGAGCTACGGCGTGTCCACCCTGGGTTACAGCCGCGAAACCTTCCTCGGCCTGTTGTGTTTCGCCGTGCTGTTCATGGCCGCTGCCACGCCGTTATCGGCTTGGGCCAGTGACCGTTACGGGCGCAAACCGGTGCTGATCATCGGCGGCGTGCTGGCGGTGCTTTCCGGGTTTCTGATGGAACCGTTGCTGACGCAGGGCTCGACCTGGGGCGTGGCGCTGTTCCTGTGCATCGAACTGTTCCTGATGGGCGTGACGTTCGCGCCGATGGGCGCGCTGTTGCCGGAGCTGTTTCCGACCCATGTGCGTTATACCGGCGCGTCGGCGGCGTACAACCTGGGCGGAATCGTCGGCGCCTCGGCGGCACCGTTCTTTGCGCAGAAACTGGTGGCGATGGGCGGTTTGAGTTATGTCGGCGGGTATGTGTCGGCGGCCGCGGTGCTGAGTTTGATTGCGGTGCTGTGCCTGAAGGAAACGAGGAATAACGATCTGAATCGGGTTGCCTGACGGCAGATCAAAAGCTTCGCGAGCAGGCTCGCTCCCACAATTGGAATGCATTCCACCGTGGGAGCGAGCCTGCTCGCAAATGCCGCGACGCTGTCAGAGCTCGACTACGACAGCCTGAGAAGCACGGGTCGCCTTGGCACGCGCAGCCTCGATCGACTCGTCCCGCGCCAGCGCCACGCCCATGCGGCGCTGGCCGTTGACTTCAGGTTTGCCGAACAGACGCAACGCCGTGTCCGGCTCGCTCAGCGCGGCGCCGAGGTTGGCGAACGCCGCCTGGGTCGATTGCCCTTCCACCAGAATCACCGCTGAAGCCGATGGCCCGAACTGACGGATCAGCGGAACCGGCAGGCCCAGAATCGCCCGAGCGTGCAGGGCGAACTGCGAGAGATCCTGGGAAATCAGCGTCACCAGACCGGTGTCGTGTGGGCGCGGCGACACTTCGCTGAACCACACCTGATCGCCCTTGATGAACAGCTCGACGCCGAAGATGCCACGGCCACCCAGCGCTTCGGTGACCGCCTTGGCCACACGCTCGGATTCAGCCAGGGCTACCGGGCTCATGGCCTGTGGCTGCCAGGATTCCTGGTAATCGCCCTTTTCCTGACGGTGACCGACCGGCGCGCAGAACGTGGTGCCGCCGACGTGACGCACGGTCAACAGGGTGATTTCGTAGTCGAAATCGATGAACCCCTCGATGATCACCCGCCCCTTGCCGGCGCGACCGCCCTCTTGCGCGTAGTCCCAGGCCTTCTGCACGTCATCGACGCTGCGCAGCAGGCTCTGGCCTTTGCCCGACGAACTCATGACCGGTTTGACGACGCACGGGAAGCCGAGGTCTTCCACGGCTTTGCTGTAGTCCTCGAACGTATCGGCGAAGTGATACGGCGAGGTCGGCAGGTCGAGTTCTTCAGCGGCCAGGCGACGGATGCCTTCGCGGTTCATGGTCAACTGCGCCGCACGGGCAGTCGGGATCACGGTGAAGCCTTCGGCTTCCAGTTCGACCAGAGTGGCGGTGGCGATGGCTTCGATTTCCGGCACGATGAAGTGCGGCTTCTCGGCTTCGATCACGGCGCGCAGGGCGGCGCCGTCGAGCATGTTGATCACATGGCTGCGATGCGCAACCTGCATGGCCGGCGCGTTGGCGTAACGGTCGACGGCAATCACTTCAACGCCCAGGCGCTGCAGCTCGATCACCACCTCTTTGCCCAACTCACCACAGCCACACAGCAATACGCGGGTCGCGGTTGGCGACAGTGGAGTTCCGATACGGGTCATCTCAGGTCCTCAAAGCAGCGGATCATCGAGGAAAGCAACGCCAGCCGCGCTTTCCATGGGGAGAAAGCGCGGCATTTTACATGAACCCGAGGGTTTGGCTTCAGCCGGCGACGGCCTGTTTGCGCTCGCGCCAGGCCATGATCAGCCAGACGGCGGTGACCCCGGCGAATTTCGAGGCCAGGGCAGTGATGATCACTGGCGGGGTCAGCAGGTCGATCATGCCGAAAAAGATGAAGGTATCGAGGGGAATGCTCAGCGCTGAACTTATCCACAGGCGGTCGCGCAACGGCCGTTTGGTAATGCTGAATACCAGCCAGTCGATACACTCGGACACCGCGAACGCCGTAGCACTGGCCAGCGCAATGGACGGATCGGAAGTGACGTAGGACAGCACCAGCGCCGCCAGCATCGCCACGATCGCACCGTGACCGAAGCGCGTTTGCACCATGTCACGCAGCACGAACACCAGCCCGCCCCAGGCCGACCAGATGATGTCCAGGTGCGGTGCGGTGGAGAAGGCGAAGTTGATCAGCACGACGCTGCTGATGTAGGCGATGAGGAAAATCATGGAGGGTGGCCTGGTGGTTTGGCGCACAGGTTACTGGACCGCAAGGTCAAGAGCCACCCCTCACCCCAGCCCTCTCCCGAGGGAGAGGGAGCCGATTAGGGGATGCTGCAGAGGTGCGGAGACCAGCGAGAACCTTGTTGAATCCATAATCGCCAAAATGTTCCAGGTCGGCGTATAGCGCAAGACACCCGGTAAGTCCCCTCTCCCCCCGGGAGAGGGCTAGGGTGAGGGGCTTCTACCGTTCACGAAGATTTCGCCGGCAACATCCACACCAACCCACTGGCCTTCGCCCGCTCATGACACAACCCCAGCACCGCACGGCGCTCGTCATTGTTCATGCGGCTCCAGCGGGTGATTTCTTCGACGGTACGCTGGCACCCGGTGCAGACATCAGCCTCATCCAGCGCACAGATATTCACGCAGGGCGAGGCAACAGGTCGTTCAGCGGTGGTCATTGTTCTTGCTCGGCCAGATCGCGGGCATAACGCTGCGAGTTATGCACATAGTGCGCGGCGCTGGCTTCGAGCATCTTCTTTTGCGCCTCGGTGAGTTCGCGCACGACCTTGCCCGGCGAACCCATCACCAGAGAACCATCGGGAATCTCCTTGCCCTCGCCGATCAGCGAATTGGCGCCGATGATGCAGTTCTTGCCGATCTTCGCACCGTTGAGGATCACCGCGTTGATGCCGATCAGGCTGTAATCGCCGACCGTGCAGCCGTGCAGCATGGCGTTATGGCCGATGGTTACGCCGGTGCCAATGGTCAACGGATAGCCCATGTCGGTGTGCATCACCGTGCCGTCCTGCACATTGCTGTTCTTGCCGATCAGGATCAGTTCGTTGTCGCCGCGCAGCACGGCGTTGAACCAGACGTTGGCGCCCTCTTCCAGTCTGACCTTGCCCACCAGCACGGCATTGGGGGCGACCCAGCTCTGGGGGTGGGTTTCGACACGGGCGTCGCCCAGGCGGTATTTCATGGTGTGGTCCTCAGGGCTTGCGGTGATGGGCCATTCGAACGATGGCTAGGTATTGATGAAGCTTTTCGGCGGCTGGTGCAGGTTGATTCTGGCGTCATAGAGCAGATTGACCAGTTCGACAATCATCATCGCTGTCAGCCCCCAGATCTTGTACTCGCCGAAGCGGTAGCTCGGCACGTACCAGCTGCGGCCCTGATAGTCGATGCGATGGGTGTGCTCGCGCGGGTCTTTGCGGAAGAACTCGAGTGGCACGCTGAACACCGCAGCGATTTCGGCGTCGTTGGGCTGGTATTCGACGAAATCGGGAATCACCCCGACGTACGGCGTGACCTTGATGCCATGCAGGGAGATCAACGGACTGAGCGGGCCGATGACTTCCACCAGCCCCGGCGGCAGACCGATTTCCTCTTCGGCCTCTCGCAGCGCGGTGAAGATCAGGTCCGGGTCTTCCGGGTCGCGCCGACCGCCCGGGAAGGCGACTTCGCCGCCGTGGGTCGAGAGCCCGCTGGCCCGTAAGGTCAGGACCAGTTCCGGCTCGTCGCTGCGGGTGATCGGCACCAGCACGGCGGCCTCGGGAAAGCGTGCGTCGGTCTCCAGCGTGCGCGGTGTGTGGTTGCTGACCCTGTGCAGTAGCTCATCCAGCATGAGTGTTCTCGATCGGTACCTTACCCTGCATCATGCACCAATCGATGCGAGCGCCCAAGCCCCCGAAACCCGCCGTGTCGCGAAACGACAACTTGCCGACCGGCACCGCTGCACGCCAAGATAGGCGCAGCATTCAGGAACCTCAGCATGAAATTTTGCAGCCACTGCGGTAACCCGGTCACCCAGCGCATTCCCGAAGGCGATTCGCGACTGCGATATGTCTGTGAAAGCTGTCAGACCATTCATTATCAGAATCCCAATATCGTCGCCGGGTGCGTGCCGACCTGGGGCCGCCAGGTACTGCTCTGTCGTCGTGCGATCGAGCCGCGCCTCGGTTACTGGACCCTGCCCGCCGGTTTCATGGAAAACGGCGAAACCATCGAGCAGGCCGCCGTGCGCGAAACCGCCGAAGAAGCCTGCGCCCGGGTGCGCAACCTGAGCATCTATACGCTGATCGACGTGCCGCACATCAGCCAGGTGCATGTATTCTTCCGCGCCGAGCTGGTCGATCTGGATTTTGCCGCCGGTCCCGAAAGCCTCGAAGTGCAGCTGTTCGACGAAGCCGACATCCCTTGGGACGATCTGGCCTTCCGCACAGTGGGGCGCACGCTGGAGTGCTTCTTCGCGGACCGGCGCGCCGAAAGTTACCCGGTGCGCTCGGAATCGATTCCACCGCTGGCGCAACCGGCGATCACTTGATTTCGTTGCCCGCCGGCCGATAACACCACATAACGCCGGTCACACGGCGACACAACCGCTGTCCACTTCGTATTTGCGTCACTCTTGGGGAATCGTTTCAATGCGCTGGTTGCTTGCCCTGTTTTGCCTGTCGTTCGCCACGGTTTCGCAAGCGTCATTCGTGACCACCGTGACACCGTCGAATACGCCGCTGATCGAAAAAGTCCTGGTGCTCAAATCGGCGCATCAATTGCAATTGATCGCCGACGGCAAGCCACTGAAGACCTATCGGATTTCCCTTGGCAAGGGCGCGAAGAAAGGTCCGAAACTGATCGAAGGCGACAAGCGCACACCGGAAGGCTTCTATTGGATCGACTGGCGCAAGACCAGCGACAAATTCAACCTGTCGATGCACATTTCCTATCCGAACATCAGCGATTCGGCCCGTGCTCGCCGTGAAGGTGTCGAGCCTGGCGGCATGATCATGATCCACGGCACGCCCGATTCCGCAGACAACCCAGAGCAGTTGTTCCACACACTCGACTGGACCGATGGCTGCATCGCCATGCGTAACGTCGATATGCGCGAAGTCTGGAATCTGGTGCCGGACGGCACGATGATCGAAATTCGTCCGTAATTTCAGCGCGACCGCCGGTCGGCCTGAAAAATAAATCAAAAAAATCGCAGCCTGCGTCAGCGTCTGCCCGGTGATACCACTCTCACCGACAGGGCTGACCCAGGCTGCGATTTTTTTTGTGCTCCTCGCCCACCACTAATACCACTTGAATCCCACCCTCCAGCCAAGCCCCCTGCAAGCCTTGAAACCGGCTTTTCCCCGCGTTGACATGGTATGCAAGTGGTATTAGTTTTCGCCCGACTACCGAGCGACAACAATCCTATATCAGCGCCGGAAATGCCCTACATGAATGATCTCCTCGCCCTACGCCCCGATGACGCCCAGCCAACGCCGCTGTACCTGCAACTGGCGCGCAATCTGGAAGCGGCGATCCACGCCGGGCAATGGAAAGCCGAACAGGCGATGCCTTCGGAGCGCAATCTCAGCGAATTGCTGGGGATTTCCCGAGTGACCGCGCGCAAGGCACTGGAAGTCCTGCTGGAGCAAGGCCTGATCCGTCGTTTGCAGGGTTCTGGCACGTTCATTACCCCGCGCCTGGAACAACCGCTGTCGCGCCTCTCGGGGTTCAGCGAAATGCTCCGCCTCAAGGGTTTCGTCCCCAGCTCTCAGTGGCTGGAACGGGAAATCACCCTGCCGACCCACGAAGAACTGATCCGCCTTGGTCTGTCGCCGAACGACAAAGTGGCGCGCATGAAGCGTCTGCGCAAAGCCGACGACACGGTGATGGCCATCGAGATGAGCACCCTGCCCGCCTCGATCATGCCCAAACCGCAAGCGGTGGGCGATTCGCTCTACGAATACCTCGACGGCATCGGCAAACCGATCGTCCGCGCCCTGCAGCACATCCAGGCGATCAATGCCTCGGACGAGTTCGCCGCACTGGTCGGCATCGCCCCCGGCACCGCCATGTTGCTGATGACCCGGGTCGGTTATCTGGAAGACAACACGCCAATCGAAGTCACCGACACCTATTGCCGCAACGACTACTACGACTTTGTGGCAGAGCTGCGCCGCTGAAAGCGGCGCCGGAAC
This sequence comes from Pseudomonas retamae, assembly GCF_043496865.1. NCBI lineage: Bacteria > Pseudomonadati > Pseudomonadota > Gammaproteobacteria > Pseudomonadales > Pseudomonadaceae > Pseudomonas > Pseudomonas retamae. The sequence goes on from NZ_JBIEIL010000019.1 coordinate 49,885, forward strand.
CGAGAAAACATCATGTCCGAAGACAACATCCTCACCGCTGACGGCTGGATTCGCGGCCGGCTGATCCACGCTCACGGCAAAATCGTGGCGGTCGAAGGCGAGCCCTGCGATCCGGCCGACAACGCCCTGCCGTACCTGCTGCCTGGCTTCATCGATCTGCACGTCCACGGCGGCGGTGGCAAAGACGTCATGGAAGGCGCCAGCGCTTTCGAAACCATCAGCAAAACCCACGTGCGTTTCGGCACCACGTCGCTGCTGGCCACGACCATGACCGCGCCGCGTGCCGAGATCGCCAGCGTCCTGAAAGAGGTCGGAGAATTCTGCGAGCAGCGTGCGCAAGGCGCGGCGCGGGTCCTCGGCGTCCACCTCGAAGGCCCGTATATCAATCCGGGCAAACTCGGCGCGCAACCGAACTTCGCCCACACCGCGTTGATGGCAGAAGTCGAAGAATATCTGGCCCTGGCGCCGATCCGGGTGATCACCATCGCGCCGGAAATTGCCGGCCACGACGAGTTGATTCGTGAGCTGAGCAGCCGCGGTATCCGCATGCAGATCGGCCACACCCTCGGCAGCTACGAAGAAGGCGTTGCCGCGTTGAACGCCGGCGCCACCAGTTTCACCCACTTGTACAACGCCATGAGCCCGCTGCATCACCGCGAGCCGGGCATCGTCGGCGCGGCACTGGCCCATGCGCAGTACGCCGAGCTGATCCCGGATCTGCTGCATGTGCACCCCGGTGCGATCCGCGTGGCGTTGCGCTCGATCCCGTGCCTGTACTGCGTCACCGATTCGACCGCCGCTGCCGGCATGCCCGACGGCGAATACAAGCTCGGCAGCCACACCGTGACCAAATGCCTGGGCGGCGTGCGCCTGCCCGACGGCACCCTGGCCGGCAGCACACTGACCATGGATCAGGCCCTGCGCAATCTGGTGAAGATCGGTCTGCCGATCAGCGAAGCCTCGCAGCGCCTGTCGCAATTCCCCGCCGATTACCTCGGCCTCAACAAACGCGGGCGCCTCGCCCCCGGCGCCTGGGCCGACTGCGTGCGGCTCGATCGCTCACTCACACTGACCGCCGTCATGGTCGAAGGAGAAGACATTGACTTCAAAAATGCTTGAGGAGGCGCTGTCCTCGTTCGAGGCCGTGCACGCCCAGTTGCAACAGCTCGACCCACAGCTGATCGAGATCGCCGGGCGCCTGCGCCGTCAGCCGCCGCAAGTGGCGATGACCGTGGCCCGGGGCAGCTCCGACCACGCGGCGAGCTACTTCGCCTACCTGACCATGCAGCAACTGGGCGTGCCGGTGGCGTCGTTGCCGATGTCGGTGGTGACCATGCAGCAGGCGCCATTGAAGGTCAGCGGTCAGGTCGCGTTCGCCTTTTCCCAGTCGGGACAAAGCCCGGATCTGGTCAACAGCCTGCGCCTGTTGCGCAAACGTGGCGCGCTGAGCGTGTCGATGGTCAACGCCGCCGACTCGCCGCTGGAAGCGGCTTGTGAATTCAGCGTGCCGCTGCTTGCCGGCACCGAAAGCAGTGTCGCCGCGACCAAAAGCTTCATCGCCACCCTCAGCGCCAGCGCCCGTCTGGTCGCGCACTGGAAAGAGGATGACGAACTGTTGCAGGCACACAACGCGCTGCCGGATGGGCTGCGCGAAGCCGCGACCCAGGACTGGAGCGCCGCCATCGATGCGCTGCGCGATTGCCAGCGGCTGATGGTGATTGGCCGTGGCGCTGGTTTCGCCATCGCCCAGGAAGCGGCGCTGAAATTCAAGGAAACCTCGGCGATTCAGGCCGAAGCCTTCAGCAGCGCCGAAGTCCGTCATGGTCCGATGGCGCTGATCGATAAGCATTATCCGCTGCTGGTATTCGCCCCGCGTGGGGCGGAACAGGCCGGGCTGTTGAGCCTCGCGGCGGAAATGCGTCAGCGCGGCGCCCGCGTGTTGCTGGCTGCCCCTGATGACGTGGCCGAGCGTGACCTGACCCTGAGCCGCGCTGAACACCCGGCCCTCGACCCGATTCTGGCGATCCAGAGCTTCTACGTCATGGCCGCAGGCCTCGCCGTGGCTCGCGGCATGGACCCGGATCAGCCGCGCCACCTGAGCAAAGTGACCCGCACCCACTGAGTGCCCCTGACTGCACACCTGATGAGACCGAGCCATGCACAACAACAATAAAGAGCTGACCCTCAGCGCCCCGCTCAGCGGCCCGGTGCTGACGCTCGCCAAAGTCCCGGACGCGGTGTTCGCCAGCGGCGCGATGGGCGACGGCATCGCCATCGACCCGCTCAACGACACGCTGTATTCGCCGTGCGCCGGGGTCATCATCCACGTCGCGCGCACCGCTCACGCCGTCACCGTACGCGCCGATAATGGCGCAGAAATTCTTCTGCATCTGGGCCTCGATACCGTTGAGTTGAACGGCGCCGGTTTCTCGATGCTGGTCAGCGAAAATCAGCGGGTCAGCCTCGGCCAGCCGCTGTTGCGCTATGACCAGGACCAGGTTGGCCAGCACTGCAAAAGTCTGGTCAGCCTGTTGATCCTGACCAACAGCCACGACTTTCAGGTGCGCCCGATCACGCTCAAAGCGGTGAAAGTCGGCGAGCCGTTGCTGCACATCGTCGCACGCAACGACTCAGTGTCAGGTGTTGAAGCCAGCGCTGGCCCCGAAGTCCGCGGGCAGGTGCGCGTGGCCCATCGCGGTGGCTTGCATGCCCGTCCGGCGGCACTGATCCGCCAGACTGCGCAGGGTTTCAACAGTCAGTCAAAGCTGCACTTCGCCGGTAAGTCGGCGCCGTGCAACAGCCTGATCGGGCTGATGGGTTTGGCGATTGGCGAGCAGGACGAGGTCCAGGTCATCTGTCAGGGCGCGGATGCCGAGGCGGCGCTGCAAGCCTTGCTCAGCGCATTGGCCACCGCGCTGCCCGACGATCATCACGCGCAAGCGCCAGTCAGCACGGCGCCGCTGAAACGCCCGGCCGAGGCGGGTGTGTTGCACGGTGTTTGCGCGGCGCCGGGGCTGGTCGCCGGGCCGTTGTTTCGCTTGGACGCGATCAGCTTGCCGGCGGATGCGGGCAACAACGATCCAGTGCAGCAACAACAGATTCTCGATGCGGCACTGAACGCGGTGCGCAGCGACATCGCCGCCACCCTCGCCCAGGCGAAAAAGCACAACAACGCCAACGAAGAAGCCATCTTCGCCGCGCACATGGCTTTGCTCGAAGACCCGGCGCTGCTCGACGCCACAGAGCAATTGATCCAGCAAGGCAGCGCGGCGACCCACGCCTGGAGTCAGTCGATCGACGCACAGTGCGACATGCTCCAGGACACCGGCAGCCCGTTGCTGGCCGAGCGCGCCAATGATTTACGCGACCTCAAGCAGCGGGTTTTGCGCGGCCTGCTCGGCGAGGCCTGGCACTACGATGTGCCGGCCGGCGCGATTGTCGCGGCGCATGAGCTGACACCGTCGGATCTGCTGCAACTCAGCGCGCAAGGTGTGGCCGGGTTGTGCATGGCCGAAGGCGGCGCGACCTCGCATGTGGCGATTTTGGCTCGCGGCAAAGGTCTGCCGTGCCTGGTCGCGCTGGGTTCGGCATTGCTCGATCAGGCACAGGATCAGCCGGTGGTGCTGGATGCCGATGATGGCCGCCTCGAACTGACGCCGAATGCAGAACGTCTGGCCGATGTGCAACAAGCGCAAATCGAGCGCCAGCAGCGGCGCGATGCTCAACAAGCCAAAGCCCATTTGCCAGCCGAAACGCGCAATGGCGTAGCCATCGAAGTCGTCGCCAACGTCGCCTCCGGCAGCGAAGCCGCAGACGCCTTCGCCAACGGCGCCGATGGTGTCGGTCTGCTGCGCACCGAGTTTCTGTTCGTCGATCGCCAGACTGCGCCCGATGTCGAGGAGCAGCGCGCCGCTTATCAAGCGGTGCTCGATGCCATGGGCGACAAGTCGGTGATCATCCGCACCATCGACGTCGGCGGCGACAAGCAACTGGACTACCTGCCGCTGCCCGCCGAAGCCAACCCGGTGCTCGGTCTGCGCGGCATTCGTCTGGCGCAGGCACGCCCGGAAATCCTTGATCAGCAATTGCGCGCGCTGTTGCAGGTCAAGCCGTTGCGCCGTTGCCGGATCCTCTTGCCGATGGTCACCGAAGTCGACGAGTTGTTGCAGATTCGCCAGCAGGTCGACGCTTTGTGCGTGGAACTGAACATCAGCGAGCGCCCGGAAATCGGCGTGATGATCGAAGTCCCCGCCGCTGCGCTGCAAGCCGAACAGTTGGCCGAGCATGCCGACTTCCTCTCCATCGGCACCAATGACCTGTCGCAATACACCTTGGCCATGGACCGCGACCATGCCGGTCTCGCCGCACGCGTTGACGCCCTGCACCCGGCATTGCTGCGCCTGATCGCCATGACCTGCGCCGGTGCAGCGGTGCACAAACGCTGGGTCGGCGTCTGCGGCGCTCTCGCCTCCGACCCGTTGGCGACGCCGGTGCTGATCGGCCTCGGCGTGACCGAACTGTCGGTGAGCCCGGTGCAGATCGGTGAAATCAAGGACCGCGTGCGTCAAGTGCACGAAGGCGAATGCCAGCGTCTGAGCCACGACCTGATCAAGCACGGCAGCGCCGCCGCCGTACGTCACGCCTGTCAGCAACATTGGCCGCTGCCCTAACAACAAGCTCTCGCTAAAGAGCAGGAGAACCACCATGTACCAACTTTTCATCGAAGGCCTGCAACGCCTCGGCCGTGCATTGATGCTGCCGATCGCGATCCTGCCGATCGCCGGCCTGTTGCTGCGCCTGGGCGATACCGATCTGTTGAACATCGCCATCATTCATGACGCCGGGCAGGTGATCTTCGCCAACCTGGCGATGATCTTCGCCATCGGCATCGCGGTCGGTTTCGCCAGGGACAATAACGGCACGGCGGGCCTCGCCGGGGTGATCGGTTATCTGGTGATGATCTCGACCCTGAAGGTGCTCGATTCGACCATCAACATGGGCATGCTCGCCGGGATCGTCAGCGGCCTGATGGCCGGTGCGCTGTACAACCGTTTCAAGGACATCAAGCTGCCGGAGTATCTGGCGTTCTTCGGCGGCCGACGTTTCGTGCCGATCGTCACCGGATTTGCGGCCGTCGGGCTGGGCGTGCTGTTCGGCTACATCTGGCCGCCGATCCAGCACGGCATCAACGCGTTCGGCGCGCTGATGATGGAAAGCGGCAGTATCGGCGCGTTCGTGTTCGGCGTGTTCAACCGCCTGCTGATCGTCACCGGTCTGCACCACATCCTCAACAACATGGCCTGGTTCGTGTTTGGCAACTTCACCGATCCGAGCACTGGCGCACTGGTGACGGGCGATCTGTCGCGCTATTTCGCCGGCGATCCGAAGGGCGGCCAGTTCATGACCGGGATGTTCCCGATGATGATCTTCGGCCTGCCGGCGGCGTGTCTGGCGATGTACCGCAACGCCCTGCCGGAGCGGCGCAAGGTCATGGGCGGGATTTTCCTGTCGATGGCGCTGACCTCGTTTTTGACCGGGGTGACCGAACCAATCGAATTCGCCTTCATGTTCCTCGCGCCGCTGCTGTATCTGCTGCATGCGTTGCTCACCGGTTTGTCGATGGCGATCACCAATGGTCTGAACATCCATCTTGGCTTCACCTTCTCCGGCGGCTTCATCGACATGATTCTCGGCTGGGGTCGCTCGACCAATGGCTGGCTGGTGATTCCGGTAGGACTTGCCTATGCCGTGATCTATTACTGCGTTTTCGACTTCTGCATCCGTCGTTTCAAACTGAAGACACCAGGGCGCGAAGATGTGGCGGTCGCAGAGAAAGCCATACTCACCGAGAACGAGCGCGCCAGTGCCTATATCAAGGCGTTGGGCGGCGCGGAAAACCTGCTGACCGTGGGCGCTTGCACGACACGGTTGCGGTTGGAGATGGTCGACCGCAACAAGGCGCTGGATAGCGAGTTGAAAGCGCTGGGCGCAATGGCGGTGGTTCGCCCCGGTAAGGGCGGCAGTTTGCAGGTAGTGGTCGGGCCGCTGGCTGACAGCATCGCCGATGAGATTCGCCTCGCCTTGCCGACTTTGGGTCGTGCCCCGATCAACTCGCCGGCGGCGGTTGTCGATCAAGCGCAAGCGCCGACGATCGCCAGTGCTGAGGCGCAGCAATGGCTGAAGGCATTGGGTGGTGGCGACAATGTGCTGCAACTGGACTGCATCGCCCTGACCCGGATTCGTCTGCAACTGGCCAATGGTGAGGCATTGTCCGAGACGCAGCTCAAAGCGCTGGGATGTCAGGGCATCAGCCAACTGCAGGACGGGATCTGGCACTTGCTGGTCGGCGACAAAGCCGCGAGTTTGAGTGACGCGATCGAGCGCTTGGTGAGTCGTCGGGAGATCAGCGCGCAGGCTTGAATTTTCAGCGTCACGGGCGGGCCTTCGCGACGGGGGCCCGCTCTCCTCGCATTGGATCTACGGCAAAAAACGCTACATATATACCACCTCGCAAAACATCCCCTCGCCATGCTGGGCCTTCATCCCCAGCCTGGAGAAAGTGCCCATGAGCACGCCCAATGCCACCACCGCCGAAGAGATCAAAAGTGACCTAAACCAGATCGGCGACTTCCTGTTCAAGACCCCCAACCCCTTACTGCCCGAACACCAGCCGACCACCGAACAGGCCTACCTGAAGAAGCTCAGCGAGCAGTTGCAAACCTACCGCACCGGCTACCTGCAACGTAGCCGCGCGCTCTACCAGACGCTGCAAACCAGCGACCTGCAAAGCGTCGCCGGCAAGAAGCTCATCGCGACGCTGAAGATCCGACTCAACACCCAGTTGATCAACATGGACCTGCGCGACCAGATCGACGGCAAACCGGCGAAAACCTTCCTCAAGTACGACGCCGGATTCACCGCCGTTGGCCACGAAGCGCGACAAGCTGTCAGCGATCGCCTGCTCCCCGCGCAAGCCGGCGAACTGCTGAATAAACTCGATCTGGGACCGATGCTGCGTCCCGCCACCTACGCGCTGCAGTTCAGTTATCAGAACACCAACATCGAATTGGCCGGAGCCTTTGTCGTCACGGAAAAGGACAGTCCGCAGGTGACTGATTTGCTGACAGACCAGCGCGTTGGCTACGCCGTGCTGTTCAGCCCCGCACGGGGCATCGAGTTGTTCAATTCGCTGGCCGATCTCGACACCCACCTGCGCGAGTCGCTGAACTCGCGCAGCGGCCACGATGATTTCATGCATTTGCTGCCGACGCGCTACCACGATGTCGGTGCCGCAGGAATCTGGCCGCTGTCGCTCACGCCCATCGACAGCAAACCCTTGTTCGAGCACACCTACGACGCGCTGATCGAAAAACGTACGCAGGATATCGAGCGCGCGTTGAGCTTCGCCGACAACCCGCAGGAAGACCCCACGCGGTTACTCGCAGCGCTGGAAAAAGCGATCGCCGCCGCCCTGCCGGATCTGACGTCGCGCCTGGAGCTGCGCGCCCAAACCCTGTTCGAACGCCACCTGCGCTACAGCGCACCGGACTGGTACCGCAGCGCCAGCAGCACCAGGCAGATCGAACTGGCGCAGCACTTGAGCCATTACCAGCAGGCGCGGCAACACTTGCTCGACCTGATGGAACCGGTGGGTAGCCTGATGGCACTGGCTCGCCAGCAATGGCTGGAACGTCTGAGCGACGATCTGCAAATCGACGATCTCGAACCGGAAAAACTGCAGATCAGCACCAATCGTCGAGTGCCGGGCTACGGCGTTTATGTGCATCAGGGCAATCTGCTGGAGCTGTCCTTGCGCGGTCCACACACCGGCGATGAATTGCCCGGGTCGGAATTCTTGAGCTACACCACGCTCACCTATGACGGCGCACCTTTGTCGCCTGACCATGCTGACCTGACGCCGGCATGGCTGGTCAAACAAGCGATCAGCCTGGAACCCCGCGTAGACTTCAATCGTTTGCAAAAAGACATGCACGCCGGGGCCGCCATCAAACCCGCAATCGAGCGAATGCTTGATCAACGCATCCTTGCCCTCGCCCACACGGCTGTGCTGCAAGGGCACCTGCTTGACAGTGACTTGCCACTGATTCAGCGCTTGCGCAGTGGCAGCGACCCGCACCTGCGCGCCGCCACCCTGTCGTTGCACGGCGCGCAATTACAGGATGTGTGGGTACTGCGCCAAAGCGACGCCAAAGGCGCCATCACGCGTATCTTGCTGTGCACGCCACAAGCCCCACGCGAGCATCAGTTCCAGGCCTTCGACAGTGAGCGCGAATGCCAGACCCATCTGCTCGGCTGGGCGAGGCACAGCGATAGCGCCGACAGCATGGCGGGTTACCTGATCAGTCGCGCACCGATGCGCTTTCGCCCGACGCTACGCAAAGTACTAGCAGGCCTGAGCTTCAAGCCGCAAGCGCTGGAGCATCAGAAGGTCAGTTTCGAACACTGCGGCGATCATCTCGCTTGCCTGAAAGCGATGGCCGAACACCTGCTCGCTACGCGCGTTGACGACTACGATTTCACCACGCCCCTGTGGTATCGATCGACCACTGCGGCCAATCGTAGAAAGCTCGCGACCCTGAGCGAAGACGCCGAAGGCGCCTTGCGTGCCTTCAACCAGCACGCCTTGTCTGGCAGCCACTTCCCGGCGTTTGATGACTACCTGCATGAGCAAGCGAAGATCACTCTGAACCGGCTGCTCAAGCGCCCGGCCAACGATGTCGACCCGGATACTGTCTGGGCTTATGCGCCGACGTCCATCGTGCCCTCGATGACTCCGAAACCGCTGTCATATACCCGACTGTATCGCGACGGGTATGCCGATGGTGTCGGTTTTCTGGATCAGAAATTTTCCCGCTCGGCCCGTTTCAGAGGGCCCGCGGGCATCGATCTCAGCAGCCTGACCGCGCAGAATGTTGCGCGCTCGGTCACGGGTGTGTGGATTGGTCAACGCTACACCGACAAGGTCAGGAAGGAGCTGCAAAGTGCGGCGAGCGAAGGCTACGATTTCAGACGCAACGCGACATTGGCGATCACTCAGCGCCAGATGAAAAGCGCCGCGCTGGAATCTCAACTGCAAGGCCATATCGCCAGCAGCGACCTGCAATGGCTGGAGCAAAGCATCCATAGCATGGATGAAAGCTCTGGCGCCACTCGCACGAAATACCCGATTCATCGGTTGATGATCGACGGCGAATGGGTGATCGATACATGGCTGTTCAGCCATGCCGACAACCCGGTTCTGCTCTATACCCCGGATGCGCCCGACGGTGTCAGGTTTCGCGAAGCGCGGCTGTTCAATTACCTGCTCCAGCAGCAGGCCGGCATGATCGAATACCTCACGTCCCGGATTGGCGTGAGTGCCCAGGCGCGAGTGCGGACGCACCTCGAAAACGCGAAAAAACAGCTCGCCAAAAACCTTAATAAAAGCACGCCCAGCCCGGCACGCTACGATGCAACACCCGCTACTGCAGCCGTCAGCGATTTGCGCTCGGCGCTGTACAACATGAAGCTGCAACGCCGGATCGACAATGTCCACGCCACCACCACCAGTCGGGCCGAGATGATTGCCGGGTTGATCTGGACCAGTGTCGAATGGCTCGCCGCGATTGCCACGGCGCCGTTTCCGCTACTCAGTCTGAGCACCGGTCTGCTGCTGGCCTTCAAGGATGCCATGCTCGCCCTGCACGCTTATCGCCAGGGTGAGCATGGCGAAGCCTTCCTGCATTTGCTCGGTTATATGTTCAACAGCGCCGGCGCAGTGTTGACCGATTTGCGCCCTGCCGTGCGGTCACTCAAACCCGTACGTCGACCGTTGCGCCAGGTGATCGCCAGTGCCGCCAATGAGCAGCAAAATGTCATGAGGTTGATCAATCAGGTCGCGCCCCAACCCGAGTGGGACGACATGCGCGTGGTCGTCTTCAGAAGCCATTTGTACTACGCCGGGAAAAATCCCGATGCCCTCGGTCGTTATCTGCTTTATCGACACAAGCCTGACTCGCCGGACCTCGTCTCGACCGGCATTCTGGTAGTGCCCAATGCAGACGGCGTGATGGTGCGCAGCGGCATGACGGGCGGTGCGCCAAAATACGATGCTGTGCCAGAGACTCCGGGCCCGCACAAGGATTATGGCGTGGCGGACAAGTACCGGCAGCGCGTCGAAATGGTGATGGATCCGCAAACCCGAGAGAACATCATCCGGCGCGGCCAGGATTACATGGGCACCAGCCCCCTTGCGACCATGGTCAGTGCAGCCGATGAACTCGCCTCGACACGCGTCGCCTACCTGCAACAGGTTGAAAAACTCACCACCGATGCCACGCGTCATTTCGCCGAGCTCGCTCCCCTGCCCGCACGCGCCGAAGTCCCCGCAGTTGCCGCCGATACTTCCATTGCGCAGTTGATCGCCAGCGACGCCTTCAAGGGGAAAAACCTGGTGATTGGCGCGCATCCCGGTTCTATCGCCAGCAAACAAATGCTGATCGATCATCTGGACGCTTACGTTGCAAGCGGATTCAAACGCCTTTACGTAGAGTATCTGGCGGGAGATGTTTTTTATTCCAAGCTTGAGAAGATGAATAAAGGCGGAACCTGGAGGCATATCAAGACTCATCTCAAAGCGCTTGACCGCGCGTTGGGGCACGAGAAGGACGCGTCATATTCGTATCTGGCACTGGTGCGTACAGCTCGGGAAAAAGGTTTGACGATCCATGCACTGGACGCCTCGACCAGTTATCAGCTGGAACACGCTATGGTGCTGGCCGACGTCTCGCCATTGACCCCTCGAAGCAACAGCATCAGGAATTTTTATTCGCACAAGGCATTGTCCGCCGATAGCGTCGATGCACCCGGCGAACGCTGGATCGCCCTCACCGAACAGACTCGCATGAGCACCTTCGACAAGACGCCTGGCCTGGCCGACCTGCACGACGCCATTGCCGTGCGAGTTGAAGACATCGACCTGAACCAGGCCCAGCGTGTCGGACTGGATGCGCCAGGTTCAATCGCTGGGGATCCAGCGGCCAAGGGCGACTACCTTGTACAGACACCGACCGCGTACAAGGCCCCCCGGCCCGTCTCGAAGCCAGCGACAACCGCCACGACGTCCAGCCAATTGGGCGACTTCGATATGGCGCCGTCGTTTCACGAGGATGTTGTCCGGCTCATGCGCGAAAGTGACGGTTTGAACAGCTTCTACGATCCGGCAAAAAGTGACCGACTGGTATTCAGCGCATTTGTTGGCGCGCGCCAGCGCTTGGGCAAAGCGGCCAGAGACAGATTCACTGCCTTCGAACCTGCACCGACAGCGGCGCTCCCGACCCTTGGCGCCGGCGAGACATTCGAGACGTTTTTGCAGAAACTGGCCGACGGCCGATTGAATCTGCTAATCGGTGAAAATCCAACCGAGGTGTCAGCCAAGGCGCTGCTGAAGAAACACATGAAGGCCTTCAAGGATTCGGGTTATGACACGTTGTACCTGGCGCGTATCTATACCGATCTGCATCAGGCCGAGCTGGACATTTTTCACCTGACTCAACGCATGCCCGAGCGAGTCAAGGCCCATCTGCACACGCTGAGCGCGGACCGACCGAGCGCTTATGTGGGTACCGACAATTACAACGAAGTCTGCGAGGCAGCGGCCAAATACAACATCCGTATCAGGGCCATTGATTGCGTCGCCAGCCACAACGTCAAGGGGTTGCCTGATCCCGAGCTGTCGCGGCAAGAGATGTTCAGCTATTTCGCCACTGAGGCAATCAAAGCCGACCAACTGCTCCACGGGCCGCATAAATGGATGGCACTGATTGACAGAACCCATACCAATTACAGCATGGGCGTACCGGGACTCGGCGAAACGCTGGGCGCGGTCAGCCTTCATGTACGCGACAGCGCGCCTGAACTGGCCAGCACCGTCCAACAGGGCGCGTGGGCGACGATAATTCCGGAAAAAGCCACCAGCGCACGGGCATTGCGCAGTGACTTCACGATCAACATCGCGGTGGCCGGCAAAAAGGAGATTGGCTCCACACCGCCAGTCAGCCGCAGCAAATTGACCCATCCTGGTCTGTTCCTGATCGAAAATGAAGGCACCAGCGGGACTCGCGTGGTGCATAAATCCAGGACCGGCGACATCGTTGTCACGCCGATCCAGGTCAATGACAAAGGCTTGTTGTTCGTCGACCGTTGGGAGAAGAAAGATCAGGGCTTCAAATACCTGCCCACCCTGATCGATATGCTGGTTAAAGACGTCAAGTTGACGCAGGTGAAATAACTCGGGTTCGCTTGCAGGTTGTGGAAACCACTGGGATTGCAAGCCCAGTGGTTTTTTCATGCCCAAACGCTGTGATTGTCCGCAGCGCCTGGGCGGCAGGCGGGAAGGTTGTGACGATTCAGAACTTGCTTTAACAGACTTCAGATCGCCACCCTCACCCTAGCCCTCTCCCAGAGGGAGAGGGGACCGACCGCGTGGAATGCGAGAGCTGCTCCGACATGAACTACCGAGTTGTACGAAAATTTCGAAGCCAACGCAGATCGGCTCCCTCTCCAAGGGGAGAGGGCTGGGGTGAGGGGCAGCCACACCACAAATCCAAAGCCAACCCCCCGCTTCTAACCACTCAACAACGAGCGTTAGCTCGAGTGCCCTTGATCTTGATCTTGCCTAACCGGCGACATCGGAAGGCTGAGCGCAGGGATCGATCCGGGCGTGGGAGCGCAGCGACCGTCTGGCGCAGCCAGACACAGCGGAAGGAGGTGCAGCGCAGCAAACCGTAGCCGCTGCGCCCGGATCGATCCCGGAGCGAAGGGACCCGAGCCTGCGAGGGCCGAACGTAGGAGCAAGCCTTTTGGGTTACCTTTTTGGCGTTTGAAAAAGGTGACCCGCCGTAAGGGCGGAACCCTAAGTAGCCGTGACCGCAGCAACGGATATGTACACAAACAAAAAACCAGCGCCTGGAAGAAAGTCTTCGCGAGCAGGCTCGCTCCCACAGTTTCAACCGCGTACATCAAGCAGATACTGGCCGGCTGTAAGGCTCTCGCTCATAAAATCGGGACCAACAAAAAACCCGCAGACAATCACTCATCTGCGGGTTTCCCGTTTCAGCCGGCAAAAAGATCAGAAATCTTCCAGCCGCCATACCTCATAAGCCGGCGTCTCATACGGATGACTCAATTTCAACGCCGCCACTACAGCAACAATGAATTCATCCGCAACGACAAGCTCAACCTTCCATTCCTCGACCCGCTCAACCTGCCCCGCCTTGCCAATGAACGGCTGACTGCCATCCAATGGCCGAAACTGACCAGAGCCAAGCACTTGCCACGCACAGTGGTCATAGTCACCGATCCGCCCACCACCGGCAGCGAACACAGCGCCTTTGACCACCTCGACATGACTGTCGGGAACGAAAAACGCGAGCTTGTACACAGGCCTTAATTAACCCAGACCCGCGCATTCCGGAACATGCGCATCCAGGGTGCGTCTTCGTTCCAGTCTTCCGAACGCCACGAGTTCTGCACGGCGCGGAACACCCGCTCCGGGTGCGGCATCATGATCGTCACGCGGCCATCACGGCTGGTGAGGCCGGTAATCCCGCGCGGCGAGCCGTTCGGGTTAGCCGGGTAGGCTTCGGTGACCTTGCCATGGTTGTCGACGAAACGCATCGCCACGCAACCGGACAGATCCGCTTCCAGCAGTGCTTCTTCGCTGGCGAACTCGGCGTGACCTTCACCGTGGGCGATAGCGATCGGCATGCGCGAACCGGCCATGCCCTGCAGGAAGATCGAATTCGACTCCTGGATCTGCACCATCGCCACGCGTGCTTCGAACTGCTCGGAACGGTTACGCACGAAGTGCGGCCAGAACTCGCTGCCCGGAATCAGCTCGTGCAGGTTGGACATCATCTGGCAACCGTTGCACACGCCGAGGGTGAAGCTGTCGTTACGCTCAAAGAAGCCTTGGAACGCATCGCGGGCGCGGCTGTTGAACAGCGCCGACTTGGCCCAGCCTTCACCGGCACCGAGCACGTCGCCGTAGGAGAAACCACCGCAGGCCACCAGGCCTTTGAACTCATTGAGGTCGACACGGCCGGCGAGAATATCGCTCATGTGCACGTCGATCGCGCTGAAACCGGCGCGGTCGAACGCGGCGGCCATTTCCACCTGACCGTTGACGCCCTGCTCACGCAGCACAGCAACCTGTGGGCGAATGCCCTTCTTGATGTACGGCGCGGCGATGTCCTGGTTGACGTCGTAGCTGAGCTTGACGCTCAGGCCCGGATTGTCTTCTTCCAGCAGTACGTCGTATTCCTGCTCGGCGCACTCGGCGTTGTCGCGCAGACGCTGGATCTGGTAGCTGGTCTCGGCCCACTGACGTTGCAGCAGACGACGCTGACCTTCGAACACGGTGTCACCGTTGAAGGTGATGTTGATCTGGCCGTTGTTGATCGGCTGGCCGATCACCGACACGCAGTCACCCAGGCCCGCAGCGCTGAACTGCGCGAGGATGTCCGGGGTGGCGTCCTGACGCACCTGGATCACCGCACCCAGTTCTTCGTTGAACAGAATGCCGGCGATTTCCGCGGCGGATTCGGCAACGCTGTCCAGGTTCAGGCTCAGACCGCAGTGGCCGGCGAAGGCCATTTCCACCACGGAGGTCAGCAGACCGCCGTCGGAACGGTCGTGGTACGCCAGCAGATGACCGTCGGCGTTCAAGCCCTGGATCACGGCGAAGAAGGCTTTCAAGTCTTCGGCGTCATCGACGTCCGGCGCGTGTTTGCCGAGTTTGCCGTGGACTTGCGCGAGGATCGAAGCACCCATGCGGTTCTGCCCGCGACCGAGGTCGATCAGGATCAGGTCGGTGGTGCCCTTGTCCATGCGCAGTTCCGGGGTCAGGGTCTGACGGATGTCAGCCACTGGCGCGAAACCGGTCACGATCAGCGACATCGGCGAAGTGACGGTTTTTTCTTCGCCGTTGTCGTTCCAGCGGGTGGCCATGGACATCGAGTCCTTGCCCACCGGAATGGTAATGCCCAGCTCCGGGCACAGTTCCATGCCGACCGCTTTCACGGTGTCGTACAGCCGCGCGTCTTCGCCCGGGTGGCCGGCGGCGGACATCCAGTTCGCCGACAGTTTGATGTCGGAAAGCTTGTTGATGCGCGAGGCGGCAATGTTGGTGATGGTTTCGCCAATCGCCATGCGGCCCGAGGCCGGGGCATCCAGCAGAGCCAGCGGCGTACGCTCGCCCATCGCCATCGCTTCACCGGTGTAGACGTCGAAACTGGTCGCGGTGACGGCAACGTCAGCCACCGGCACTTGCCATGGGCCAACCATCTGGTCACGGGCGACGAGGCCGGTGATGGTGCGGTCGCCGATGGTGATCAGGAAGCTCTTGCTCGCCACGGCCGGGTGATGCAGAACGCGTTCGATGGACTCGGTGATGTCAAGATTCGACGGATCGAAGTCATCGCCCAATTCAGCTTCGCGAACCACCGAACGGTGCATGCGCGGGGCTTTGCCCAGCAACACTTCCAGCGGCATGTCCACCGGGTTGTTGCCGAAGTGGCTGTCGGTCACGGTCAGTTGCGGCTCGGCAGTGGCTTCACCGACAACGGCGAACGGGCAGCGCTCGCGTTCACAGATCGCCTGGAAACGCTCGAAATCTTCCGGGCCGACCGCCAGAACGTAACGCTCCTGGGATTCGTTGGACCAGATTTCGTGCGGAGCCATGCCCGGCTCGTCGTTGGGAATGTTGCGCAGTTCGAAACGGCCACCGCGGTCGCCGTCGTTGACCAGTTCCGGGAAGGCGTTGGACAGACCGCCCGCACCGACGTCGTGGATGAAGCTGATCGGGTTCTTGTCACCGAGTTGCCAGCAACGGTCGATGACTTCCTGGCAGCGACGCTCCATCTCAGGGTTTTCACGCTGTACGGAAGCGAAGTCCAGATCTGCCGAGCTGGTGCCGGTGGCCATCGAGGAAGCTGCGCCGCCACCCAGACCGATCAACATCGCCGGACCGCCGAGTACGATCAGCTTGGAGCCGACAACGATCTCGCCTTTCTTGACGTGTTCTTCGCGGATGTTGCCCATGCCGCCAGCGAGCATGATCGGCTTGTGGTAACCGCGCACTTCATCACCGTGCGGGGTGGTGATCGATTGTTCGAAGGTACGGAAGTAGCCAGTCAGTGCCGGACGACCGAATTCGTTGTTGAACGCAGCGCCGCCGAGCGGGCCTTCGATCATGATGTCCAGCGCGGTAACGATGCGCTCAGGCTTGCCGTACGGCACTTCCCACGGCTGTTCGAAGCCGGGGATCTGCAGGTTCGATACGGTGAAACCGGTCAGGCCGGCCTTGGGCTTGGCACCGCGCCCGGTAGCGCCTTCGTCACGGATCTCGCCGCCGGAACCGGTCGATGCGCCCGGGAACGGGGCGATCGCGGTCGGGTGGTTGTGGGTTTCGACCTTCATCAGAATGTGCACCGGCTCCTGCACCGCGCCGTACTGGCGGGTTTCAGGGTTCGGGAAGAAGCGGCCGGCAACGTTGCCGACGATCACCGAAGCGTTGTCCTTGTAAGCGGACAGCACGCCCTCGCTGTGCATCTGATAGGTGTTCTTGATCATGCCGAACAGGCTTTTTTCCTGGCTCTGGCCGTCGATGTCCCAACTGGCGTTGAAAATCTTGTGGCGGCAGTGCTCGGAGTTGGCCTGGGCAAACATCATCAGTTCGATGTCGTGCGGATTGCGCTGCAGACCATTGAACGCGTTGACCAGATAGTCGATCTCGTCTTCGGCCAGGGCCAGGCCCAGTTCGGTGTTGGCTTTTTCCAGCGCGGCGCGGCCGCCACCGAGGATGTCGATCGCGGTCAGCGGCTTCGGCTCGGCGTGGCTGAACAGACCGGCAGCCTGCTCCAGATTGGACAGTACGATCTGGGTCATGCGGTCATGCAGCGCGTCCGAGATCAACTGCGCTTCGGCATCGCTGAACTGGCCAGCCACGTAGAAGGCGATACCGCGCTCCAGACGCTGGATCTTGCTCAGGCCGCAGTTGCGGGCGATGTCGCTGGCCTTGCTCGACCAGGGCGAGATGGTGCCGAAACGCGGCAACACCAGAAACAGACGGCCGGTCGGCTCTTGAACCGGAACACTTGGGCCGTACTTCAGAAGGCGCGCAAGCACCTGCTGTTCGTCGCCGGTCAGGACGCCGGTGACTTCGGCGAAGTGAGCGAATTCAGCATACAGGCCACTGACAGCTGGAACCTTCTGGCTCAGTTGCTCAAGGAGTTTGCTGTGGCGAAAGGCAGAAAGGGCAGGAGCGCCGCGCAGGATCAACATCTTCGGGACAGCCTCGGGAAGGGGTGTGCTTTGAGGCCGTGCATTCTAGCCTAAACCGCCCTCAACATCACCCGAAACGCTACGCACGGTTGCATTGACATGCCCTTGTATGTTTCTGCCTCCGGGGTCAGATAAAACGCCCTTGTAACCACGGCTTATTTTTACTGTAACAAAAAGCCCGATGCGCCCGTTTTCATGGGGTTTTGCTCGATTTTGTGACCTTTAGCAGACTCCTTGCGCGCTGTCGAGATATGGCGCCCGTGGCCGTTTGCGTATACTGCGCAGATGTTTTTTCCAACGGCTTTGCGTCCGCGGTACGCCAAATGGCTGATCGCAACCGGACTCTTCCTGATGCTCGGTGGCTGTGTTGATAAACCCAACACGCTTGAGCGCGTAAAGGAGGACGGTGTGCTGCGGGTGATCACCCGTAACAGCCCCGCCACCTACTTTCAGGATCGCAGCGGTGAAACCGGCTTCGAATACGAGCTGGTGAAGCGCTTTGCCGACGATTTGGGCGTCGAGCTGAAGATCGAAACCGCCGACAACCTCGATGACCTGTTCAACCAGATCGGCAAGCCCAATGGCCCGGTGCTCGCTGCGGCCGGTCTGGTCAGCAGCGATGAACGCAAGAAGCAGGTGCGGTTTTCCCACTCCTATCTGGAAGTCACCCCGCAGATCATCTACCGCAACGGCCAGTCGCGGCCAACCGATCCCGGTGATCTGGTGGGCAAGAAGATCATGGTGCTCAAGGGCAGTACCCACGCCGAACAACTGGCCGAGCTGAAACAGAAATTTCCCGCTATCGAATACGAAGAGTCTGACGCGGTAGAAGTGGTCGACCTGTTGCGCATGGTCGATGAAGGCCAGATTGATCTGACGTTGGTCGACTCCAACGAAGTGGCGATGAATCAGGTGTACTTCACCAACATCCGCGTGGCCTTCGACCTTGGCGATGCGCGCAGCCAGAGCTGGGCAGTGGGGCCGGGCGAAGACAACAGCCTGCTCAACGAAATCAACGCCTACCTCGACAAGGTGCAGAAAAACGGCACCTTGCAACGGCTGAAGGACCGTTATTACGGCCACGTCGACGTGCTCGGCTACATGGGCGCCACGACCTTCGCCCAACACTTGCAGCAGCGTCTGCCGAAGTACGAACAGCACTTCAAGAATTACGCGAAGAAAGAGAAAGTCGACTGGCGCCTGCTGGCCGCGATCGGTTATCAGGAATCGCTGTGGCAGCCGACCGTCACCTCGAAAACCGGCGTGCGCGGCTTGATGATGCTGACCCAGAACACCGCGCAGGCGATGGGCGTTTCCAACCGCCTCGACCCCAAGCAAAGCATCATGGGTGGCGCCAAGTACCTGGCGTACATGAAGGATCAGCTCGACGATTCGATCAAGGAGCCGGACCGCACCTGGTTCGCGCTGGCCGCTTATAACGTCGGCAGCGGCCACCTCGATGACGCACGCAAACTGACCGCCAAGGAAGGGTTGAACCCGGACAAGTGGCTGGACGTGAAGAAGATCCTGCCGCGCCTGTCGCAGAAGCAGTGGTACAGCAAGACCCGTTATGGCTACGCCCGCGGCGGCGAGCCGGTGCATTTCGTGGCGAACATCCGTCGCTACTACGACATCCTCACCTGGGTGACCCAGCCGCAGCTCGAAGGCGATCAGGTGGCCGAGGGTAATCTGCATGTGCCGGGGATCGACAAGTCGAAACCGGCGCAAGAGCCAGCCCCGCTCTAACCAACACCTCAAATCCAACTGTGGGAGATTCTATGGTTTTCACCAAGCTTTTTAGGCCGTTTTGCTGACGTAGTTCGTCTTCGTTTTCATCAAGGCAAACGCAATGCGAGCGAGTTTACGTGACAGAATCACCAACGCTTCAGTGGTGGCCTTGCCCTTGTTTC
>NZ_JBIEIL010000020.1:0-67541 GCF_043496865.1 Pseudomonas retamae
GGTCACGTTGACCACGGTAAAACCACTCTGACCGCTGCTCTGACTCGCGTCTGCTCCGAAGTTTTCGGTTCGGCCGTCGTTGAATTCGACAAGATCGACAGCGCTCCAGAAGAAAAAGCTCGCGGTATCACCATCAACACCGCTCACGTTGAGTACAACTCGACTATTCGTCACTACGCTCACGTTGACTGCCCAGGTCACGCTGACTACGTGAAGAACATGATCACCGGTGCTGCCCAGATGGACGGCGCGATCCTGGTTTGCTCGGCCGCTGATGGTCCGATGCCACAAACCCGTGAGCACATCCTGCTGTCCCGTCAGGTAGGCGTTCCGTACATCGTGGTTTTCCTGAACAAGGCTGACCTGGTAGACGACGCTGAGCTGCTGGAACTGGTTGAGATGGAAGTTCGTGACCTGCTGTCGACCTACGACTTCCCAGGTGACGACACTCCGATCATCATCGGTTCGGCTCGTATGGCGCTGGAAGGCAAAGACGACAACGAAATGGGCACCACTGCCGTTCGTAAGCTGGTTGAAACTCTGGATACCTACATCCCAGAACCAGTTCGTATGATCGACAAGCCATTCCTGATGCCAATCGAAGACGTATTCTCGATCTCGGGTCGCGGTACTGTTGTGACTGGTCGTATCGAGCGCGGTATCGTTCGCGTTCAGGATGCACTGGAAATCGTTGGTCTGCGTGACACCACCACCACCACCTGCACCGGTGTTGAGATGTTCCGCAAGCTGCTCGACGAAGGTCGTGCTGGCGAGAACTGCGGCGTTCTGCTGCGTGGTACCAAGCGTGACGACGTTGAGCGTGGCCAGGTTCTGGTCAAGCCAGGTTCGGTCAAGCCGCACACCAAGTTCACTGCAGAAGTTTACGTTCTGAGCAAGGAAGAAGGCGGTCGTCACACTCCGTTCTTCAAAGGCTACCGTCCACAGTTCTACTTCCGTACTACTGACGTGACTGGTAACTGCGAGCTGCCAGAAGGCGTTGAAATGGTAATGCCAGGTGACAACATTCAGATGACTGTTACCCTGATCAAAACCATCGCGATGGAAGACGGTCTGCGTTTCGCTATCCGTGAAGGCGGTCGTACCGTCGGCGCTGGCGTCGTAGCTAAAATCATCGAGTAAGTGGTTGTAATGTATTTTTCGGGCCGGCATAATGGTCGGCCTGATTTTGTTTTAGGTCAGTAGCTCAATTGGCAGAGCGACGGTCTCCAAAACCGTAGGTTGGGGGTTCGATTCCCTCCTGACCTGCCAGATTCACTCGGTGTGTCTGGCTTTCTTTTCACAGGATCTTCATAGATGACTCCTAAAGCTGAAGCTCAAGGCTCTCGCTTCGATCTGCTCAAGTGGCTTGTAGTTGTCGCTTTGGTGGTTGTTGGCGTTGTTGGCAATCAGTATTACTCTGCTTCGCCGATCCTGTACCGTGTACTCGCTTTGCTTGTCATCGCTGCTGTAGCTGCCTTTGTAGGCCTGCAGACTGCGAAGGGCAAGTCTTTCTTTGTACTGGTTAAGGAAGCTCGCACCGAGATTCGTAAAGTCGTGTGGCCAACTCGCCAAGAAACCACGCAGACCACCCTGATTGTGGTGGCTGTTGTTCTGGTTATGGCGTTGCTGTTGTGGGGGCTTGATTCCCTGCTCGGCTGGCTTGTTTCCTTGATTGTCGGCTAAGGGTGTCCCGTGGCTAAGCGTTGGTATGTTGTGCATGCTTACTCGGGTTACGAGAAGCATGTGATGCGCTCGCTGATCGAGCGCGTAAAGCTGGCTGGCATGGAAGATGGCTTCGGCGAAATTCTGGTTCCCACTGAAGAAGTGGTTGAAATGCGTAATGGCCAGAAGCGCAAAAGCGAGCGTAAGTTCTTCCCTGGCTATGTGCTGGTCCAGATGGATATGAACGAGGGTACTTGGCACTTGGTCAAGGATACTCCTCGGGTGATGGGCTTTATCGGCGGTACTGCTGACAAGCCTGCGCCCATTACTGATAAAGAGGCAGAAGCGATTCTGCGTCGTGTCGCTGATGGTAGCGACAAGCCGAAGCCGAAGACTCTGTTTGAGCCAGGCGAGACAGTACGCGTCAATGACGGTCCATTTGCTGATTTCAATGGCGTTGTCGAAGAAGTTAACTACGAAAAGAGCCGGATCCAGGTCGCAGTGCTCATTTTCGGTCGCTCTACTCCGGTGGAGCTCGAGTTCAGTCAGGTCGAAAAGGTCTAACTGGGCAAGCAATCCCAACCCCGCAGCCCTAGGCTGTGGGGTTTTGTCGTCACTGGGATAAACGCGCAAGTAACCGGGGAGCCTTTCGAGGCGTTCGAACCCGTAATTGGAGTGCCTCATGGCCAAGAAGATTACCGCTTACATCAAGCTGCAAGTGAAGGCCGCTCAGGCTAACCCAAGCCCACCTGTTGGTCCTGCTCTGGGTCAGCACGGCGTGAACATCATGGAATTCTGCAAGGCTTTCAACGCCCGTACTCAGGGTCTTGAGCCAGGTCTGCCGACTCCAGTGATCATCACTGTCTACAGCGACCGTAGCTTCACTTTTGAAACCAAATCCACCCCTGCTTCGGTTCTGCTGAAGAAGGCGGCCGGTCTGACCAGCGGCTCCGCTCGTCCGAACACCGTTAAGGTTGGCACCGTTACCCGTGCTCAGCTGGAAGAAATCGCGAAAACCAAAAACGCGGATCTGACTGCAGCTGATATGGATGCAGCCGTGCGTACTATCGCCGGTTCTGCTCGTAGCATGGGCCTTAACGTGGAGGGTGTGTAATGGCTAAGCTGACCAAGCGTCAAAAGGCTATCGCCGGCAAAATCGAAGCAGGCAAGGCCTACAACATTGTAGATGCCGCTGCTTTGCTGGCTGAGCTGTCGACTGTCAAGTTCAGCGAGTCGTTCGACGTTGCTGTAAACCTGGGTGTAGACCCGCGTAAATCCGACCAGGTTGTTCGTAGCGCTACCGTGCTGCCACACGGCACTGGCAAGACTGTTCGCGTTGCTGTGTTTACCCAGGGTCCAGCTGCTGAGGCCGCTCTGGCTGCCGGCGCTGACCGTGTTGGCATGGACGACCTGGCCGCCGAAATGAAAGGCGGCGACCTGAACTACGACGTAGTGATCGCATCCCCGGATGCCATGCGCGTTGTCGGTCAGTTGGGTCAGATCCTCGGTCCACGTGGTCTGATGCCTAACCCTAAGGTTGGTACCGTGACTCCAGACGTAGCTACCGCGGTTAAAAACGCCAAGGCTGGTCAGGTTCGTTATCGCACCGACAAAAACGGCATCATTCACACCTCCGTTGGCAAGATCGGTTTCGACGCCGTCAAGCTGAAGGAAAACGTTGAAGCCCTGATCGCTGACCTGAAGCGTATCAAGCCAGCTTCTTCGAAAGGTATCTACGTCAAGCGCGTTACCCTGAGCACCACTATGGGCCCAGGTCTGGTTATCGATCAGAGCTCGCTGGACGCGTAAGACACAGATTGGCGCGAGAGATCGCGTCAATTGAAAAATTGGGGTCCCTGCCTGGCGGGGGCTATCCAAGACCGTAGGCGACGTAAGTCTTAAACCATCAGCCTACGCAGATGGTGCTCCCGGTTCCTTACCGAATCAGACACCAAAACGACATTCGGTTTCGATCGAATGAAACGGTAACAAGCAGGAGTTAAACCCGTGGCAATTAATCTCGAAGACAAGAAGGCCATCGTCGCTGAAGTCAACGAGGCTGCCAAAGTCGCTCTGTCCGCTGTCGTGGTTGATGCACGTGGCGTAACAGTAGGCGCAATGACCGGACTCCGTAAAGAGGCTCGTGAAGCTGGCGTTTACGTACGTGTTGTACGTAACACCCTGCTCAAGCGCGCTGTTGCTGACACTCAATACAGTGTCCTTAACGACGTGTTCACCGGCCCGACCCTGATTGCATTCTCCAACGAACATCCGGGCGCTGCTGCCCGTATCTTCAAAGAGTTTGCCAAGGGTCAGGACAAGTTCGAGATCAAGGCAGCTGCGTTCGAGGGCAAGTTCCTCGCAGCTAATCAGATCGACGTACTGGCAACTCTGCCGACCCGTGACGAAGCAATTTCTCAGCTGATGAGCGTGATTCAAGGCGCTACCAGCAAATTGGCTCGTACTCTGGCGGCAATTCGCGACCAGAAAGAAGCTGCCGCAGCCTAAGGCTCGTCAACTTCTCGCGTTTTTTGTTTATTTCGATGGTCGCGTAGGCCGTCCCCCAATTCAGGAATTGAGTCATGTCTCTGACTAACGAACAAATCATCGAAGCAATCGGCCAGAAATCCGTAGTGGAAATCGTTGAGCTGATCAAAGCGATGGAAGAAACCTTCGGTGTTACCGCTGCTGCCGCTTCGGCTGGCCCAGCTGTAGCTGCTGCTGCTGTTGAAGAGCAAACCGAGTTCAACGTTGTGCTGCTGGAAGCTGGCGAGAAGAAGGTTAACGTGATCAAGGCAGTTCGTGAACTGACTGGTCTGGGCCTGAAAGAAGCCAAAGAGAAAGTAGACGGCGCTCCTCAGGTTGTAGCTGAAGGCGTTTCGAAAGAAGCGGCTGAAGACGCCAAGAAGAAGCTGGAAGAAGCAGGCGCTAAAGTCGAGCTGAAGTAAGCATCGACTTTGCTCCTCCAGCCCGAGCGTCAAGCGACAGGCTGATGGCTGGTGGCTCTTGCCACCGGCCTTTTTCCGTTATTGGCAGCCGACTGGGTCGGTGCTGATAAAGGCGCTGTAACCACCCGATGCGGTGGCGCAAACCATGGGGTTTGCACGATTTTCTGGCTGCTCCCGTCGGGAGGGGCCAAACAAGCAGGTGACCAAGCTGGGGAACGCTGATGGCTTACTCATATACTGAGAAAAAACGTATCCGCAAGGACTTTAGCAAGTTGCCGGACGTCATGGATGTGCCTTACCTCCTGGCCATCCAGCTGGATTCGTATCGTGAATTCTTGCAAGCGGGAGCGACTAAAGATCAGTTCCGCGACGTGGGCCTGCATGCGGCCTTCAAATCCGTTTTCCCGATCATCAGCTACTCCGGCAATGCTGCGCTGGAGTACGTCGGTTATCGTCTGGGCGAACCGGCATTTGATGTCAAAGAATGCGTATTGCGCGGTGTAACTTTCGCCGTACCTTTGCGGGTAAAAGTGCGCCTGATCATTTTCGACAAAGAATCGTCGAACAAAGCGATCAAGGACATCAAAGAGCAAGAAGTCTACATGGGTGAAATCCCCCTGATGACTGAGAACGGTACCTTCGTAATCAACGGTACCGAGCGTGTAATCGTTTCCCAGCTGCACCGTTCCCCGGGCGTGTTCTTCGACCACGACCGCGGCAAGACGCATAGCTCCGGCAAACTGCTGTACTCCGCGCGCATCATTCCTTACCGCGGTTCGTGGCTGGACTTCGAGTTCGACCCGAAAGATTGCGTGTTCGTGCGTATCGACCGTCGTCGCAAGCTGCCGGCCTCCGTGCTGCTGCGCGCGCTCGGCTATACCACTGAAGAAGTGCTCGACGCGTTCTACACCACCAACGTGTTCCACCTGAGCGGCGAAACCCTCAGCCTGGAACTGGTGCCGTCGCGCCTGCGTGGTGAAATCGCAGTTCTGGACATCCAGGACGACAAAGGCAAGGTCATTGTTGAAGCAGGCCGCCGTATTACCGCGCGCCACATCAACCAGATCGAAAAAGCCGGCATCAAGACGCTGGAAGTGCCTCTGGACTACGTCCTGGGTCGCACTACCGCCAAGGTCATCGTGCACCCGGCTACCGGCGAAATCCTGGCTGAGTGCAACACCGAACTGAACACCGAAGTCCTGGCAAAAATTGCCAAGGCCGGCGTTGTACGCATCGAGACTCTGTACACCAACGATATCGACTGCGGTCCGTTCGTCTCCGACACACTGAAGATCGACTCCACCAGCAACCAATTGGAAGCGCTGGTCGAGATCTATCGCATGATGCGTCCAGGCGAGCCGCCAACCAAAGACGCTGCCGAGACCCTGTTCAACAACCTGTTCTTCAGCCCTGAGCGCTACGACTTGTCTGCGGTCGGCCGGATGAAGTTCAACCGTCGTATCGGTCGTACCGAGATCGAAGGTTCGGGCGTGCTGTGCAAGGAAGACATCGTCGCGGTACTGAAGACTCTGGTCGACATCCGCAACGGTAAAGGCATCGTCGATGACATCGACCACCTGGGTAACCGTCGTGTTCGCTGCGTAGGCGAAATGGCCGAGAACCAGTTCCGCGTTGGCCTGGTACGTGTAGAGCGTGCGGTTAAAGAGCGTCTGTCGATGGCTGAAAGCGAAGGCCTGATGCCACAAGACCTGATCAACGCCAAGCCAGTGGCTGCGGCGGTGAAAGAGTTCTTCGGTTCCAGCCAGCTTTCGCAGTTCATGGACCAAAACAACCCGCTGTCCGAGATCACCCACAAGCGTCGTGTGTCTGCACTCGGCCCTGGCGGTCTGACTCGTGAGCGCGCCGGCTTTGAAGTTCGTGACGTACACCCGACTCACTACGGTCGTGTCTGCCCGATTGAAACGCCGGAAGGGCCGAACATCGGTCTGATCAACTCCCTGGCTGCGTACGCTCGCACCAACCAGTACGGCTTCCTGGAAAGCCCGTACCGTGTGGTGAAAGAGGGTGTGGTCACCGACGAGATCGTGTTCCTGTCCGCCATTGAAGAAGCCGATCACGTGATCGCGCAGGCTTCGGCGACCATGAACGAGCAGAAAGTCCTGATCGACGAACTGGTTGCCGTACGTCACCTGAACGAATTCACCGTCAAGGCGCCTGAAGAAGTCACCTTGATGGACGTTTCGCCGAAGCAGGTAGTTTCGGTTGCAGCGTCGCTGATTCCGTTCCTCGAGCACGACGACGCCAACCGTGCGTTGATGGGTTCGAACATGCAGCGTCAGGCTGTACCAACCCTGCGCGCCGACAAGCCGCTGGTCGGTACCGGCATGGAGCGTAACGTAGCCCGTGACTCCGGCGTTTGCGTCGTGGCTCGTCGTGGCGGCGTGATCGATTCCGTTGATGCCAGCCGTATCGTGGTTCGTGTTGCTGATGACGAAGTTGAAACCGGCGAAGCTGGTGTCGACATCTACAACCTGACCAAATACACCCGCTCGAACCAGAACACCTGCATCAACCAGCGTCCGCTGGTACGGAAAGGTGATCGCGTTCAGCGTAGCGACATCATGGCCGATGGCCCGTCCACCGACATGGGTGAACTGGCGCTGGGTCAGAACATGCGCATCGCGTTCATGGCATGGAACGGCTTCAACTTCGAAGACTCCATCTGCCTGTCCGAGCGTGTGGTTCAGGAAGACCGCTTCACCACGATTCACATTCAGGAACTGACCTGTGTGGCTCGTGACACCAAGCTTGGCCCAGAGGAAATCACTGCGGACATCCCGAACGTGGGTGAAGCTGCGCTGAACAAGCTGGACGAAGCCGGTATCGTTTATGTAGGTGCTGAAGTAGGCGCAGGCGACATCCTGGTAGGCAAGGTCACTCCGAAAGGCGAGACCCAACTGACTCCGGAAGAAAAACTGCTGCGTGCGATCTTCGGTGAAAAAGCCAGCGACGTTAAAGACACCTCCCTGCGCGTGCCTACCGGCACCAAAGGTACTGTCATCGACGTACAGGTCTTCACCCGTGACGGCGTTGAGCGTGATGCTCGTGCACTGTCGATCGAGAAGTCCCAGCTGGACGAGATCCGCAAGGATCTGAACGAAGAGTTCCGCATTGTTGAAGGCGCTACCTTCGAACGTCTGCGTTCCGCTCTGGTAGGCCACAAGGCTGAAGGCGGTGCGGGTCTGAAGAAAGGTCAGGACATCACCGACGAAGTACTCGACGGTCTTGAGCACGGCCAGTGGTTCAAACTGCGCATGGCTGAAGATGCTCTCAACGAGCAGCTCGAGAAGGCTCAGGCCTACATCGTTGATCGTCGCCGTCTGCTGGACGACAAGTTCGAAGACAAGAAGCGCAAACTGCAGCAGGGCGATGACCTGGCTCCAGGCGTGCTGAAAATCGTCAAGGTTTACCTGGCAATCCGTCGTCGCATCCAGCCGGGCGACAAGATGGCCGGTCGTCACGGTAACAAAGGTGTGGTCTCCGTGATCATGCCGGTTGAAGACATGCCGCACGATGCCAATGGCACCCCGGTCGACGTGGTCCTCAACCCGCTGGGCGTACCTTCGCGTATGAACGTTGGTCAGATCCTCGAAACCCACCTGGGCCTCGCGGCCAAAGGTCTGGGCGAGAAGATCAACCGGATGGTCGAAGAGCAGCGTAAAGTCGCTGAACTGCGCACCTTCCTGGACGAGATCTACAACCAGATCGGCGGTCGTAACGAAGATCTGGACAGCTTCTCCGATCAGGAAATCCTGGATCTGGCGAAGAACCTGCGTGGCGGCGTTCCAATGGCCACTCCAGTGTTCGACGGCGCCAAGGAAAGCGAAATCAAGGCCATGCTGAAGCTGGCAGACCTGCCGGAAAGCGGCCAGATGCAACTGACCGACGGCCGTACCGGCAACAAGTTCGAGCGTCCAGTTACCGTTGGCTACATGTACATGCTGAAGCTGAACCACTTGGTAGACGACAAGATGCACGCGCGTTCTACCGGTTCTTACAGCCTGGTCACCCAGCAGCCGTTGGGTGGTAAGGCGCAGTTCGGTGGTCAGCGTTTCGGGGAGATGGAGGTCTGGGCACTGGAAGCATACGGTGCTGCATACACTCTGCAAGAAATGCTCACAGTGAAGTCGGACGATGTGAACGGCCGTACCAAGATGTACAAGAACATCGTGGATGGCGATCACCGTATGGAGCCGGGCATGCCCGAGTCCTTCAACGTGTTGATCAAGGAAATTCGTTCCCTCGGCATCGATATCGATCTGGAAACCGAATAACACGTGACGCGAATCGAGAGCGGGGCAGGATTGCCCGCTCTCTGCTCCGCCAGGAGGAAAGGCCTTGAAAGACCTACTGAATTTGCTGAAAAACCAGGGTCAAGTCGAAGAGTTCGACGCCATCCGTATCGGATTGGCATCGCCTGAGATGATCCGTTCGTGGTCGTTCGGTGAAGTTAAAAAGCCGGAAACCATCAACTACCGTACGTTCAAACCTGAGCGTGACGGCCTGTTCTGCGCCAAGATCTTTGGCCCGGTAAAGGATTACGAGTGCCTGTGCGGTAAGTACAAGCGCTTGAAGCACCGTGGTGTGATCTGCGAGAAGTGCGGCGTTGAAGTTGCACTGGCCAAAGTTCGTCGTGAGCGCATGGCGCACATCGAACTGGCTTCGCCGGTTGCCCACATCTGGTTCCTGAAATCGCTGCCGTCGCGTATCGGCTTGCTGATGGACATGACCCTGCGTGATATCGAACGCGTTCTCTACTTCGAGAGCTATGTCGTTATCGATCCAGGCATGACCACCCTTGAAAAAGGTCAGCTGCTGAACGACGAGCAGTACTTCGAAGCGCTGGAAGAGTTCGGTGACGACTTCGACGCCCGCATGGGTGCAGAAGCTGTCCGTGAACTGCTGCACGCTATCGACCTGGAACACGAGATTGGCCGTCTGCGTGAAGAAATTCCGCAAACCAACTCGGAAACCAAGATCAAGAAACTGTCCAAGCGTCTGAAGTTGATGGAAGCCTTCCAGGGTTCCGGCAACCTGCCAGAGTGGATGGTGCTGACCGTTCTGCCGGTTCTGCCGCCAGATCTGCGTCCACTGGTCCCGCTCGATGGCGGTCGTTTCGCGACTTCCGACCTCAACGATCTGTATCGTCGAGTGATCAACCGTAACAACCGTTTGAAGCGCCTGCTGGATCTGTCCGCTCCGGACATCATCGTGCGCAACGAAAAGCGTATGTTGCAGGAAGCTGTCGATGCTCTGCTCGACAACGGTCGTCGTGGCCGCGCCATCACCGGTTCGAACAAGCGTCCTCTGAAATCCCTGGCTGACATGATCAAGGGTAAGCAGGGTCGTTTCCGTCAGAACTTGCTCGGTAAGCGTGTTGACTACTCCGGTCGTTCGGTAATTACCGTAGGCCCGACCCTGCGTCTGCACCAGTGCGGTCTGCCGAAGAAGATGGCTCTCGAGCTGTTCAAGCCGTTCATTTTCGGCAAGCTGGAAATGCGTGGTCTCGCGACCACCATCAAAGCGGCCAAGAAAATGGTCGAGCGCGAACTGCCAGAGGTTTGGGACGTTCTCGCTGAAGTGATTCGCGAACACCCGGTCCTGCTCAACCGTGCACCGACCCTTCACCGTCTGGGTATCCAGGCGTTTGAACCGGTTCTGATCGAAGGTAAGGCTATCCAGCTGCACCCGCTGGTCTGCGCCGCGTACAACGCCGACTTCGACGGCGACCAAATGGCCGTGCACGTACCGCTGACGCTGGAAGCCCAGCTCGAAGCGCGTGCGTTGATGATGTCGACCAACAACATTCTGTCGCCAGCCAACGGTGAGCCAATCATCGTTCCGTCGCAGGACGTTGTATTGGGTCTGTACTACATGACCCGTGAAGCGATCAACGCCAAAGGCGAAGGTCGTGTGTTCGCGGATCTGCAGGAAGTTGACCGGGTGTTCCGTGCCGGCGAAGCCGCACTGCACGCCAAGGTCAAGGTTCGTATCAACGAAACCGTCAACGACCGTGACGGCAACAGCGTGAGCGGTACCCGTATCGTCGACACCACTGTCGGCCGTGCGCTGCTGTTCCAGGTTGTGCCAAAAGGTCTGTCATTCGACGTCGTCAACCTGCCGATGAAGAAAAAGGCGATCTCCAAACTGATCAACCAGTGCTACCGCGTGGTTGGTTTGAAAGAGACCGTTATCTTCGCTGACCAGTTGATGTACACCGGTTTCGCTTACTCGACCATCTCCGGCGTCTCCATCGGTGTTAACGACTTCGTTATCCCGGACGAGAAAGCCCGCATCATCGGTGCTGCCACCGACGAAGTGAAAGAGATCGAGAGCCAGTACGCCTCCGGCCTGGTAACCCAGGGCGAGAAGTACAACAAAGTGATCGACCTCTGGTCGAAAGCGAACGACGAAGTTTCCAAGGCAATGATGGCCAACCTCTCGAAAGAGAAGGTTATCGACCGTCACGGCGTTGAAGTCGATCAAGAGTCGTTCAACTCGATGTACATGATGGCCGACTCGGGTGCGCGGGGTTCCGCCGCACAGATTCGTCAGCTGGCCGGTATGCGTGGTCTGATGGCCAAGCCGGACGGTTCCATCATTGAAACGCCGATTACTGCGAACTTCCGTGAAGGTTTGAGCGTACTTCAGTACTTCATCTCGACTCACGGTGCTCGTAAAGGTCTGGCGGATACCGCGTTGAAAACTGCGAACTCCGGTTACCTGACTCGTCGTCTGGTAGACGTGGCGCAGGATCTGGTAGTAACCGAGATCGATTGCGGCACCGAGCACGGTCTGCTGATGACTCCGCACATTGAAGGCGGTGACGTTGTAGAGCCGTTGGGTGAGCGCGTATTGGGTCGTGTTATTGCCCGTGACGTATTCAAGCCAGGTACCGAGGACGTTATCGTTCCTGCCGGCACTCTGGTAGACGAGAAGTGGGTCGAGTTCATCGAGCTGAACAGCATCGACGAAGTGATCGTGCGTTCGCCGATCAGCTGCGAAACCCGCTATGGCATTTGCGCCAAGTGCTACGGCCGTGATCTGGCACGTGGTCACCAGGTGAATATCGGTGAAGCGGTCGGCGTTATCGCTGCCCAGTCCATCGGTGAGCCGGGTACCCAGCTGACGATGCGTACGTTCCACATCGGTGGTGCGGCTAGCCGTACTTCCGCAGCCGACAGCGTTCAGGTGAAGAATGGCGGTACCGTCCGTCTGCACAACCTGAAGCACGTTGAGCGAGTGGATGGTCACCTGGTCGCTGTGTCCCGTTCCGGTGAGCTGGCAATCGCTGATGACTTCGGTCGTGAGCGCGAGCGTTACAAGCTGCCATACGGTGCCGTGATTTCGGTTAAAGAAGGTGACAAGGTCGACGCTGGCGCAATCGTGGCCAAGTGGGATCCGCACACTCACCCGATCGTTACCGAAATGAAAGGTACCGTGACCTACGTGGGCATGGAAGAAGGCATCACGATCAAGCGTCAGACTGACGAATTGACCGGTATGACCAACATTGAAGTACTCGACGCGAAAGATCGTCCAGCTGCGGGCAAAGAAATTCGTCCTGCAGTGAAGATGGTCGACGACAACGGCAAGGATCTGTTGCTGCCAGGCACTGACGTTATCGCTCAGTACTTCCTGCCAGCCAACGCTCTGGTCGGTGTGGCTGACGGCGCGAAGATTGCGATCGGTGATGTTATCGCTCGTATCCCGCAAGAAACTTCGAAGACCCGTGACATCACCGGTGGTCTGCCGCGTGTTGCCGACCTGTTCGAAGCCCGTCGTCCGAAAGAAGCGTCGATTCTGGCTGAAGTCAGCGGCACCATCGCGTTCGGTAAAGAGACCAAGGGCAAGCGCCGTCTGGTCATTACCCCGAACGACGGTAGCGATCCGTACGAAGAGCTGATTCCGAAGTGGCGTCACCTGAACGTGTTCGAAGGCGAACAGGTCAACCGCGGCGAAGTTATCTCCGACGGCCCGAGCGATCCACACGACATCCTGCGTCTGCTGGGTGTGAGTGCGCTGGCCAAGTACATCGTCAACGAGATCCAGGACGTTTACCGTCTGCAAGGCGTGAAGATCAACGACAAGCACATCGAGACCATCCTGCGTCAGATGCTGCGTAAAGTTGAGATCTCCGAGTCCGGCGACTCCAGCTTCATCAAGGGCGACCAGATGGAACTGACTCACGTTCTGGTAGAGAACGAGCGTCTGAGCACGGAAGACAAGTTTGTCTCCAAGTTCACTCGCGTTCTGCTGGGTATCACCAAGGCGTCGTTGTCCACCGAATCGTTCATCTCGGCGGCTTCCTTCCAGGAAACCACCCGCGTACTGACCGAAGCGGCAGTCACCGGCAAGCGCGATTACCTGCGCGGCCTGAAAGAAAACGTCGTCGTGGGTCGTCTGATCCCGGCGGGTACCGGTCTGGCTTATCACAGCGAGCGCAAGCGTCGCCGTGATGCAGACAAACCGTTGCGCGTAAGCGCCAGTGAAGTGGAAGCTGCACTGACCGAAGCACTGAACTCGAGCGGTAACTGAGTTCTGCGGTAATTGAGCGTAAGGCCCTGATCGCTCCGTTCGTCGAATCGAGACATTTAGTCGAGGTTCGATGGGCGGGGAGGTCGGGGCCTTGCCTTGACTGGGATCAAGATCCTCTTTAGACTCTTGATCCCCTAAATTTGGCGGGAATTCGTTCCTGCCATTTTGCTTTTCTTGCAAGACAATAGCGTCGCAAGACAACAGTGGAGCTAGTAGATGGCAACTATCAACCAGCTGGTACGTCAGCCGCGTAAGCGTATCGTCGAGAAATCCGACGTGCCTGCGCTGCAGAACTGCCCGCAACGTCGTGGCGTGTGCACCCGTGTGTACACCACCACGCCGAAAAAACCTAACTCGGCACTGCGTAAAGTATGCCGTGTGCGCCTGACCAACGGTTTCGAGGTTTCCTCGTACATCGGTGGTGAAGGTCACAACCTGCAAGAGCACAGCGTGGTACTGATCCGCGGCGGTCGTGTAAAAGACTTGCCAGGTGTTCGTTACCACACCGTTCGCGGCTCCTTGGATACTTCCGGCGTTAAAGGCCGTAACCAGGGTCGTTCGAAGTACGGTACCAAGCGTCCGAAGTAATCGGCCGTTTTGCAGTTTTTCATTTTATTGAGTCGATAAGAGTAAGGTCGGGCACGCATCCTCTGGATCTGTCCCGAGCTAACCTGAAGACCGCTTGAGGGCTTATCATGCCAAGACGTCGCGTAGCAGCAAAGCGTGAGATTCTGGACGATCCGAAATACGGAAGCCAGATCCTCGCCAAATTCATGAACCACGTTATGGAAAGCGGCAAGAAAGCCGTTGCCGAGCGTATCGTTTATGGTGCCCTGGAAACCGTTGCGGCCCGTAAGGCTGGCACCGATCCCCTGGAACTCTTCGAAAAAGCACTCGACGCCATCGCTCCGCTGGTCGAAGTGAAGTCGCGCCGCGTTGGTGGTGCTACTTACCAGGTTCCGGTCGAGGTTCGTCCTTCCCGTCGTAACGCTCTGGCAATGCGCTGGTTGGTAGACTTCGCCCGTAAGCGTGGCGA
Organism: Pseudomonas retamae; assembly: GCF_043496865.1. Taxonomy (NCBI): domain Bacteria; kingdom Pseudomonadati; phylum Pseudomonadota; class Gammaproteobacteria; order Pseudomonadales; family Pseudomonadaceae; genus Pseudomonas; species Pseudomonas retamae. The sequence goes on from NZ_JBIEIL010000020.1 coordinate 14,206, forward strand.
GAAGTCTATGGCTCTGCGTTTGGCTGGCGAACTGCTGGATGCTGCTGAAGGTAAAGGTGCTGCTGTTAAGAAGCGTGAAGACGTGCACCGTATGGCTGAAGCCAACAAAGCTTTCTCGCACTACCGCTTCTAATTTTAGCTTCACTAATTTTGCGAGGGCTTTATGGCTCGTACTACTCCGATTAGCCGCTACCGTAACATCGGTATCGTCGCTCACGTGGATGCTGGTAAAACCACCACCACCGAGCGCGTACTGTTTTACACCGGCAAAAGTCACAAAATGGGCGAGGTGCATGATGGCGCCGCGACCACAGACTGGATGGTTCAGGAGCAGGAGCGTGGTATTACCATTACTTCTGCTGCCATTACCGCCTTCTGGAAAGGTTCCGAGAAGCAGTACCCGCACGAACACCGCTTCAACGTAATCGATACCCCGGGCCACGTAGACTTCACCATTGAAGTTGAGCGTTCCCTGCGCGTACTCGACGGCGCTGTCGTTGTATTCTGTGGTACCTCGGGTGTTGAGCCGCAGTCGGAAACCGTATGGCGTCAAGCCAACAAATACGGCGTTCCACGTCTTGTTTACGTAAACAAGATGGACCGTGCCGGCGCCAACTTCCTGCGCGTGATCGGTCAGATCAAGCAGCGTCTGGGTCACACTCCGGTGCCGATTCAGCTGGCTATCGGTTCCGAAGACAACTTCCAGGGTCAGATCGATCTGATCAACATGCAAGCTGTCTACTGGAACGACTCTGACAAGGGTATGGTCCCTGTTCGCAAGGACATCCCTGCCGAGCTGCAAGAGCTGGCTGAAGAGTGGCGCAACAACATGGTTGAAGCAGCCGCCGAAGCCAACGAAGAGCTGATGAACAAGTACCTGGAAGGCGAAGAGCTGTCGATCGAAGAGATCAAGGCTGCTTTGCGTCAGCGTACTATCGCCGGCGAAATCGTTCTGGCCGTTTGCGGTTCTTCGTTCAAGAACAAGGGTGTTCCCCTGGTTCTCGACGCCGTTATCGACTACCTGCCTGCTCCGACCGACATTCCTGCGATCAAGGGTTCCAACCCTGATAACGAGGAAGAGGAAATGGAGCGTCACGCAAGCGATGACGAGCCGTTTGCTGCTCTGGCGTTCAAGATTGCTACCGACCCATTCGTGGGTACTCTGACCTTCGTCCGCGTTTACTCGGGCGTGTTGAACTCCGGCGACGGCGTGATCAACTCGGTCAAGGGCAAGAAAGAGCGTGTGGGTCGTATGGTGCAAATGCACGCAAACGCCCGTGAAGAGATCAAGGAAGTGCGCGCTGGTGACATCGCGGCCCTGATCGGCATGAAGGACGTCACCACTGGTGAAACCCTCTGCAACGCTGACAAGCCAATCATCCTGGTTCGCATGGACTTCCCGGAGCCGGTTATCTCGGTTGCCGTAGAGCCCAAGACCAAGGACGACCAGGAAAAAATGGGTATCGCTCTGGGCAAACTTGCTCAGGAAGACCCGTCTTTCCGCGTAAAAACTGATGAAGAGACTGGTCAGACGATCATCTCCGGCATGGGCGAGTTGCACCTGGACATCCTGGTTGACCGGATGCGCCGTGAGTTCAACGTCGAAGCCAACATCGGCAAGCCTCAGGTTTCGTATCGTGAGCGCATCACGAAGAACTGTGAAATCGAAGGCAAGTTCGTTCGTCAGTCCGGTGGTCGCGGCCAGTTCGGTCACTGCTGGATCCGTTTTGCTCCTGCTGACGAAGGTCAGGAAGGTCTGCAATTCGTGAACGAAGTTGTAGGTGGTGTGGTTCCTAAGGAATACATCCCGGCTATCCAGAAGGGTATCGAAGAGCAGATGAAGAACGGCGTTGTTGCCGGCTATCCGCTGATCGGCCTGAAGGCTACCGTGTTCGATGGTTCTTACCACGACGTCGACTCGAACGAGATGGCGTTTAAAGTGGCTGCTTCCATGGCGACCAAGCAACTGGCCCAAAAGGGCGGTGGTGAGTTGCTCGAGCCGATCATGGCTGTAGAAGTTGTTACGCCTGAAGACTATATGGGTGATGTGATGGGCGACCTTAACCGTCGTCGCGGCATGATCCAGGGTATGGAAGACACAGTGTCCGGCAAGGTTATCCGTGCCGAGGTTCCACTGGGTGAGATGTTCGGTTATGCGACCGACGTTCGCTCCATGTCCCAGGGTCGCGCAAGCTACTCTATGGAATTCAAAAAATACGATACGGCTCCGTCGCACATCGTCGAATCCGTAACCAAAAAACAAGGCTGATTCAGCCCCTTTAGGCTAGGAGTTAATTGTCGTGGCTAAAGAAAAATTTGATCGTTCCCTACCGCACGTCAACGTTGGCACCATCGGTCACGTTGACCACGGTAAAACCACTCTGACCGCTGCTCTGACTCGCGTCTGCTCCGAAGTTTTCGGTTCGGCCGTCGTTGAATTCGACAAGATCGACAGCGCTCCAGAAGAAAAAGCTCGCGGTATCACCATCAACACCGCTCACGTTGAGTACAACTCGACTATTCGTCACTACGCTCACGTTGACTGCCCAGGTCACGCTGACTACGTGAAGAACATGATCACCGGTGCTGCCCAGATGGACGGCGCGATCCTGGTTTGCTCGGCCGCTGATGGTCCGATGCCACAAACCCGTGAGCACATCCTGCTGTCCCGTCAGGTAGGCGTTCCGTACATCGTGGTTTTCCTGAACAAGGCTGACCTGGTAGACGACGCTGAGCTGCTGGAACTGGTTGAGATGGAAGTTCGTGACCTGCTGTCGACCTACGACTTCCCAGGTGACGACACTCCGATCATCATCGGTTCGGCTCGTATGGCGCTGGAAGGCAAAGACGACAACGAAATGGGCACCACTGCCGTTCGTAAGCTGGTTGAAACTCTGGATACCTACATCCCAGAACCAGTTCGTATGATCGACAAGCCATTCCTGATGCCAATCGAAGACGTATTCTCGATCTCGGGTCGCGGTACTGTTGTGACTGGTCGTATCGAGCGCGGTATCGTTCGCGTTCAGGATGCACTGGAAATCGTTGGTCTGCGTGACACCACCACCACCACCTGCACCGGTGTTGAGATGTTCCGCAAGCTGCTCGACGAAGGTCGTGCTGGCGAGAACTGCGGCGTTCTGCTGCGTGGTACCAAGCGTGACGACGTTGAGCGTGGCCAGGTTCTGGTCAAGCCAGGTTCGGTCAAGCCGCACACCAAGTTCACTGCAGAAGTTTACGTTCTGAGCAAGGAAGAAGGCGGTCGTCACACTCCGTTCTTCAAAGGCTACCGTCCACAGTTCTACTTCCGTACTACTGACGTGACTGGTAACTGCGAGCTGCCAGAAGGCGTTGAAATGGTAATGCCAGGTGACAACATTCAGATGACTGTTACCCTGATCAAAACCATCGCGATGGAAGACGGTCTGCGTTTCGCTATCCGTGAAGGCGGTCGTACCGTCGGCGCTGGCGTCGTAGCCAAAATCATCGAGTAAGACTTTTTTAAAGTCAGCTTGATGGATTGAAAAAGCCCCCGCTCAGCGGGGGCTTTTTTATTGGGTTGACACCTATCGGGGGCGTCTATAGAATTGCGCCTCCTTTTAACGGGCGTATTGCGCCCGGTGGGAATAGCAGCCGGAGTCTGAAATCCAATGCAAAATCAGCAAATCCGTATCAGGTTGAAGGCTTTTGACCATCGCCTGATCGACCAATCAACCCAGGAAATCGTGGAAACCGCGAAACGTACTGGTGCTCAAGTGCGTGGTCCAATTCCACTGCCTACCCGTAAAGAGCGGTTCACCGTTCTGGTTTCCCCGCACGTCAACAAAGACGCGCGTGACCAGTACGAGATCCGCACTCATAAGCGCGTTCTGGACATCGTCCAGCCAACGGATAAAACCGTTGATGCTCTTATGAAGCTTGATCTTGCGGCCGGTGTGGAAGTGCAGATCAGCCTCGGCTAAGACTCGGTCTTAGTCGTGTAACGCTCTGAAATGGGCGGCCATAGCGGGTGAAAGCCCCGTACACTCATGAGGTTTACAACATGACTATTGGTGTAGTCGGTCGTAAATGCGGTATGACCCGTATTTTCACCGAAGAAGGTGTCTCCATTCCGGTCACGGTCATTGAGATCGAGCCGAATCGCGTCACCCAGTTCAAAACTGAAGAGACCGATGGCTATCGTGCAGTGCAAGTCACTGTCGGCGAGCGTCGTGCTTCGCGTGTAACAGCAGCTCAGGCTGGCCACTTCGCTAAAGCGAACGTTGCCGCTGGTCGCACCACCATGGAATTCCGTCTTGAAGAAGGCGAGTACCAGGCGGGCGATCTGATCAACGCTGAAATCTTCGCCGCTGGCCAACTGGTTGATGTAACCGGTCAGTCCAAGGGTAAAGGCTTCCAGGGTACGATCAAGCGTTGGAATTTCCGCGGGCAAGATAACACCCACGGTAACTCCGTATCCCACCGCGTCCCAGGCTCTATCGGCCAGTGCCAGACTCCTGGTCGTGTATTCAAGGGCAAAAAAATGTCCGGTCATATGGGCGCTGAGCGCGTGACCGTGCAGTCCCTGGAAGTAGTGCGCGTGGACGCTGAACGCAATCTGTTGTTGGTCAAGGGTGCTGTTCCTGGCGCTACTGGCGGCAACCTGGTTGTACGTCCAGCAGCCAAGGCTCGCGGTTAAGGGGAAGCTGACATGCAATTAAATGTAAATGACGCTCAAGCGATCGAAGTTTCCGAACTGACATTTGGCGGCGAATTCAACGAGACGCTGGTTCACCAAGCAGTCGTGGCCTACATGGCCGGCGGCCGTCAAGGTAGCAAGCAGCAGAAGACCCGTTCCGACGTTCGTGGTGGCGGCAAGCGCCCATGGCGTCAGAAAGGTACTGGCCGTGCTCGTGCCGGTACTATCCGTAGCCCAATCTGGCGTGGCGGCGGTACCACTTTCGCAGCTCGTCCACAGGATCACTCCCAGAAGCTGAACAAGAAGATGTATCGCGCAGCAATGCGTTCCATCCTTGCTGAGCTGGTGCGTACTGATCGTCTGGTCGTGGTTCAGGATTTCGCTGTTGAAACTCCGAAAACCAAAGATCTGCTGGGCAAGCTGAACAACATGAGCCTGACCGATGTTCTCATCGTGTCGGACGCTGTTGATCAGAACCTGTACCTGGCTGCTCGCAACCTGCCGCACGTAGATGTACGTGATGTGCAAGGTTCCGATCCAGTTAGTCTGATCGCATACGACAAGGTGTTGATCACCGTGTCGGCCGTGAAGAAATTCGAGGAGCTGCTGGGATGAACCAGGAACGCGTATTTAAAGTTCTGCTTGGCCCGCACGTTTCCGAGAAGGCTACGGTTCTGGCAGACAAGAAAGGCCAGTTCGTTTTCAAGGTTGCTACTGACGCAACCAAGCTGGAAATCAAGAAGGCCGTCGAAAGCCTGTTCAGCGTGAAAGTAGAGCGCGTCACTACCCTGAATGTTCTGGGTAAGAGCAAGCGCACTGCTCGCGGTCTGGGCAAGCGTAATGACTGGAAGAAGGCAGTTATCTCCCTTCAGCCAGGCCAAGATCTCGATTTCAGCAGCAGTGCTGAGTAAGGAAGGGGTGCATCATGGCAATCGTTAAATGCAAACCGACTTCCCCTGGCCGCCGTTTTGTGGTCAAGGTGGTCAACCAGGAGCTGCATAAAGGCGCTCCTCACGCACCGCTGCTCGAGAAAAAATCGAAGACTGGTGGTCGTAACAACAATGGCCGTATTACCACTCGTCACATCGGTGGTGGTCATAAGCAGCATTACCGTATGGTCGATTTTCGTCGCAACGACAAAGATGGCATCGTCGCCACTGTCGAGCGTATCGAATACGATCCAAACCGTACTGCTCACATCGCACTGCTGTGCTACGCAGACGGCGAACGCCGCTACATCATCGCCCCTAAAGGCGTGAGTGCTGGCGACCAGCTGATCGCAGGCGCTCTGGCTCCAATCAAGCCAGGCAACGCTCTGCAACTGCGCAACATTCCAGTCGGTTCTACCGTACACGGCATCGAATTGAAGCCAGGTAAAGGCGCACAGATCGCTCGTTCCGCTGGTGCTTCGGCTCAGCTGATCGCTCGTGAAGGTGTGTACGTTACCCTGCGTCTGCGTTCCGGTGAAATGCGTAAAGTCCTGGCTGAATGCCGTGCGACCCTGGGCGAAGTCTCGAACTCCGAGCACAGCCTGCGTTCGCTGGGTAAAGCTGGTGCCAAACGCTGGCGTGGCGTTCGCCCAACCGTTCGTGGTGTTGCCATGAACCCGGTTGACCACCCACATGGTGGTGGTGAAGGTCGTACCTCTGGTGGTCGTCATCCGGTATCGCCATGGGGCTTCCCGACTAAGGGCGCGAAGACTCGTGGTAATAAGCGTACCGACAAAATGATCGTCCGTCGTCGCAAGTAAATAGAGGGATACGACAGTGCCACGTTCTCTGAAAAAAGGTCCTTTTATTGATCTTCACCTACTGAAGAAGATCGAAGTGGCGGCGGAAAAGAACGATCGCAAACCAATTAAAACCTGGTCGCGTCGTTCCATGATCCTGCCACAAATGGTCGGTCTGACCATCGCAGTACACAACGGTCGTCAGCACGTCCCGGTTCTCGTTAACGAAGACATGGTCGGCCACAAACTGGGCGAGTTCGCCGGTACCCGCAACTATCGCGGGCACGTGGCTGACAAGAAAGCCAAGCGTTAAGGGGTAAGGAAATGGAAGTAGCCGCTAAGTTGTCGGGCGCTCGAATCTCCGCCCAGAAAGCCCGCTTGGTCGCCGACCAGATCCGCGGGAAGAAGGTGGGCGAAGCGCTCAACCTGTTGGCTTTCAGCAGTAAGAAAGCCGCCGAGATCATGAAAAAAGTGCTGGAGTCGGCCGTAGCCAACGCCGAGCATAACGAAGGCGCAGACGTTGATGACCTGAAGGTCAGCACCGTTTTCGTCAACGAAGGGCGTTCGCTGAAGCGCATCATGCCACGTGCCAAAGGCCGTGCTGATCGCATCGTCAAGCGGTCTTGCCATATCACTGTCAAGGTTGCTGACAAGTAACGGAGTCGAAGAGATGGGTCAGAAAGTACATCCCATTGGCATTCGCCTGGGAATCGTCAAGGAGCACACCTCCGTCTGGTACGCAGACGGTCGGACTTATGCGGACTACTTGTTCGCAGATCTGAAAGTGCGTGAGTATCTCCAAGACAAACTAAAAAGCGCGTCCGTAAGCCGTATCGATATCCATCGTCCGGCCCAAACTGCACGCATCACCATCCACACCGCTCGTCCAGGTATCGTTATCGGGAAGAAAGGTGAAGATGTTGAGAAACTGCGTCAGGACCTGACCAAGCAAATGGGTGTGCCTGTGCACATCAATATCGAAGAGATCCGCAAGCCGGAGCTCGACGGTATGCTGGTTGCGCAGAGCGTAGCTCAGCAGCTGGAGCGTCGCGTAATGTTCCGTCGCGCTATGAAGCGCGCCGTACAGAATGCCATGCGCATTGGTGCCAAAGGCATCAAAATCCAAGTGAGCGGTCGTCTCGGCGGTGCTGAAATCGCACGTACTGAATGGTATCGCGAAGGTCGTGTGCCGTTGCACACCCTGCGTGCCGACATCGACTATGCCAACTACGAAGCTCACACCACCTACGGTGTGATCGGTGTAAAGGTTTGGATCTTCAAAGGCGAAGTTATTGGTGGTCGCCAAGAAGAACTGAAACCACAAGCACCAGCGCCTCGTAAAAAAGCTGCTAAGTAAGGGGTACGCCAAATGTTGCAACCAAAGCGTACGAAGTTCCGCAAGCAGATGACCGGCCACAACCGTGGTCTGGCACTGCGCGGTAGCAAAGTCAGCTTCGGCGAGTTCGCGCTGAAGTCTGTTGCTCGTGGTCGTCTCACCGCTCGTCAGATCGAGTCAGCGCGTCGTGCTCTGACCCGTCACGTAAAACGTGGCGGCAAGATCTGGATCCGTGTATTCCCGGACAAGCCGATCTCCAAAAAACCTCTCGAGGTTCGTATGGGTAAAGGTAAGGGTAACGTGGAGTACTGGGTTGCCCAGATTCAGCCAGGCAAAGTCCTGTATGAAATCGAGGGTGTTTCTGAAGAGCTGGCGCGTGAGGCTTTCGCCCTGGCTGCTGCAAAGCTGCCGCTCGCCACCTCCTTTGTTAAACGGACGGTGATGTGATGAAAGCGAATGAACTTCGTGAAAAATCCGCACAGCAGCTGAACGAGCAACTGCTCGGCCTGCTGCGCGACCAGTTCAATCTGCGCATGCAGAAAGCAACTGGCCAGTTGGGGCAGTCTCATCTGCTCTCGCAAGTTAAGCGTGACATCGCTCGCGTGAAGACTGTGCTCAACCAGCAGGCAGGTAAGTGATCATGGCTGAAGCCGAAAAAACTGTCCGTACGCTGACTGGCCGTGTTGTCAGCGACAAGATGGACAAAACCATCACCGTTCTGATCGAGCGTCGCGTTAAGCACCCGATCTACGGTAAATACGTTAAGCGTTCGACTAAGCTGCACGCGCACGACGAAACCAATCAGTGCCACATCGGCGACAAAGTCACTATTCGTGAAACTCGTCCGATGGCCAAGACCAAGTCTTGGGCGCTGGTTGATGTTCTCGAACGCGCTGTGGAAGTCTAAGGGCTAGGGGTCGGAGAAATTATATGATTCAGACTCAATCCATGCTCGATGTGGCCGATAACAGCGGCGCTCGCCGCGTTATGTGCATCAAGGTGCTGGGTGGCTCCCATCGTCGTTACGCTGGTATCGGTGACATCATCAAAGTTACCGTGAAGGAAGCAATTCCTCGCGGTAAGGTGAAAAAAGGCCAAGTGATGACTGCTGTCGTAGTCCGCACTCGTCACGGCGTACGTCGTGCTGATGGCTCCATTATCCGCTTTGATGGCAACGCTGCTGTTCTTCTGAACAACAAGCAAGAGCCGATCGGCACCCGTATCTTTGGGCCAGTGACCCGTGAACTTCGTACTGAGAAGTTCATGAAGATCGTCTCGCTCGCCCCAGAAGTGCTGTAAGGAGATCCGACATGCAAAAGATTCGTCGTGACGACGAGATCATCGTGATCGCCGGCAAAGACAAAGGTAAGCGCGGTAAGGTGCTGAAGGTTCTTGCTGACAACCGTCTGGTTGTTGGTGGTCTGAACCTGGTCAAGCGTCATACCAAGCCTAACCCGATGTCGGGCGTACAGGGCGGTATCGTCGAGAAAGAAGCGCCACTGCACGCTTCCAACGTCGCCATCTTCAACGGCGAAACCAACAAGGCTGACCGCGTTGGTTTCAAAGTAGAAGACGGTAAGAAAATTCGTGTCTTCAAGTCGACCCAAAAAGCGGTTGATGCTTGAACACTGCTAGGTAGAAGACCATGGCACGACTAAAAGAGATTTACCGGAAGGAAATCGCTCCGAAACTTAAGGAAGAACTTAAGCTTTCGAACGTGATGGAAGTTCCGCGCGTTACCAAAATCACCCTGAACATGGGTCTGGGCGAAGCGATCGGCGACAAAAAAGTCATCGAACACGCTGTTGCTGACCTGGAAAAGATCACCGGCCAGAAAGTCGTTGTGACCTACGCTCGTAAATCCATCGCAGGCTTCAAAGTCCGCGAAGGATGGCCGATCGGCGTCAAAGTGACCCTGCGCCGTGAGCGTATGTACGAGTTCCTGGATCGTCTGCTGTCGATCTCCCTGCCTCGGGTTCGCGACTTCCGCGGCCTGAATGCCAAGTCCTTCGATGGTCGTGGTAACTACAGCATGGGCGTGAAAGAGCAGATCATTTTCCCGGAAATCGACTACGACAAGATCGATGCTCTCCGCGGTCTGGACATTACCCTGACCACCACTGCCAAGAACGATGATGAAGGTCGCGCGCTGCTGCGTGCTTTCAAATTCCCGTTCCGCAACTGATTGGAGTAGGAAAATGGCCAAGAAGAGCATGAAAAACCGTGAGCTGAAGCGTCAGCTCACCGTTGCCAAGTACGCCACCAAGCGTGCAGCGCTGAAAGCTATCATCGTCGATCTGAACGCAAGTCCAGAAGCGCGTTGGGAAGCTACCGTAGCTCTGCAGAAGCAACCACGTGACGCAAGCGCTTCGCGCATGCGTAACCGTTGCCGCCTGACTGGTCGTCCGCACGGCGTTTACCGCAAGTTCGGCCTTGGCCGTAACAAGCTGCGTGAAGCTGCAATGCGTGGTGACGTTCCAGGTCTGGTTAAAGCCAGCTGGTAATAGTCGTCAAAGCCTCGATGGTCCGGTTTGTGAAAACCTGACCATCGGTGCCTTGAATATGAATCAAGCCCCTTTTGGGGCTTGATTCATTTCTGGGGTGTGTCTAGAATGACCGGCTCGCCTGAGCCCGTGTTTTTTCATGCCCGGAAGTTCTCGGCGACAAGTAGTAGCCGCAAGGCTAATTTTTCTGTATTAGGAGCGTCTAGCCCATGAGTATGCAGGACCCGTTAGCGGACATGCTAACTCGAATCCGTAATGCCCAGATGGCTGAAAAGTCTGTCGTAAGCATGCCGTCTTCCACGTTGAAGGCTGCTGTAGCAAAAGTCCTGAAGGACGAAGGTTACATCGCGGATTTTCAGATCACCACCGACGCCAAGCCGTCGTTGTCCATCTCGCTGAAGTACTTCGAAGGCCGTCCGGTTATCGAAGAAGTGAAGCGCGTTAGTCGTCCAGGCCTGCGTCAGTACAAGTCCGTTGAAGATCTGCCGAAAGTTCGTGGCGGTCTTGGCGTGTCTATCGTCTCCACCAACAAAGGTGTGATGACGGATCGTGCTGCGCGCGCTGCCGGTGTCGGCGGCGAAGTTCTTTGCACTGTGTTCTAAGGGGGGATAAGCATGTCTCGCGTCGCTAAGAACCCCGTTAAGCTGCCAGCCGGTGTCGAAGTCAAATTCGCAGGCCAACAGCTTTCGGTGAAGGGTGCCAAGGGTACTCTTGAACTGAACATCCATTCGTCCGTTGAGATCGTTGAAGAAGCTGGTGAGCTGCGTTTCGCTGCTCGCAATGGCGATCAACAAACTCGCGCAATGGCCGGTACCACGCGTGCGTTGGTAAACAACATGGTCCAGGGCGTAAGCCAAGGCTTCGAGCGCAAGCTCCAGCTGGTCGGTGTTGGTTACAAGGCGCAAGCAAAAGGTCAGGTTCTGAACCTGGCTCTTGGCTTCTCGCACCCAGTGGATTACGAACTGCCGCAAGGCATCACCGCTGAGACTCCTAGCCAGACCGATATCCTGATCAAGGGCATCGACAAGCAGCTGGTAGGTCAAGTGGCCGCTGAGATCCGCGACTTCCGTCCACCAGAGCCGTACAAAGGCAAAGGTGTGCGCTACGCGGACGAAGTCGTCCGTCGTAAAGAAGCCAAGAAGAAGTAGGGCATAGCAAATGACCGACAAAAAAGTTACTCGACTGCGTCGCGCTCGCAAAGCACGCCTGAAAATGCACGAACTCGAAGTCGTGCGTCTCTGCGTGTTCCGCTCGTCGCAGCACATCTACGCCCAGGTCATCTCGGCCGACGGCAACAAAGTCCTGGCAAGTGCCTCGACTTTGGATAAAGAACTGCGTGATGGTGCCACTGGCAACATCGACGCGGCCACAAAGGTTGGCCAGCTGGTCGCTACGCGTGCTAAGGCCGCTGGCGTATCGCAAGTGGCTTTCGACCGCTCTGGCTTCAAGTACCACGGCCGCGTTAAAGCGCTGGCTGATGCTGCTCGTGAAGCTGGGCTGGAGTTCTAAGTTATGTCAAATAACGACCAAAAGCGCGACGAAGGCTACATCGAGAAGCTGGTTCAAGTTAACCGCGTAGCCAAAACCGTTAAAGGCGGCCGTATCTTCACTTTCACCGCGTTGACCGTGGTTGGTGATGGTAAAGGGCGTGTTGGCTTCGGCCGTGGCAAGTCACGTGAAGTGCCTGCTGCGATCCAGAAGGCAATGGAAGCTGCTCGCCGCAACATGATTCAAGTTGACCTGAATGGCACCACTCTGCAGTACGCAATGAAGTCCGCTCACGGCGCTTCGAAGGTGTACATGCAGCCTGCTTCTGAAGGTACCGGTATCATCGCTGGCGGCGCTATGCGTGCTGTCCTCGAAGTTGCTGGCGTTCAGAACGTTCTGGCCAAGTGCTACGGCTCGACCAACCCGGTAAACGTGGTTCACGCCACTTTCAAGGGTCTGAAGGCTATGCAGTCTCCTGAGTCCATCGCTGCGAAGCGTGGCCTGCGTGTTGAGGAGATCAAGTAATCATGGCTACCGTTAAAGTTACGCTGATCAAAAGCATGACCGGCCGCATCCCTAACCACAAACTGTGCGTTAAGGGTCTGGGTCTGCGTCGCATCGGTCACACTGTAGAAGTCCAGGATACTCCCGAGAATCGCGGGATGATCAACAAGGCTTACTACATGCTGCGTGTCGAGGGTTAATCGATGAAACTCAATGATCTGAGTCCAGCGCCGGGTTCCCGTCGCGAAAAGCATCGTCCGGGCCGTGGTATCGGTAGTGGTTTGGGCAAGACTGGTGGCCGTGGTCACAAAGGTCAGACCTCCCGCTCCGGTGGCACCATCGCTCCAGGCTTTGAAGGCGGTCAACAGCCGCTGCATCGTCGCCTGCCTAAGTTCGGTTTCGTTTCCCTGAAAGCCATGGATCGCGCAGAAGTGCGTCTGTCCGAGCTGGCCAAAGTGGAAGGCGACATCGTTACTGTGCAGTCCCTGAAAGATGCCAACGTGATCAACGTCAACGTACAGCGTGTGAAAATCATGCTGTCCGGTGAAGTGGCTCGCGCTGTCACTATCGGCAAGGGAATCGGCGCCACCAAAGGTGCGCGTGCGGCTATCGAAGCAGCTGGCGGCAAGTTCGAGGAATAAATGGCTAAGCAAGGTGCTCTCTCTGCGCTCGGCAAAGGCGGTATGTCTGAACTCTGGGCTCGTCTGCGTTTTCTGTTCCTGGCGATTATCGTCTACCGAATAGGCGCACACATCCCGGTTCCAGGTATCAACCCGGACCGACTCGCAGACCTGTTTCGACAGAATGAGGGGACCATTCTTAGCTTGTTCAACATGTTCTCCGGCGGTGCGCTGGAACGGATGAGCATCTTTGCACTGGGGATCATGCCGTATATTTCGGCATCGATTATCATGCAGTTGATGACCGCCGTCAGCCCACAGCTGGAGCAGTTGAAGAAGGAAGGTGAAGCTGGCCGTCGCAAGATCAGCCAGTACACCCGCTACCTCACCGTCGCTCTCGCTCTCGTTCAGGCCATTGGCATGTCCATTGGTCTGGCGGGGCAGGGCGTGGCGTTCACTGGTGACTTAGGCTTCCATTTCGTCGCGGTAACCACATTTGTGGCTGGTGCGATGTTCATGATGTGGCTGGGTGAGCAGATTACTGAGCGTGGTGTTGGCAACGGTATCTCGATGTTGATTTTTTCGGGTATCGTCGCCGGTCTTCCGAGAGCAATCGGGCAGTCTTTCGAGTCTGCGCGTCAGGGTGATATCAACATCTTCGCCCTGGTTGCCATCGGTTTGCTGGCAGTAGCGATTATCGGTTTTGTGGTGTTCATTGAGCGTGGTCAGCGTCGTATTGCTGTTCACTACGCCAAGCGTCAGCAGGGCCGCAAGGTTTTTGCTGCGCAGACCAGCCACTTGCCGCTGAAAGTGAACATGGCCGGTGTTATTCCGGCTATTTTCGCGAGCAGCATTTTGCTGTTCCCGGCTTCGCTGGGTGCCTGGTTTGGTCAGTCTGAAGGTATGGGCTGGTTGCAGGACATCTCGCAGTCGATCGCTCCTGGTCAGCCGTTGAATATTCTGCTGTTTAGTGCAGGGATTATTTTCTTCTGCTTCTTCTATACGGCGTTGATGTTCAATCCGAAAGACGTAGCGGAAAACCTGAAGAAGTCCGGTGCCTTTATTCCGGGCATTCGTCCAGGTGAGCAGTCTGCGCGCTACATTGATGGCGTTCTGACTCGTTTGACCCTGTTCGGTGCTCTTTACATGACGGCCGTGTGTCTGTTGCCCCAGTTTCTGGTGGTTGCGGCAAACGTACCGTTCTACCTTGGCGGGACCTCGTTGCTGATCGTGGTCGTGGTTGTGATGGACTTCATGTCCCAAGTACAATCGCACCTCGTTTCGCACCAGTACGAATCCCTGATGAAGAAAGCCAACCTGAAGGGTTACGGCAGCGGCATGTTGCGCTGAGTACCCATAAGGTTCGAGGAGTTGGTGATGAAAGTTCGTGCATCGGTGAAAAAGCTGTGCCGTAACTGCAAGATTATTCGCCGCGAAGGTGTTGTTCGAGTAATTTGCAGCGCGGAACCGCGTCACAAACAGCGCCAAGGCTGAGTGTGATTGTGCTTCAAGCCCGGTAGCTAGTGCGCTACCGGGTTGATTATTTGTTATTACAGCGATATTATCTCGCGCCCTATTTCTTGGCTTCCGGGGCGTAGGTAGCTGTCAATTGGAGTCCCACTGAATGGCCCGTATTGCAGGCGTTAACATTCCAGATAACAAGCATACTGTTATCTCGCTGACCTACATCTATGGTGTTGGTCGCACTACTGCGCAGAAGATCTGTGCAGTGACTGGGGTAAACCCAGCAGCAAAGATCAAAGATCTGAGCGACGAGCAAATTGAACAGCTGCGTGGCGAAGTGGCGAAGTTCACCACTGAAGGTGACCTGCGTCGCGAAATCAACATGAAAATCAAGCGCTTGATGGACCTCGGTTGCTATCGCGGTCTGCGTCATCGTCGTGGTCTGCCAGTACGCGGTCAGCGTACCAAGACCAACGCGCGTACCCGTAAAGGTCCGCGTAAGCCGATCCGCAAGTAATCGCCCCAGCGAATCGACAGGAATTTAATCATGGCAAAACCTGCTGCTCGTCCTCGTAAAAAAGTTAAAAAGACAGTGGTTGATGGCATCGCCCACATCCATGCATCTTTTAACAACACCATCGTGACCATTACCGACCGTCAAGGTAACGCTCTTTCCTGGGCTACCTCCGGTGGTTCGGGTTTCCGCGGTTCCCGCAAGTCCACCCCGTTCGCTGCTCAAGTAGCTGCTGAACGTGCTGGTCAAGCTGCGCTGGAATACGGCCTGAAAAACCTCGACGTCAACGTCAAGGGTCCAGGTCCAGGTCGTGAATCCGCAGTCCGCGCTTTGAACGGCTGTGGCTACAAGATCGCCAGCATCACCGACGTGACGCCAATCCCGCACAACGGGTGCCGTCCGCCGAAGAAGCGCCGCGTGTAATCCAGGAGATTGTAAAGAATGGCTCGTTACATTGGTCCAAAATGCAAACTCGCTCGTCGCGAAGGCACCGATCTCTTCCTGAAGAGCGGCGTGCGCGCGATCGAATCGAAGTGCAACATTGAAGCAGCACCTGGTATCCACGGCCAGCGCCGCGGTCGCCAGTCCGACTACGGCACCCAACTGCGTGAAAAGCAGAAGGTCCGTCGTATCTACGGCGTTCTCGAGCGTCAGTTCAGCGGCTACTACAAAGAAGCTGCTGGCAAGAAAGGTGCAACCGGTGAAAACCTGCTGCAACTGCTCGAATGCCGTCTGGACAACGTCGTATACCGTATGGGCTTTGGTTCGACTCGTGCCGAATCCCGTCAGCTCGTATCGCACAAGTCGATCAGCGTTAACGGTCAGACCGTAAACGTTCCGTCGTATCAGGTTCGTGCTGGTGACGTGGTTGCAGTTCGCGAGAAAGCAAAAAACCAGCTTCGCATTGTCCAAGCTCTCGATCTGTGTGCCCAACGTGGCCGCGTAGAATGGGTAGAAGTAGACACTGAGAAGAAGTCGGGCGTTTTCAAGAACGTTCCTGCTCGCAGTGATCTGTCCGCCGACATCAACGAAAGCCTGATTGTCGAGCTCTACTCCAAGTAAGGGCTAGAAAATAGGTGCATCCATGCAGATTTCGGTAAATGAGTTCCTGACACCCCGCCACATTGATGTGCAGGTTGTCAGTCCAACCCGCGCCAAGATCACTCTCGAGCCTCTCGAGCGTGGTTTTGGCCACACCCTGGGCAACGCGCTGCGCCGCATCCTGTTGTCCTCAATGCCCGGCTGCGCAGTAGTCGAGGCCGAGATTGACGGTGTGCTCCACGAGTACAGCGCCATCGAAGGTGTACAGGAAGACGTAATTGAAATCCTGTTGAACCTTAAAGGTCTGGCCATCAAGCTGCACGGTCGTGACGAAGTTACGCTGACCTTGTCGAAGAAGGGTTCGGGGGTGGTTACCGCTGCCGATATTCAGCTGGATCATGATGTCGAGATCGTTAATCCCGATCACGTAATCGCTAACCTGGCGTCTAACGGCGCCCTGAACATGAAGCTCACCGTAGCTCGTGGTCGTGGTTATGAACCAGCCGACTCGCGTCAGAGCGATGAAGACGAAAGCCGCAGCATCGGTCGCTTGCAGCTCGATTCTTCGTTCAGCCCGGTTCGCCGTATCGCTTACGTGGTGGAAAACGCCCGTGTCGAACAGCGTACCAACCTGGACAAGCTGGTTATTGATCTGGAAACCAACGGTACTCTGGATCCTGAAGAGGCTATTCGCCGCGCTGCAACCATTCTGCAACAGCAGTTGGCTGCGTTCGTCGACCTCAAGGGTGACAGTGAGCCAGTGGTTGTCGAGCAGGAAGACGAGATCGATCCGATCCTGCTTCGCCCGGTTGACGATCTGGAACTGACTGTACGTTCGGCTAACTGCCTTAAGGCGGAAAACATCTACTACATCGGCGACCTGATTCAGCGTACCGAAGTAGAGCTGTTGAAGACTCCGAACCTTGGCAAGAAATCCTTGACTGAAATCAAGGACGTTCTGGCCTCCCGCGGTCTGTCCCTCGGCATGCGCCTCGACAACTGGCCGCCTGCAAGTCTTAAGAAGGACGACAAGGCGACTGCCTGATCGTCGTAATCACCGAACGTAGTGTTTGGTAAGGAATGAACCATGCGTCATCGTAAAAGTGGTCGTCACCTGAGCCGCACCAGCTCGCACCGCAAGGCCATGTTCCAAAACATGGCGGTGTCGCTGTTCGAGCACGAGCTGATCAAAACTACTCTGCCAAAAGCCAAAGAACTGCGCCGCGTTGCCGAGCCGCTGATCACTCTGGCCAAGACAGACAGCCTGGCTAACCGCCGTCTGGCTTTCGACCGTACTCGTTCGAAAGCTATCGTTGGTAAGCTCTTCAACGACCTGGGCAAGCGTTACGCTACCCGTGAGGGTGGCTACCTGCGCATCCTCAAGTGCGGTTTCCGCGCTGGCGACAACGCGCCTATGGCGTACGTCGAGTTGGTTGATCGTGCTACTGCCGGCGAAGCTGTATCCGCCGAGTAAGACGTCAGTCTGAAACAAAGAACCGGGCCTAGTGCCCGGTTTTTTGTGCCCGCTAGAAATGCGCGGTTCGTACAAGTTTCTGACACAGTCGTAATGCCAGTATGTGCGGTGGAACATAATTAGTAATTATCTATCGACTTCTACAAGTTAATAAATTTGTGGCTGTCGCAGCGATGATCAATACTCCCCACCAAGCCATTAGCCGGCAGTTCAAGACTGACAGAGGAAGAAGACCGCATGAGCCAGACCAAGACGCTTACAACCGCCAGTGGCGCACCTGTCGCCGACAACCAGAATTCTCGCTCCGCCGGCCCGCGCGGTCCGTTGCTGCTCGACGATTTTCATCTGATCGAGAAGCTTGCCCACTTCAACCGTGAAAACATTCCTGAGCGCCGCGTACACGCAAAAGGCTCGGGTGCCTACGGCACCTTCACCGTCACTCGTGATATCACCAACTACACCAGCGCCAAACTGTTCGAAGCGGTCGGCAAGCAAACCCCGACGTTCCTGCGCTTCTCCACTGTGGGTGGCGAACGCGGTTCAGCCGACACCGAGCGTGATCCGCGCGGTTTCGCACTGAAGTTCTACACCGAAGAAGGTAACTGGGACATCGTCGGCAACAACACGCCGGTGTTTTTCATTCGCGACCCACTGAAATTCCCTGACTTTATCCACACGCAAAAACGCCTGCCGCAGAGCAATCTGAAAAGCGCGCAGATGATGTGGGATTTCTGGTCGCATTCGCCTGAGGCACTGCACCAGGTAACAATTCTGTTCTCCGATCGCGGCATTCCTGACGGCTACCGCCACATGCACGGCTTCGGTAGCCACACTTATAGCCTGATCAACGCCAAGGGCGAGCGTCACTGGGTGAAGTGGCATTACAAGACCCAGCAGGGCATCAAGAACCTTGCGCCAGCCGATGCTGCACGCTTGGCCGGCACCGATCCGGACTACGCCCAGCGCGACCTGTTTGAAGCGATCGAGCGCGGTGATTTCCCTAAATGGCGCGTGTGCATCCAGATCATGACCGAAGCCCAAGCGGCCGCGCATTACGAGAACCCGTTCGACGTAACAAAAACCTGGTCGCAGAAGGAATTCCCACTGATCGAAGTCGGTGAGCTGGAGTTGAACCGCAACCCGCTCAACTATTTTGCCGAAGTCGAGCAGGCCGCGTTCGGTCCGAGCAACATGGTGCCCGGTGTTGGCCTGTCGCCAGATCGCATGCTGCAAGGTCGTGTGTTCGCTTACGCCGACGCCCACCGCTACCGCGTCGGCACCAATCACCAGCAACTGCCGGTGAACGCCCCACGCAGTCCGGTTAATACCTATCAGCGTGACGGCTCGATGGCTTTCGGCAGCAACGGTGGTGCGGCGCCTAACTATGAGCCGAACAGCTACATCGAATCACCTAAGCAAGCCCCGCACTATGCCGAGCCTGCACTGGCCTTGAGCGGCGCGGCAGATCGCTACGATCATCGCGAAGATACCGATTACTACAGCCACGCCGGTGCACTGTACCGCTTGATGAGTGAAGAGCAGAAAGCGCTGCTGGTCAGCAACATCGCCGGTGCAATGGCCGGGGTTTCGAGTGATGTCGTAGACCGCCAGTTGCAGCATTTCTACAAAGCCGATCCGGCGTATGGAGAAGCAATCGCAAAGCTGCTGAACGTACAGCTTAACGAAGTCTAAACGAGAAGCAGAACCGCCCTCATTTGGGCGGTTTTTGCGTTATTTAAGCTGCTTTTCTCGGATATTCTTCGCTTTTCTTGCGCTCAGCGGGTGACCTTATGGTCAGGTTGGTTCAAACTACAGACTTTCAAGCAGGGAGATGTAGGGCGATGCAAGGCCACCCAGACGTAATCGATTACCTCAACACGTTGCTGACCGGCGAACTGGCCGCGCGTGACCAATATTTTGTTCATTCGCGGATGTATGAGGACTGGGGGTTCACCAAGCTCTACGAGCGAATCAACCACGAGATGGAAGAAGAAGCAGGCCACGCCGACGCGTTGATGCGGCGGATTCTGATGCTCGAAGGTACGCCGCGCATGCGTCCGGATGATCTGGATGTGGGCACGACGGTGCCGACCATGCTTGAAGCCGACCTGCGCCTTGAGTACAAAGTTCGCGCTGCCCTGTGCAAAGGCATCGAGCTGTGCGAGCAACACAAGGATTACGTCAGCCGTGAAATCCTGCGGGTTCAGCTCAACGACACCGAAGAAGATCACACCTACTGGCTGGAAAAGCAGTTGGGGCTGATCAAGCTCATCGGTCTCGAGAACTACCTGCAATCCCACGCGTCCTGATCGCAACCGATATAAAAAAGCCCCTGTCACTTCAACGGTGACAGGGGCTTTTTCATGTCTGGCGTTTACGCCCGATCACGGATCAGTAGAGGCTTGAGGTAATGGCCAGTATGAGATTGCTTCATCTCGGCCACTTCCTCCGGCGTACCGGTGGCAATGATCTGCCCGCCCTTGGAGCCGCCTTCCGGTCCGAGGTCGACCAGCCAGTCGGCAGTCTTGATGACATCGAGGTTGTGTTCGATCACCACCACGGTGTTGCCGTGATCGCGCAGGCGATGCAGTACGTCGAGCAATTGCTGGATATCCGCGAAGTGCAAACCGGTGGTCGGCTCATCAAGGATATACAGGGTTTTGCCGGTATCACGCTTGGACAGCTCGCGAGACAACTTGACCCGCTGCGCTTCACCGCCCGATAGCGTGGTCGCCGACTGCCCGAGCTTGATGTACGACAGGCCGACATCCATCAGCGTTTGCAGCTTGCGCGCCAACGCCGGCACCGCGTCGAAGAATTCGCGGGCTTCCTCGATGGTCATCTCGAGGGTCTCGTGAATGCTCTTGCCCTTGTATTTGATCTCAAGGGTTTCGCGGTTATAGCGCTTGCTCTTGCACACGTCGCACGGCACATAGATGTCAGGCAGGAAGTGCATCTCCACCTTGATCAGGCCATCGCCCTGGCAGGCCTCGCAACGACCGCCCTTGACGTTGAACGAGAACCGCCCCGGCCCGTAACCGCGCGAACGCGACTCCGGCACGCCGGCGAACAGTTCGCGTATCGGCGTGAACAGCCCGGTATACGTCGCCGGGTTGGAGCGCGGTGTGCGGCCGATCGGGCTCTGGTCGATGTCGACAACCTTGTCCAGATGCTCCAGGCCTTTGATGCTGTCATGTGCGGCCGCTTCCAGCGTGGTCGCACCGTTGAGCGCGGTGGCACTCAGCGGAAACAGCGTGTTGTTGATCAGCGTCGACTTGCCCGAGCCGGACACGCCGGTTACGCACGTCAGCAGGCCGATCGGAATGTCCAGATCGACGTTGCGCAGGTTGTTGCCGCGCGCGCCTCTGAGCGACAGGTTGAGCTTCTTGTTGCGCGGCGTGCGCTTGGCCGGCACTTCGATCTTCACCCGGCCCGACAGGTATTTACCGGTCAGGGAATCCGGGTGCGCCATGACTTCGTCCGGCGTGCCTTCGGCAACGATCTGACCACCATGTACGCCGGCGCCCGGGCCGATATCCACGACATAGTCGGCCAGACGAATCGCGTCCTCGTCGTGCTCGACCACAATCACCGTGTTGCCGATATCACGCAGATGCTTGAGCGTGCCGAGCAATCGGTCGTTATCGCGCTGATGCAGGCCAATGGACGGTTCATCAAGGATGTACAAGACGCCCACAAGACCCGCACCGATCTGGCTGGCCAGACGAATGCGCTGCGCCTCGCCACCGGACAGAGTGTCGGCGCTGCGATCCAGCGACAGGTAATCGAGCCCCACGTTAACCAGAAACTGCAGACGCTCGCGAATCTCCTTGAGGATCTTGTCGGCGATCTCACCGCGGCGGCCGGTCATCTTCAGATCGGCGAAGTACTCGCAGGCATCGCCGATCGGCAGGTTGGTCACGGCCGGCAGGGTTTTTTCGCCGACCCATACATGCCGCGCTTCGCGACGCAGGCGCGTGCCGCGGCAATCCGGGCAGGCCTGGTGGCTGAGGAACTTGGCCAGCTCTTCGCGTACGCTTGCCGACTCGGTCTCGCGGTAGCGGCGCTCGAGGTTCGGCACGA
Source organism: Pseudomonas retamae (assembly GCF_043496865.1). Lineage (NCBI taxonomy): Bacteria > Pseudomonadati > Pseudomonadota > Gammaproteobacteria > Pseudomonadales > Pseudomonadaceae > Pseudomonas > Pseudomonas retamae. The sequence goes on from NZ_JBIEIL010000020.1 coordinate 35,641, forward strand.
TGCCTTCGAACGGGTGCGAACGCTTGACGATATCGCCGCGGTCGTTGAGGTATTTGAAGTCAACATTCTGCGAACCGCTGCCGTGCAGGATGTTTTTCTGCTGCTCGGCGGTCAGTTCGTTGAAGGGCTTGTCGAGGCTGAATTTGTAGTGCGAAGCCAGCGAGCCGAGCATCTGGAAGTAATAGACGTTACGCCGGTCCCAGCCGCGGATGGCACCCTCGGCCAGGGTCAGCTCACCGTTGACCAGGCGCTTGATATCGAAGAACTGCTTTACCCCCAGGCCATCACACGTCGGGCAGGCGCCGGCCGGGTTGTTGAAGGAAAACAGCTTGGGTTCCAGCTCGCTGATCGCGTGGCCGCAGATCGGGCAGGCGAAGCGCGCGGAGAAGATCATTTCTTCGCCGGGCTCGTCATCCATCGGTGCCACCAGGGCAATGCCGTCGGCCAGCTTCAACGCGGTTTCGAACGACTCGGCCAGGCGCTGCTGCAGGTCGGCGCGGACCTTGAAGCGGTCGACGATCACATCGATCGAGTGCTTCTTCTGTTTATCCAGTTTCGGCAGTTCGTCGAGCTCGCAGATGCGCCCATTGACCCGAGCGCGGACAAAGCCCTGCGCGCGCAGTTCTTCGAAGACCGACAGGTGTTCGCCTTTGCGCTCACGGATCACCGGCGCCAGCAGCATCAGCTTGCTGCCTTCCGGCTGGGCCAGTACCAGGTCGACCATCTGGCTGACGGTCTGCGCCTCCAGTGGAATGTCGTGATCCGGGCAACGCGGCGTACCCACGCGAGCGTAAAGCAAGCGCAGGTAGTCATAGATTTCGGTGATGGTGCCGACCGTGGAACGCGGGTTGTGCGAGGTCGACTTCTGTTCGATGGAGATCGCCGGCGACAGGCCTTCGATGGTGTCGACGTCGGGTTTTTCCATCATCGACAGGAACTGGCGGGCGTAGGCCGACAGCGATTCGACATAGCGGCGCTGACCTTCGGCATACAGCGTGTCGAATGCCAGGGACGACTTGCCGGATCCGGACAGGCCGGTGATGACAATCAGTTTGTCCCGTGGCAGGGTCAGGTCGATGTTCTTCAGGTTGTGGGTACGGGCCCCACGTATCAGGATCTTGTCCAAAGTGGCCTCGCTCGGCGGGCGTCGAAAACGTAGGAGTATACGGGCAAATACTGGATGGATGCACACTATCAAACGAAGGGCGTTTCACCGTTCATGAAGAGAGTTTCATCTATACGCGTCATAGCGTCGCGATATACCCCGTCTTCCGATGGGACTGGTAGAATCGCCGCCGGTTCACACGAGGTTTTTCCATGCACGATCCCCACAGCGAACGCATGAGTGGCAGCGAGACCCGCGCGGCGAGCGGTCTGGCCCTGGTGTTCGCCTTCCGTATGCTGGGCATGTTCATGGTGTTGCCGGTACTGGCGACCTATGGCATGGATCTGGCGGGCGCGACCCCGGCGCTGATCGGCCTGGCGATCGGCGCTTACGGCCTGACCCAGGCGATTTTCCAGATTCCGTTCGGGATCATTTCCGACCGCATCGGCCGCCGTCCGGTGATTTATCTGGGGCTGATCGTCTTCGCCCTCGGCAGTGTCCTGGCCTCGCAGGCCGATTCGATCTGGGGCGTGATCGCCGGGCGGATCCTGCAAGGCGCCGGGGCGATTTCCGCGGCGGTGATGGCGCTGCTGTCCGACCTGACCCGCGAACAACACCGCACCAAAGCCATGGCGATGATCGGCATGACCATCGGCCTGTCGTTCGCCGTGGCGATGGTGGTCGGGCCGTTGCTGACCCGTGCGTTCGGGCTGTCGGGGTTGTTCCTTGCCACTGGCGGCATGGCGCTGATCGGCATTCTGATCATCATGTTCATGGTGCCGCGTTCCACCGGGCCGCTGCAGCATCGTGAATCCGGGGTGGCGCGGCAGGCATTGCTGCCGACGCTCAAGCATCCGGACCTGCTGCGCCTCGACCTGGGCATCTTTGTGTTACATGCCATGTTGATGTCGAGCTTCGTCGCCTTGCCGTTGGCGCTGGTGGAAAAAGCCGGTTTGCCCAAGGAACAGCACTGGTGGGTGTATCTGACCGCGCTGGTGATTTCCTTCTTCGCCATGATCCCTTTCATCATCTATGGCGAGAAGCGACGCAAAATGAAACGAGTTTTGCTCGGCGCCGTCATGACACTCATGCTGACTGAACTATTCTTCTGGCAGTTCGGCGACAGCCTGCGCGCTCTGGTGATCGGCACGGTGGTGTTCTTCACCGCGTTCAATCTGCTGGAGGCATCGTTGCCGTCGCTGATCAGCAAGGTTTCACCGGCAGGTGGCAAGGGCACGGCCATGGGCGTGTACTCCACCAGCCAGTTCCTCGGATCGGCACTCGGCGGGATACTCGGCGGCTGGCTGTTTCAGCATGGCGGTCTGTCGGTTGTGTTCCTTGGATGTGCCGGGCTGGCTGCACTTTGGCTGGCCTTTGCTGTTACCATGCGCGAACCTCCCTACGTGACGAGCCTGCGCTTGCCGTTGTCGCCCGAAGCGATCCGCGAAGCGGGTCTGGTCGAGCGTCTCAAGGCCCTCGTAGGGGTAACGGATGCAGTGATAGTCGCTGACGAGGCGGCTGTTTACATCAAACTGGACAAAGAATTAGTGGATCGCGACACCCTCGAACGCCTGGTGAACAACCCGGCCGGGGCTGCGTGCTAAGCCTAGGAGAACGTTATGGCCCGTGGGGTTAACAAAGTCATATTGGTCGGCACTTGCGGCCAGGATCCCGAAGTTCGCTACCTGCCGAACGGTAACGCCGTGACCAACCTGAGTCTGGCCACCAGCGAACAATGGACCGACAAGCAAACCGGTCAGAAGGTCGAGAAGACCGAATGGCACCGAGTGTCGATGTTCGGCAAGGTTGCCGAAATCGCCGGCGAATACCTGCGCAAGGGTTCGCAGGTGTACATCGAAGGCAAGCTGCAGACCCGTGAATGGGAAAAAGACGGTATCAAGCGTTACACCACTGAAATCGTGGTCGACATGCAAGGCACCATGCAACTGCTCGGCGGCCGTCCACAACAGGGCGACCAGCAAGGCGGCGGCAACAACTACCAGCAGCAGGCGCCACGTCAGCAGGCTCCACGCCCGCAGCAGTCGGCACCGCAGCAGCGTTCGGCGCCGCCAGCGCCACAGCAGGCCGCACCGCAACCGGCTCCGGATTTCGACAGCTTCGATGACGATATTCCGTTCTGATTTGCCGCTGCATCCGCTGTAAATGAAAAGGCCTGTCGTGTTACGCGACGGGCCTTTTTTGTGCCGCAAATTCAAGGTTGCCTTCGATCTACTGTGGGAGCGACCTGTCAGTCACCCTTTGCATTGACTGACCTGACGCTTTCGCAAGCAGGCTCGCTCCCACATGGGGACTGGTGTTCTAGTCGAGGATCAGGTGGGGCAGGAAGCGACTGGAGTCTTTTGTGATCAGGCTGTTGTCCTCACGCACGCCAATTCCCGCCGCCTCATCACCGATCACCCACGAACCGATCAGCGTGTAGCTGTCGCCAAACTTCGGCAACGGCGCAAATTCCTGCAGGATAAATGGCGCATCGGTGTAGGGGCCGTCCTCTTTGACGATTATTCCTTCAGCGGTTTGCAGCTCGATGTTCGCGCCTTCACGGGAAAAGTACGGTTTGCGCACCCAGCCTTTCGGCACCGCGCTTTGCGGATTCGGATCGAGATGCGCGGCCAGCAGATTCGGATGACCCTTGTGCATCTCCCACAACAATGGCAACACGCCTTTATTGGATAGAATTGCCTTCCATGCCGGCTCGAAAAATTGTGTGTCGCAGGCGGCAATCGCTGCGCCGAACGGTTCGTGGAAGATGAATTCCCAGGCATGCAGTTTGAACAGGTGCGGGATCCAGCGATCCTCGAGGTCGACGAAGCGACCCTCGGCTGTCAGGCCGATGTCTTCGATATCGATCTGCCGCGACTCGATGCCGACCTTTTCCGCGATCAGGCGCAGGTAATCGGTAGTGCCCTTGTCTTCGAGGGAGTCTTTCATCGAGGCGAAATAGAACGGACGCTTGAGCTGCAGTTCGGCGAAAGCCTGGTGCAGTTTGGTGTCGATGCTGTTGAACTGGTCGGCATGGCGCGGCAGCATGCCGCGTTCGATGCACTGTTCCAGCCAGCCCCACTGAAACGCTGCGGCTTCGTAGAGGCTGGTCGGCGTGTCGTAATTGAGTTCGAGCAGTTTCGCCGGGCCGTTACCGCTGTAGGAAAAGTCCATGCGCCCGTACAGATGCGGATGACCTTCCCGCCAGGAGGTGCGGATCAGGTCGTAGTACGACGGCGGAATGCTCAGGCGGTCCAGCAGTTCTTCGCTGTGCACGACGCGTTCGACCAGGTCCATGCACATCTCGTGCAGCTCGGTGGTCGGGTCCTCGAGATCGTTTTCGATCTGCGCCAGGCTGAACTGGTAATGCGCGCTTTCGTCCCAGTACGGCTCGTCGTCGATGGTATGGAACAGAAAGCCGAGGCTCTCGGCGGTGTGCTTCCAGTCGGGCCGCTCGGCGCAGGCGATCTTCTTCATGATCAGCTGCTCGAACGCCCGGAACTGCTGCTCCAGCCACCCCAGCCGCTGCGGGCGCTGGACTGACTGCCGAAGCCGCCACGCGACGTCGAAGAGGCGACGTTGACCGGTTTGCTCTTAGTGCTTTCGTAATCGGGTTGGCTGCGCGCGGTCGTTTCGGCGCGGCGGTACTGCGTCGAGGTGTTGTAAGTCTGGCGGGTGTCGCGATCGCGATAAACCGTGCGATTGGCATTGTTGCTCATGGCATTGCCGATCAGCCAACCAGTCAGCCAGCCATTGCCGCCACCAGCACCGCCACCGGAAGAGTGCGAAGTGCTTTGCGCATTCTGTGTGGTGCTGTCACCGGCAGGCATTTGCGCATTGGCGATGGCATCGAGGTTCTGTTCGGCTTCACCGTTCTGCGGGATCTTGAAACCGCCGAGTTTCGGCACGAAGCGGCCATCGGAATTTTTCTGACACCAGTCAGCGGCAAAATCCGCATCGCACTTGGTCTTGTTGTCGTATGCCGGCGCGATACGCCGGTGTTCCGCCAGCGCGGCAACGTAGGCGTTGGAACAGACATCGGCGGCCACTTCGGCATCGACGCATTGCTCGACGCTCTGGAAACTGCGCGGTTGCTCCGCGGCGCTCGCCTGGCCGGAAACGGCCATGGCTACCGAGGCGGCGAGGGACAACTGAACGTATTTGCTGCGTTTCATCGAAGGCTTCCTGCCGATCAGTTGGACGGTGTCATGCACGCGGCATTGAGCATGCCGACGCTGATCGCCACCGCAGCGACGTAAATGCCGGCGGCGACTTCGCCGTTGGCGATGCGCTGAGAGGTACCCTTGAGTACCAATCCCGTGGCAACGAACGCCAGCAATTGCACGACAGCGGCAATGACCGCCCAGAGAATGAAGTCGAGCACATTGACCGAATAGGCGATCACGTTGCTGGCCGGGATGGCGAAACCGATGATCGCGCCGGACAGTGCGACAGCGGCAGCGGTGTTGCCGGCGCGGATCAGCTCGAATTCCTTGTGCGCAGTGATGCGCGTATAGACGAATTGAAACAGCATGAACAGCAGCACGGCGCCAATCAGGTAGACGACGAAACCGACCAGCGCGGTCTTGTTCAGGGAAACGGCCAACACTTCCAGCATGAAAAACTTCCTTTTTTAAATGGCGCTCAAATCAGTCGTGTACAGCGAAATGCCCAGCGAAGTGCTCAGGCTGACGGTGCCTTCTTCGTCCTGTTCGACGGAGAACAGCAGCAGTTCGCGGCGATCGGTCAGGCCGGTGTCGCGCGCGTAGAGCATCGAATGGTGGTTGATGGTGTAGCTTTCGTCCGGGTTGACCACGTGTTCGGTCATCGGTACCAGCTCGGTCTGGCCCTGTTCGGTACCCCATTCGCGGGTATAGGCGATGCCTTCGTAGGTGTAGTTCGGCAAACCGATCTTGCTGTTCGGGCCGGCCAGACGCTGCAGTTCGGCGTCACTGTTGACGGTCACGTAACTGAGATAATTGAACAGCGTGACGGATTCGATCTGGTCTTCACCGGTGACGTGGATCTGCACCCAGAAATCTTCGTCGTTCATGTAATAGCGATGCAGTTTGTTGGACTGGCCAAGGTCGACCCAGCCCGCGCTCCAGACTGCCTGATCGAAGGGCACCCGCACAGAAGTCGAGCCCTCGAGCAGCAAGGCCAGGGTCGTATCGAAGCGCACGCCTTTGCCCTGGGCCATCCCCAGCGGGCCGCCGGCCACGTGTGCAGTCGGCGCAGGCGTCTGCCAGTTGCTGGTGCCCAGCAAATCTTTAAACCATCCCATGGGTACGTTCCTTGAAGCGGGTGGACGTGTTCGTTGGCGAAAAAGTGGCGCTAGTGTACCGGGCGCAGCGGCGAACGAGCAGCGGCAATCGCACCGGAAACCGTGTGGGAGCGAGCCTGCTCGCGAAGAGGGCGTGTCAGTCAACCATGAAGCCGACTGACACGACGCTTTCGCGAGCGGGCTCGCTCCCACAAGTGTAATGCGCAGGTGTTACTGCGCGGACTTCTGCTTCAGACGCTCAAGAATCGCATTGGCGCTGCCTTCGTTCGGCGTAATGCCGGCGTCGCGCAGTTTGCGTTCCAGGTCGTTGCCGGTTGAAGCGTCGGCCAGTTCATCGGCGGCGCTCAATTCAGCGGCGCGTTGCTGCTGCTTGGCTTGCAGACGGTTCAGGGTGCCGACGGCGGTTTCCAGCTTGCCATTGGCGCCACCGCTGGCGATGGAAGCGCTGACTTGAGCTTTCTGCACGCTGTCACGGGCCTTGGCCATGTCCACTTGCTGGCGCAGGCTCTTGATCCGCGACTCGGCCTTGCTGATGTCCTTGCGCATGTTGTCGGCGTAGGCGCCAAATTCATCGCTGAGTTTTTTCTCGGCATTCAGGTCGTTGGTCAGGGTCGAGATCGCTTCGGCTACTTCCAGCGCCAGGTCTTCACGACCGGCGTTCAGCGCCGAGACTGCCTTGGCTTCGAGGTCCTTGATCTTGGCGTCGTACTCGCTGACGCGGTCGGCGGCCAGTTTGTGCTTGGCCATGATGGTGACCAGTTCGCGACGGGCGTTGGACAGCGCGGTGTCGGCGTCGCGGATTTCCTGATCGAGGATGCGCAGGGCCTGCTGGTCGGCGATGGCTTCGCCGACTTCATTGGCGCCGCCGCGCAGTGCGGTGAACAACTTGCTCCAGATGGACTGAGTCATTGGATATTCCCTGTTGATTACTTGAAGAAGTGTTCGAAGGCTTCGCTGGCGCGCTGCACGTTGTCGACCAGGGTTTTCACCTCGGTGACAATGTTGGTCAGGCTCGAGTCGGCGCTAAGAGCGCCAAACATGTTGTAAACGGTCTGCCCGTTCGGCATCGACTCGATACCGATCGATGACAGCGGGAACATTTCCCGGCTGCGCAGCACGGCATCGTTGAAGGCTTGGACATTGCTGATCGAATCGACATCCACCAGTACGGTGTCGACGATGATCTGCTGGCCAGCCAGGGCGATGTGAATCGGCAGACCGCCGAATTCGTTCATTTCCAGCTTGATGCTCGGCTCGGAGCTCTGGATCAGCGACAGCGTGATTTCTTGCGAAGCCACCTCGTCCAGGGCCTTGAGGGCGTTGAAGAGGCTATCGATGGTCCAGTTGTTGCCTGCGCTCATGTAATTCTCCGACATGAATGAGCCAGCCAGAATCGGTTGGCGTAGCTGTTGCTCCATTTGCTTGAGCAAGCTTCGGTTTTCGGGAAGCACCCAAGTTTCGTGTTTCACATAACCGGCGGCCGCCAGACCCGCGCGCATCTGCTTCATGTAGAAGCTCGATGGTTTCTTTGCGGAGGTTTTGGCGCGCTCGCCTTTAGGGCTTGCTGCGGCGTGCGCCTTCGAGCGGCTTGTCATGGCTGAAATCCGGTTATGAATGTCTCACGCGTGGGCCACACTACAACCAATCCAAAGTGCCATCAATGACTCACGCGTGAGATTTTCATGACAGATGCAAAAAGGCCCGCAACGTGGCGGGCCAGTGGGCATTGCAGTTGTTGCTAGGCGTTGCTGCGCAGAAATTCGTCAGTCGACACCACGCTGGCGTAAGCGAAACCCAGCGCCGACATGAACGCAGCATGCACCTGCGCGGCCGGCACGGTCAGGCCGTTGAACTCCAGATCGCGGCTGGCGCAGGCGTCGTGAATCACCGTGACGGTGTACCCCATGTCCGCCGCCGCACGGGTGATGCCATCGACGCACATGTGGCTCATGCTGCCGACGACGACCAGCTCGGTAGCGCCTTTTTCGTCGAGGACCGCTTTCAGATCGGTTTCGCGGAACGAGTTGACGAAGTGCTTGAGCACCACCGGTTCGTCGGCACGGTTGAGCACTTTCGGATGCAGCTTGGCGCCGTCTGAACCTGGGGTGAAAAACGGCGCGTCAGCCGACGTGAATTCGTGGCGAATGTGCACCACCGAATCGCCCGCCTCGCGGAAGGCTCCGATCAGTCGGGCGGCATTGTCGGCAGCGGCGTCGGCACCGGCCAACGGCCACTTGCCTTGAGGGAAGTAGTCATTCTGGATATCGACTACGATGAGCGCTTGCTTGGCCATGGGTGTGTCCTCGATGTGCTGGCTGGAAGTGACTCCAGTATTGGCGCTGATAAGCGATTCGAGGATTGGCCGCACCGACAATAGACAGGGGAAAACTGACAATGGGCGCAGAAAACGCCGCCATCGCTGAACTCGGTGTGCTGATTTATCCCGGCGCGCAGATGGCCGCGGTGCATGGGCTGACTGACCTGTTTGCGGTGGCCAACCGGATTGCCGCAGAGCAGCAGACCGCAAGATTGCCGATGTTGCGGGTCAGCCATTGGCAGGCCGAAGGTGATCAGCCGCCGACGCGGATCTACGCCAGTCTCGCCGGTGATGAAGCCAATTTGCAGGCCGTGCTGATTCCGCCGTCGATCAGCGGCTTCTCGGCGGCGCAGACGCCGAGTCGGCTGATGCAGTGGCTGCGTGATCAGCACGCATGCGGAGCAACGCTGGGCGGGGTTTGCGTGGGTTCGCTGATGCTTGCCGAAAGCGGCTTGCTCGATGGCCGCAGCGCGACGGTGCACTGGACCGCGGCGCAGGGCTTCAGCGAGCGCTACCCGCAGATCAAGCTCAAAGCCGATACGCCGATTGTCGACGATGGTGACCTGATCACCACGGCCGGGCTGATGGCCTGGTCGGAGCTGGGCCTGCGCCTGGTCAACCGTTTGCTCGGCCCGAGCATTGCCACTCGTACCGCGCATTTTCTGGTGATGGAGCACAGCGACAGCGCCAGCGCCTGCGGCAGCAACTTCGCGCCAATTCTCAGCCATGGCGACGCGGCGATTCTCAAGGTTCAGCACTGGCTGCAAAGCACCGGCGCGACGGATGTTTCGTTAGCCGCAATGGCTGAACGCGCGACGCTGGAGGAACGCACGTTCCTGCGCCGGTTTCGTGCCGCGACCGGGCTGAAGCCGACCGAGTATTGCCAGCATCTGCGGGTGGGCAAGGCGCGGGAGATGTTGGAGTTCAGCAATGGCACGATCGATCACATTGCGTGGACCGTGGGTTATCAGGATCCCGGCGCATTTCGCGCAATTTTCAAGAAGATTACCGGGCTGACGCCGAGTGATTATCGGGGGCGGTTTGGCGTGAATCCGATTTCGAAAACGGTGACGCCCTGATGTGGGAGCGAGCCTGCTCGCGAAAGCGGTTGGCCTGTGACATTGATGTTGGCTGATGCGACGCCTTCGCGAGCAGGCTCGCTCCCACATTTGGACCTCGACCGAATGGGAGATCGTGCAATTTGCCGGGATTTTTTGCGCTGTCGTGCAGTTTGAAACAGGCGCGGTGCCAGCATTTTCTCGGTAACTGATTGATTTTCATGAGCTTTGCTGCGTGCAGCGATTGGCCTGATCTCTGCACCTCTCAACGGGAAACCATTGAACCAGCAAAAGGGGAACGCATGACCCCGACACCGCGCAAGAAAATCGTCGTCGCTCACTCGGTGCGTCCCGACGCGCCGCAACACGAAGTACAGACCAACAAAGCCCTGGCGCGCTGGCTGGCGCAGATTCTCGGCTGCAAGTTCGGCGGCAGTTACGATGCGGAAAAACATCGCGGCTGCGACCTGTACCTATTGCCGACGCAAACCATTGTCGGCGCCGCCCACGCCGAGGAACTGGGCATCAGCGGCCCGGACGATCTGTGGGGCGGCTTCGTTGAACATGATTTCATCTGCACCAAAGCCATCAGTCACGGTTTACGCAGCCACCTGGCCCACGCGCCGCCGGGCTGGTCGCCGCTGTTTTCCGAACGGGTGCGCAACGTCGTGCTTGATGGGCTCAGCGTGTTCGCCCTGGAAGATGCACGGCCAGCCGCCGAGCATCTGCTATACGCCGGTCCGATCCGCATCAAGCCGATTCATGCCTGCGCCGGTCGCGGCCAGGAAGTCATCAAAAGTCTCGACGCCTTCGATGAAATCCTCGCCCGACCCGAGGCAGAAACGCTGTTCAGCGAAGGTGTGGTGCTCGAGCAGGACTTGAGCAAAGTGGTGACCCATAGCGTTGGCCAGTCATTCATCGGCGGCAAGGTGCTGAGTTACTGCGGCGAGCAATACCTGACCGAGGATGGTCAGGGCGAGGAGGTCTACGGCGGTTCCAATCTGCTGGTGGTGCAGGGCGATTACGAAGCCTTGCTGGCGCTGGATCTGCCTGACGACGTGCGTCTGGCCATCGAACAGGCGCAGGTGTTCGACAGCGCTGCGGATGAAGCCTACCCGCGATTCTTCGCCTCGCGACGCAATTACGACATTGCCCAAGGCCTGGACAGCAGTGGCAACCCGCGCAGCGGCGTGCTCGAGCAATCCTGGCGCATGGGCGGGGCGAGCAGCGCTGAAGTCGCGGCGCTGCAGAGTTTCGTCAACGATCCGGGGATGCGCGCGATCCGCGTGTCTTCGGTGGAAACCTACATCGATCAGGCGCTGCCGGCAGACGCCATCGAGGTCTATCGCGGCCCGGCCGAGAGCAGCGACTTTCTTCTCAAATATGTAACGGTCAAATCCTATGACGGCTAGAAGCGAAAGCATTCAAATCGACATTGATGATGAACAGATGAGCGGGACTTTTCTCAGCCCCAAATCAAAAGTCCCCGGCGTGTTGTTCGTGCACGGTTGGGGCGGCAGCCAGGAGCGTGATCTGGAACGGGCCAAGGGCATCGCCGGTCTGGGCTGCGTGTGCCTGACGTTCGATTTGCGCGGGCATACCGGCGGTACCGGTATTCCGCTGAGCCGCGTGACCCGTGAGGACAATCTACGCGATTTGCTCGCGGCCTACGACCGCCTGCTGGCGCATCCGGCACTCGACACGTCGGCGATCGCCGTGGTCGGCACCAGCTATGGCGGTTATCTGGCCTCGATTCTGACTTCGTTGCGCCCGGTGCGCTGGCTGGCGCTGCGGGTGCCGGCGCTGTACCGCGACGAGCAGTGGCACACGCCCAAGCGCGATCTGGACAAGGCGGATCTGCGTGACTATCGCGGCACGCTGGTGCGCGCGGAAAGCAACCGCGCCTTGCATGCCTGCTCGCAATTCACCGGGGACGTGCTGCTGGTGGAATCTGAAACCGATGATTTCGTCCCGCATGCGACGATCATGAGTTATCGCGCGGCGTGCCAGCAGACCCATTCATTGACGCACCGGATCATTGATGGTGCCGATCATGCGCTGAGCGATCCGGTGTCGCAGCAGGCATATACCTCGATTCTGGTGGACTGGATTACCGAGATGGTGGTCGGGGAGCGGTTGAGTATCATCCAGTCCAGATGATGAGTTGGGTTTTCTGGCCTCTTCGCGAGCAGGCTCGCTCCACATTTGAAATGCATGCAACCTGTGGGAGCGACGGTGCGACGATTCGACCTGCTCGCGAAGGGGCCGTCGGGTTCAAAAAAACCATCAGGAAGGTTTCTTCTCGATCCGCAACGCCTTGGCCTTCGCTTCCACCACCAGATACATCACCAGTGTGATCAGCAGCGGCAATAGAAAGTAAATCGCCCGGTACGCCAGCAACCCCGCCACCAGGCTGCCGCGCGAGACCTCATGTTGCAGCAGCGCGACGAACACCGCTTCGAGTACACCAAGCCCAGCCGGGATATGCGTGATGACCCCGGCAATCGCACTGATCAGCAACACGCCCAGCACCAATGGATAATCGAGTTTGCTTGGCAGCAGGGTGAAAATCACCGCCGCCATCAACGACCAGTTCAACGCGCCGAGCAGCAGTTGCAGGACCGCCATGCGCAACGACGGCAGGTTGATTTCGACGTTGCGAATCGACCATTCGCGGCGCTTGGAAAAGCGGCACGCGGCCAGGTAACCCGTGCTCACCAGCAACAGCAAAACGCCAATGCCCTGCAATGCGGTGCTGCTGATTTTCCAGCCCGGCGGCATACTCACCAGACCGCTGGTGAAGACCACGCCGGCGATGGTCATGTAGCCGAACCAGTTGGTCGCCAGGCTCAGGCCGAGAATCTTGGCAATGTTGCTTTTGCTCACCCCCAGCCGCGAGTACAGGCGATAGCGCATGGCGATGCCGCCGACCCAGGCGCTGAGATTGAGGTTGAATGCGTAGCTGATGATTCCCACCGGCAGGATCTGCTTCCAGGTCAGGTCCTGACGGATGTAAGTGCGGCCGATCAGGTCGAAACTGGCGTACACCAGAAAACTCAGCAGGGTCAGGCTGGCAGCGATGATCAGCGTGCGCACCTTGAAGTCGGCGAGGGTCTGCAGGACCTCGGCCCATTCGATGCGCATGGCGAACATGGTCAGCAAGACGATCAGGGCGAGAAAGAACAGCAGCGTCAGCGGACGCTTCCAGCGGCTCCACTTCGAATGTTGCGTGGGTGCCGAGTGCTCGGCCGAATGCGTGTCGGAATGGCTCATGTCAGGTTCCCTCGAAATGGCTTGAGCCTTGGTTTATGTGCCGGCAGCCAGCCGGCCATGGCCGGGAAATGCCGCAGGAAGTGAAACACCAGAAAACCCACAGTCATGTGCCAGATACGCCCGCGCGGCAGCTTCGCCGGGTCCATGGCTTTACAGTGGTTGCGGCTGAGGTCTTCAAGGCGCTCGTACAGATGCTGATTGAATGCGCGATCGCGAATCAGCACGTTGGCTTCAAGGTTCAGCGACAGGCTCAGCGGATCGAGATTGCTCGAGCCGACGGTGCTCCATTCTTCATCCATCAGTGCGACTTTGCCGTGCAGCGGACGCTGGCAATATTCGTGAATCTGCACGCCGGCCTTGAGCAGATAATCGTAGGTCATGCGTGCGGCGATCTTGGCCACCAGCATGTCCGGCTGACCTTGCAGAATCAGGCGTACCTCGACGCCCCGGCGCGCGGCATTACGGATCTCGCGCAGCAAGCGATAGCCAGGGAAGAAATAGGCGTTGGCGATCACTACTCGGCGTTTGGCGTGGCGCAGCGCCTGCAGATAAACATCTTCGATGTCGGTGTGGTGCTGGTCGTTATCGCGGAACACCAGGCGCACCTGGCCATCGTGATCGTTGAAGGCCATTTCGGCGCGGCGCTGGCGCCGGCGCTGCCACCAGAATTTCGCCCGTCCCGGACGACCGCTTTGCAGCAAGGCGAAGTGGTGAATATCGGCGACCGCCGGGCCCTGAATCTCCACCGAATAATCCTGCTTGGCTTCGGGGCCGAAGTCGGCCAGGTGATCGCCGGAAAAATTGATCCCGCCAATGAACGCGATCGTGCCGTCGACCACCACGATCTTTCGGTGCAGACGGCGGAACCAGTTGGTGCGAATGCCCAAGTGCTTCGGCGCCGGGTCGAAGATCTGCAGATGCACGCCGGCGTCGCTGAGTGCCGTGAGGTAGCCGGTGCTCAGCTCGCCACAGCCAAAGCCGTCAAGGCTGACCGTGGTGCGCACGCCACGCCGCGCGGCGTCGATGAGGATTTCCTGAAGCTCGGCGCCGACCTTGTCTTCAAAAACAATAAACGTCTCAAGAAGAATTTCGCTTTTCGCCGCGCGCATCGCCTCGAACACTCGCGGGAAATACTCCTCGCCGTTCTCCAGCAGTTCGATGCGGTTACCGCCGTGCCAGCGATACTCGACGTCGACGTGGCCGGGCTCGCGGACCGGTGGGGTGATGGTCATCGGCTCCACGGCGGATTTCTCCAGTGGCGAGCTGCTCATAGTTGGATCTCCACCGACAACGGGACATGATCGGAAAGGTGTGACCAGGGCCGGTTCGCGAGGACTTTCGGCTGGCTGGCCTTGAGGTTGCGCACATAGATACGGTCCAGGCGCAGGGTCGGCAGGCGCGCCGGAAAACTGCGCGCCGGTTTGCCCTGATGTTCGGCGAACACTTCGCGCAGGCCGCAGGGCTTGAGCTGCGCATCGGCACGCTGGCGCCAGTCATTGAAATCGCCGGCAACGATCACCGGCGCGTCCTGCGGCAATTCGGCCAGGCGTTGCATGAGCAAATCCAGTTGCGCGTTGCGATGGCTCTCGCGCAAGCCCAGATGCACGCAGATCGCATGCACCTCGGCGCCGTCACCGGGCAAGCGCAGCACGCAATGGAGCAGGCCGCGGTTCTCGTGGCCGCTGATCGACACGTCGAGGTTGTCGTGACGGATGATCTGGAATTTCGACAGCAGCGCATTACCGTGGTCGCCATCCGGATACACCGCATTACGCCCGTAGGCAAACTGTGGCCAGAGGCTGTCGGCGAGGAATTCGTATTGCGGCATCGTTGGCCAGTTGTCGAAGCGCTTGTGGTGGTGTTCGTGGGTGCCGTGGACCTCCTGCAAAAACACCACATCGGCGGCGACGCTGCGCACCGCTTCGCGCAGCTCCGGCAGGATGAAACGCCGGTTGAGCGCGGTGAAGCCCTTGTGCGTGTTGACCGTCAGTACGGTGAAGGTGCGTACCGAGGGCGCGCTTACCGAGCCTTCATCGGTGAAGCCGACCGGTTCCGGAATGCTCATGCCAACACTCCTTCGCCAGCGGGTTCACCGGGGGCGGTGGCCAGGTCTTTATCCAGATCGAAACGCTGCAACAGGTTGCGTGCGTCATAGGGCGCGCGGACTTTGATGTCGTTATCGAAATAGCAGAACACTTCGCGGGATTTGCGCGGGCGCGGTTTCAGGCGCGGGGCGATCAACTGCGCATCCTGCGGTTGCCCGCCATGGTGCCAGGCGTCGATGCGCTCGGCCCAGCGTTCCAGAGCCTCGGCGCTATAACCGCTGGCGTAAAGTTCTTCGGCACCGTGCAAACGCAGGTAGACAAAATCGCTGGTGACGTCTTCGCGGTACGGCCATTTATTCGCAGTGTCGGCGATCACCAGCGCGGTGTTGTGCCGCTTGAGCAAGCGTACGAATTCGGGATCGATAAAGCTGTCGTTGCGGATTTCCACCGCATGGCGCAGCGGTTTCTTGCGCCACGCTTTGACGCTGACCGGGCCGCGCAGGTGCTCATCATGCTGACGCGCGAGTGCGGCGGCAGCTTCGGTGTCGCGCGGCAATTGGGCGAGGAAGTTTTCGAAGCGTTCAGGCTCGAGTTTGAAGTTGGGCGGGAACTGCCAGAGGATCGGCCCGAGCTTTTCCTTGAGTTCCAGCACGCCTGAAGCGAAGAAATTCGCCAGCGGTTTTTCGATCTCGCGCAAGCGCCGCACATGGGTAATGAAACGCGGTGCCTTGACGCTGAAGACGAAGTTGTCCGGGGTTTCGGCGTACCACTGGGCGTAGCGTTCCGGCCGTTGCAGGGCGTAGAACGATCCATTGATTTCGATGCTGTTGACGGCGCGCGAGGCGAATTGCAATTCGCGTTTCTGCGCCAGCCCCTTCGGGTAGAAGTCCCCGCGCCACGGGGCGTAGCGCCAGCCTGAAATACCGATGTGAATCGCCGCCATCCCATCCTCCCGTAGAAAGTCCTCGTGTTGCCGGTGTTTTGTGATGACTGCGACGGGGGCGGGAAAGTTTCGACGGTGTTACGGGCGGTCACGATCGCGAATCGCCTCCGGTTCATTGTGGGAGCGAGCCTGCTCGCGAAAGCGGTGGGTCAGTCAGCAGAGCGGTTGAATATGAAGCCGCCTTCGCGAGCAGGCTCGCTCCCACAGGGGATGTGTGTGGCCCTGATGCTGAACTTGCCGCGCAATTACCGATCAGTTCCTTACAGGTTCACCCACAGGAGTTCCGCGTGTTGACCAGGTTCAGGATCGCCATTGTGCTGGGAGCGCTGCTGTTTCTCGGCGCCAGTGAAGTCGAGGCGGCAGCGTTACCGGGCGTTCCGGCCAGCGCCGAAGCCAGCGAAAAAGCCGCCGAACCCGAGCCGCTGGTGCAGGGCGGGCTGCTCGGCGCGATCAGTACCAGCATCGATGACGTGCAGGAAAAACTCGACCTCAACGAAGATCTGGTCGACGCCTGGCGCCTGCGTGCCGACCGCGCTGCCGATGAAGTCGACAAACTGGTCAAGCAACCCTCAAATCGCTCGGGCTGGAGCGTCGCCGGGGATTTCCTCACCTTGTCCGGCGCCTGGCTGGGCAGCTTTGCCGTGCTGACCGTCCTCGGCAGCCTGTTGGCCAAACGCCTGCGCGAAGGCCGCTGGCTGCGCACGCGCCAGCGCGGTCAGGACCTGCTCGGTTATCTGCTGCCGTTCACGGTGCCAGCACTGATCTGCCTGCCGCTGACCCTGTACGTCAGCCACTTTCTGCAAGCGTCGGTGGGCCGCGCCTTGGCGCTGTGTCTGGCTTACGCAACCAGCAGCGGCATCTTTTCCACCTCGATGCTGCTGTGCGTGGTCGTGGTGTTCAATGTCGGGCACAAACGCACCGCCGCGCGAATCATTCGCCAATACTGCCCGCGACCGCTGTTCCTGATCGGTTTTCTTGCCGCGCTCAGCGATGCCTTGACCAGCCCGCAGATCGCCCGGCAACTGGGCGGCAACATCACCAGCAGCATCGCCGTGTTCACTGGCCTGATCGCCTCGATCATCTTCGGCTTGCTGGTGATTCGCCTGCGCCGGCCGGTGGCGCATTTGATCCGCAATCGCTCGCTGAGCCAGCGCCTGAAACAGCCGTCACTGCAAGAGTCGCTGCGGATTTTTTCCGGGCTGTGGTACTGGCCGATCGTGCTGATGGTGCTGGTCTCGGCGGTCAGCCTGATCGGCATCGGCGAGGACAACCAGAAAGCCCTGCGCTGCGCCTTGTTCACTACGGTATTGCTGATCGGCACGGTGTTTCTCAGCACCGTGCTGCAGCACCTGTTCAAATCGCGCAAGGCCGAAGCGATCCAGCGCAGCAGCGCCTACAAGGAACGTTTTCTCAGCCTGTTGCACGCGTTGCTGCGGATCGTCATCGCGATTGCCTTCCTCGATATTCTCGGGCGGATCTGGGGCGTGTCACTGCTCGATTTTGCCCAGAGCAGCGCGGTGGGCCGGGCGATCAGCGAGGCGTTGAGCAGCATCGGTCTGATCTTTCTGGTGACGTGGTTGCTGTGGGTGGTGCTGGACACGGCAATCCAGGAAGCGCTGAAACCGCCGCTGAGCAAACGCGCGGCGCGCCAGCCGAGCACGCGGGTGAAAACCATCCTGCCGCTGCTGCGCAACGCGATCAAAATCATCCTGGTGGTGATCTGCGCAATCACCACCATGGCCAATCTGGGGATCAACGTCGCGCCCTTGCTGGCGGGTGCCGGGGTGGTCGGTCTGGCGATCGGTTTCGGCTCGCAGCAATTGGTCCAGGACGTGATCACCGGGCTGTTCATCATCATCGAAGACACCTTGTCGATCGGCGATTGGGTGGTGCTCGATTCCGGGCATGCCGGTACGGTCGAAGGGTTGACCATCCGCACCCTGCGCCTGCGCGATGGCAAAGGCTTCGTGCACTCGGTGCCGTTCGGCCAGATCAAAGCGGTGACCAATCAATCGCGGCAGTTCGCTTTCGCGTTTTTCTCGGTGCAGTTCACCTATGACACTGACGTGGACCGGGCCATCGAACTGATCCGCGAGACCGGCGATTCGATCCGCGAAGACCCGTTCCTCAAGTACAACCTGCAAGGCCCGCTGGATGTGTTTGGGGTCGACAGGATGGACCTCAACGGGGTGGTCCTGACCGCGCAATTCCGCACGGTGTCGGGCGGGCAGTATGCGGTGAGCCGGGCGTTCAACCAGCGTTTGAAGAAGCTTGTGGATAACACTGCGAATGTGCATTTTGCGCAAACTTATCCACAGCAGGTGGTGTTGCCCAAGCGCCAGGCGGTGGATGAGGTGGCGGAGGCGCAGGTGCCGCAGGAATCGCGGACATAAGCCTGGGATTATTGAGGGTGGGCTGGCCTCTTCGCGAGCAGGCTCGCTCCCACAAGGGGGGGCGTGCACGGTCAAAAAGGTGGGAGCGAGCCTGCTCGCGAAGAGGTCGCCAGGGTCGCCTTCAATGCCGGATCAGCTTGCTGTGCAACTGCTCCGCCGCCACCTGAGCCAGCTCTACCCAGATCTGTTGTTTGCCGGCAACCATTGCCGCCGCTGGAACCCCATCGCGATACACCAGCCGATTACTCGCCAGCGCCGGGACTTTCATCCCCGGCAACAGGGTCCCGGCGAGGTTCAGCGGATCGACCCCGCAGACCATCACCAGACTGCCGTCGTGCGGGCGTCGACGCACTTCGCGCAGCAGGGGAATCGCCTCGGGCAGGGCGAATTGTTCGCCCGCCAGACCACTGACGAAGCGCCCGCCACGAATCTCGCCACGCGCTTCGAGCCGATGGAACGTGCGCAATAGCTCGCGCCAGCTCGGCAACCAGTCCGCCTCACGTTCAAGCAAGCGCCAGAACACCACGCCGTAGCGGCGCAGCAACGTCATGGCGACGTGCTCCAGCGTTTGGCTGTTATCCACAGCCGCACCGCGCCGCAACAAAGCCCAGCGTCCGGCATCGTCCATGCCGCCGACAAACGCGCCGCGCCCGCGTCGACTGCTACGCTGTTGGCGCTTGCTCGGCGGGGTGATCAGTGCGCGCAGGCCGGCGAAGCTGTCGGCGTTCACCAGCCCGGCGCCGACCAGTTCCTGCAAGGCGATTTCCAGTTCGCTGCGCAGCAGGTGCGCTTCGTGAATCAGCTCATCGAAAAACAACGCGCCGTGCTGGCTCAAGGCGTCGAAGACCTTGCGGGTCTTCGGCGACAGTTCGTCTACCGGCGTCTGTTCCGCCAGCGCACTCCACAAGCCGACCTGATTGCGCGGCAGCAACACGATCGGTGTGCTGCGCAACGCCGTGCCGCTGACCTTTTGCCGACCGCTGAGGCGCGTCCACACCAGTTTGCCGTTGCGGCACAGCTCATCCAGCCAGCTCGGCGAATAGTCCTTGAGCCGTGCCGGCAAAATGTCGCTGTCCCACGCCGAAGCCGCTGCCGCGTAGCCTTCGAACTGGCCGACAATTGCCGGCAACACCGCGCTGCCCTGACCGCGTGTCGAGGCTGACAGGTGCTGCCAGTCGAACAGAAAACGCATGAAATCCTGCAACGCCACCGGCTCGATTTCCCGGCGCAGACGCTTGACCGTGTAGCGGTGGATGCGCGCGAGCAGATGCCGTTCGCACCATTCTTCTTGATCAAGGTTCGGCGTGAATTGGCCGCGCAGCACATAACCTTCGCGCTCCAGTCGGGCGAGCACTTGAGCGACCTGCGCAGTCGGCAACGCCAGCGGTTGGGCGATGGCGAGTAACGGCAGCGGGCCGAACCCGGCGAGGCGCGCGCGGATCACTTCGAGCAAGGCGTCATCGAAACTCCACGCTGCGTCGAAGCCGGGCAACGAGTCCAGCTTCGGATGTGGCGTGGCCTGTGGATAAAGCGCTTGCAGGCAGGTCAGGCGTTCGCGGGCCAGCCACAAAGAATGCTCGGCATCGACCCGCAGACAGCACGCGCGACCACTGCTGGCCAGGGTCTGCAGCCAATCGTGCCAGCCGTCATTGGCGGCAACTTCCGCTGCGCTGATGCAGGCCAGGCTCATCAGCGCTTCGTGCATTTCATCCGCCGAATTCGCCGTTGGCCACGCTTCTTCGCGTACGGCTGTAATGGCGTCGGCATCCAGCGCACCGAGGTCATCGGTCGATTGCGGATCGCTCCAGCGTCGGTTGATCACTGCTTGCGTGCGGCGCTCTTCCAGTGGCGCGTCATCGAGAAAGGTGTACGGCCGCGCGCTGAGAATTTCTGCGGCGAGCGGCGAGGGCGCCGGCAGGTCGCGGCTGATCAGGCGCACCTCGCCGCCCTCCATGCGGCGTAACAGCGTGAGCCAGCCTTCGCTGTCCATCGCCTCGTGCAGGCAATCGTCGAGGGTTTGTTCGATCAGCGGATGCTCGGGGATTTCCCGCTCGCCGGCGAGGTTTTCCAGGCAGGCGATCTGATCGGGAAACACGCTGGCGATCAGGTCTTCGCTTTTCATTCGCTGCAACTGCGGCGCGACTTTGCGCCCGCCGGTAAAGCGCGGCAACGCCAGTGCGACCCCGGCATTCCAGCGCCAGCGCACGCCGAATAGCGGCGCGTCGAGCACGGCCTGGATCAGGATGTGTTCGGCACTGTTGCTGTGCACATAGCGCCAGACGTCATCAAGTTCGAAGCTGTGACTGGTCGACAGCGACAGCACGATCGCGTCTTCGCTGGCGGCGGCCTGCAATTCGAAATTGAAGGTGCGGCAGAAGCGCTTGCGCAGGGCCAGACCCCAGGCGCGGTTGATGCGGCTGCCGAACGGCGTGTGGATGATCAGTTGTGTGCCGCCGGATTCGTCGAAAAACCGCTCCATCAGCAGCGTGTCCTGCGAGGGCAGGGCGCCGAGGGTCTGGCGCGCGCGGGCCAGATACTCGACCAGTTGCTCGGCGCTGGCGCGGTTGAGGCCCAGGGTTTGGGTCAGCCAGTCGAGCGCCGGTTGCAGATCGCCGGGGCTGGCGCCGAGCAGTTCGTCGAGCTGCGCTTGCAGGCGTGCCACCGCGGCGGACAGCTCATCGCTGCGGCCCGGGGCTTCGCCGAGCCAGAACGGAATGGTCGGCGGCTGGCCGTGGGCATCCTCGACGCGTACCTTGCCGGCCTCCACGCGCAGGATGCGGTACGACGTATTGCCGAGCTGGAACACGTCGCCGGCAATGCTCTCGACGGCGAAATCTTCGTTGACGCTGCCGATGTTCAGGCCCTGCGGTTCGAGCAGCACGCTGTAATCGGCATTGTCCGGAATCGTCCCGCCGCTGGTTACCGCCGTCAGTTGCGCACCGCGTCGGCCACGCAAGGTGCGGCTGACGGCGTCGCGGTGCAGGTACGCGCTGCGAATGCCCTGGCGCCCGTTGTAGCCTTCGGCGAGCATGCTCAGCAGCGCCTGATAGTGGTTTTCGTCGAGGTCGCGATAGGGCGCGGCGCGGCGGAACATGGCCAGCAAGGCGTCTTCCGGCCATTCCTGGCAGCTGACCTCGGCAATGATCTGCTGCGCCAGCACATCCAGCGGCGCCTGTGGAATATGCAAAGTGTCGAGTTCACCACGGCGCACGCAGTCGAGCAGGGCGGCGCATTCGATCAGATCGTCACGGGTGGTGGCGAACAAGCGTCCCTTCGGCGTGCCGCCGACCTGGTGGCCGGAGCGGCCGACCCGCTGCAGGAAACCGGCAATCGAGCGCGGCGAACTGATCTGGCAGACCAGATCGACTTCGCCGATATCGATCCCCAGTTCCAGCGACGCGGTGGCGATCAGCACCTGCAACTCGCCGCGCTTGAGCCGCTGCTCGGCATCGAGGCGAAACTCCTTGGCGAGGCTGCCGTGATGCGCCGCCACCGCGTGCTTGCCGAGGCGTTCGCTCAGGTGACGGCTGAGGCGTTCGGCCAAACGCCGCGTGTTGACGAAAATCAGCGTGGTGCGATGTTCGCGGGCGAGTTCGGCGAGGCGGTTGTAGACCAGCTCCCAGACGTCGTTGGCCATCACCGCCGACAACGGCACCGGCGGCACTTCGATGCCCAGATCCCGAGGGCGGGCGTGGCCGATGTCGATGATTTCGCAGGGCCGCTCATGGCCGACGAGAAACTGCGCCACGGCTTCGACCGGTTTCTGCGTGGCGGACAAACCGATGCGCGTCAGCGGTTCGCTGCACAAGGCTTGCAGGCGTTCCAGACTCAGCGCCAGATGGCTGCCGCGCTTGCCGGCGGCCATCGCGTGGATTTCATCGATGATCACCGTGCACGTGGTGCCGAGCATTTTGCGGCCTGACTCTGAACCGAGCAGCACGTACAGCGATTCCGGCGTGGTCACCAGAATATGCGGCGCAGTCTTGCGCATGACCGCACGGTCTTTTTGCGGGGTGTCACCGGTGCGCACCGCCGTGGTGATCTGCAATTCGGGCAGGCCTAGCTGGCGCAGTTGTTCAGTGATGCCGGCCAGCGGATTCTGCAGGTTGATCTGGATGTCATTCGACAGCGCTTTGAGCGGCGAAACATAGACCACCAGGGTTTCATCAGGCAGGCCGTCGGGGTTTTCCAGGCCGCGATGAACCAGATCATCAAGTACGGCGAGAAACGCGGTCAGGGTTTTGCCGGAACCGGTCGGCGCGGCGATCAACGTCGAACGGCGCTGACGGATCAACGGCCAGGCACGGGCCTGGGCAGCGGTGACCGCCGGGAACGTGTGGCTGAACCAGGCGCTGACGGCGGGGTGGAAACCGGCCAGGGCGCTGTCGGCGGGGAGGGGCAGATTCATGGATAAAGTTATGCGGGCGGGGGCGGGAAGATGCAAGTACCGTTCGGACCCCTTCGCGAGCAGGCTCGCTCCCACAGGGGACCGCATTTCAACTGTGGGAGCGAGCCTGCTCGCGAAGGGGCCGGTCAGGACCCTGCAAATCTGCGGAACTGCACATTACGGATGACGGTTGCGCACTAAACCCGCAAAATGCAACGATTCCGGCAATTATCGACGACGGTTCCACGAGATCCGTCGCTAAAGCCATCGTTCCAATCAGACTGGGCCTGCTGACTCTATGCGAATGCGCCTTATGTTACTGGGCGGCGGAAATGCCCTTGGGCAGGCGCTGATTCGCCTCGGTGCGGAGGAAGACATCGGTTTCCTCGCCCCCCGCCCGCCCGAAAACGGCTGGGATGCCGCGAGCCTGACGCAACTGCTGGACGACACCCGTCCCGATGCGTTGATCAACCTCGCCTACTATTTCGACTGGTTCCAGGCCGAGACCGTCAGCGAAACCCGCATGGCCGGGCAGGAACGCGCGATCGAACGTCTGGCCGAACTGTGCCAGCACCACAACATCGTCCTCGTACAACCGTCGAGTTATCGAGTGTTCGACGGCTCGCGCGCTACCGCCTACAGCGAAAAAGACGAGCCGGTGCCGCTGGGCCTGCGCGGGCAAGCCTTGTGGCGTATCGAACAGAGCGTACGCGCCACCTGCCCGCAGCATGTGCTGCTGCGTTTCGGCTGGCTGCTCGATGACAGCCCGGACGGCACCCTCGGGCGTTTTCTCGCCCGCGCCGAGCAACCGGAAGAGTTGCTGCTGGCCGATGACCGCCGCGGTAACCCGACCCCGGTCGACGACGCCGCACGGGTGATCATTTCGGTACTCAAGCAACTCGATTGCGCGGCGCCGCTGTGGGGCACGTATCACTACGCCGGCCACGAAGCGACCACGCCGCTGGCGCTGGGCCAGGCGATTCTCACCGAAGCACGCAGCCTGCACGCGCTGGCCATCGAAGCGCCGACCGCTCAGGCACACGCCGCACGGCCCGACGCTGCCGAAGAGCCGCAACACGCGGTGCTGGCCTGCAAGAAAATTCTGCACACTTTCGGGATCAAGCCGCGCGCCTGGCGTGCCGCACTCCCGGGCTTACTGGACAGGTTCTACCGTCATGGCTGAAGGTATCGTTCTCATCACCGGCGGAGCCGGTTTCATCGGCTCGCACCTGACCGACGCGTTGCTCGCCAAGGGTCACTCGGTGCGGGTGCTCGACGACCTGTCGACCGGCAAACGCAGCAACCTGCCGCTGGATAATCCCAAGGTTGAACTGATCGTCGGCGATGTCGCCGATGCCGCACTGGTGGCGCAAGCCATGCACGGTTGCAGCGCAGTCGCCCATCTGGCGGCAGTGGCGTCGGTGCAGGCGTCGGTGGACGATCCGGTGAAGACTCACCAGAGCAATTTCATCGGCACGCTGAACGTCTGCGAAGCGATGCGTCTGGCCGGGGTCAAACGGGTGTTGTACGCCTCCAGCGCAGCGGTCTACGGCAACAACGGCGAGGGCGAGTCGATCAGCGAAGACACGCCGAAAGCCCCGCTGACGCCGTACGCCTCGGACAAACTCGCCGGTGAGCAATATTTCGATTTCTATCGCCGCCAGCATGGCCTGGAACCGGTGATCTTCCGCTTCTTCAACATCTTTGGCCCGCGCCAGGATCCGTCCTCGCCGTACTCCGGGGTGATCAGCATTTTCAGCGAGCGCGCGCAGCAAGGTTTGCCCATCACCGTGTTTGGCGATGGCGAGCAGACGCGCGATTTTCTGTATGTCGAGGATCTGGTCAGTCTGCTCGCGCAGGGGATTGAAAAGTCTGATGTGCAGGTGGGCGCGGTGAACGTCGGCTGGAACCAGTCGATGAGCCTCAAACAGATGCTGGAAGCATTGAAAGTGGTGGTCGGTGAACTGCCGCCGATCAGCTATGGCCCGGCGCGGGCGGGTGACATTCGCCATTCGCGGGCGGATAACCGGCGACTGCTGGAGCGGTTCGAAATGCCGCCGCAGACGCCGATGAGTGTGGGGTTGGCGCGGTTGCTTGGGCGTGGCTGAAAAAGCCCTCACCCTAACCCTCTCCCAGAGGGAGAGGGAACTGACCGAGGTGTTTGTGGGTAATACGGCGACCTGAAACACCGAGCCGAATTCCGGTTTTGGAGAGCCCCCATATCGGCTCCCTCTCCCTCGGGAGAGGGCTGGGCGGGCGGCGTTCCGATGAGGGGCCTGGACCTCAAACGCGCCCAAAATCCCCAATCATGAAAAAGGCGCCCTTCAACAGGCGCCTTTTTCATGGCCGGAATAAACAATCCATCCCAGTGGCAAGGGGACATTGTCCCCCCGATCAACGGCGTACCGTCGTCGTCAGTTCCAGGCCTGCCTGCCACGAAGCCTCATTCACCACCACGTGAACGTTCGGTCAATCGACTCAGAACTTATAGCCCAAACCGACCATGTAGATGAACGGATCGACATCGACGTTGACCCGAGCGCGAGTGCCCGGCGCGACCGCATTGTTTTCGACGGTGGCGCGGGTGTCGATGTCGATGTAGCGCACCTGGGCGTTAAGCATGATGTTGTCGGTCAGCATGTAATCAGCACCGACCTGCCAGGCCAAGCCCCAGGAGTTTTTCGCCTTGAAGTTGCTGAATCCGTTGGCGCTGGCTTCGCTGCCGACGTGTTCGTCATAGATCCAGGTGTAGTTGATGCCGCCGCCGACATAGGGCTGGAACGCCGATTTCGAATCCAGCGGGTAGTACACGACGCTGAGAGTCGGTGGCAGGTGCTTCAGGGTGCCGAGCTTGCCGTTGGCGGCCGGCAGGGCGGTGCCCTTGAGCTTGACGTCATGCTCGAACGGCGTGGCCGCGAGCAGTTCGAGGCCGACGTGGTCGGTGAGCATGTAAGCGAAGTTCAGGCCCAATTGGGTGTCGCTGCTCATGGTCGCCTTGCCGCCCAGATTAGCGCCGCTCAACGGACCCTGATCGACCTTGACGCTGGAGCTGTCGGCCTTCGGGTTAACGGTGATCGCACCGGCGCGGATCAGAATGTCGCCGGCCTCGTGGGCGTGGGCGAGCGGGGCTGCGAGCGCGAGGGCAAACAGCGAGGCGCTGAGCAAGGACTTGTTCATGGGGGCTCCGAAAG
This sequence comes from Pseudomonas retamae, assembly GCF_043496865.1. NCBI lineage: Bacteria > Pseudomonadati > Pseudomonadota > Gammaproteobacteria > Pseudomonadales > Pseudomonadaceae > Pseudomonas > Pseudomonas retamae. The sequence continues at coordinate 61,637 of NZ_JBIEIL010000020.1, forward strand.
GACTTAAGAAATCTGATGCCCTATGGTACGAAGCCAGCTGATCCGGTCTTTTGACTCAGCTCAATGAAACTGTGATGGGTTGTCTGTGCCGGCCCCTTCGCGAGCAGGCTCGCTCCCACATTTGAAATGCGATCCCCTGTGGGAGCGAGCCTGCTCGCGAAGGGGCCCGGTCAATCGACACAAAAATCAGCAGGACTCACTCCGGCAGCTCATACGCATAAATCTTCTGCGCCTCCATCTGATACCCGGCATCCGCCAGTTCGCTGCTCGACGCCTTGACCTGCAACGGCCCCTCGACCCAGTACGGCTGATACAGCTCGTCGAGCTTCACGCCGAGTTCACTTTTTACATGCACGATCTGATTCGACGGCGGTGGCGGCACGTGGATGCAGGCGCCGAAATACGGCACCAGCAGGAAATCCGTGGTGCGGCCTTCTTCGCTGACTTCCAGCGGCACGATGTAGCCTGGCAAACGAATGTTCTGTCCGTCGAGACTTTGCACCACCGGCGCATTCGGCAGGTCCTGCTTGGCCGCCGGCGCGGATTCGGCTGACAGCGCATCGCCCATCTTCGACAGGTCATGCAGCGGGGTCATGTTCGGCACTTCCGGTGCGGCGTCCGGCGGGATCATTTCCGACCATGTCAGGTCCTTCGGCGCTGCCGCCCAAACGGGCAGGGCGATCAGCAACAGCAGCGCGAGCACGGCGCGGGGCATGGTGAACTTCCTCATAAACGGATCGACAGGCCATCGGCCAGAGATTGGCGATAAGCGCGCCAGGCCGGCACGCTGCCCATCAGCAGCGCGGCCGCCAGAATGCCACCGAGCAGCGTCCATTCATACTCGCTCGGCCACGCCAGCGGCAGGTACAAACCGTAATTGGCCTGCACGTAACCCTGCGCGGCGGCGATGCCGATGTACAACAGCGCCAGTCCGGCGACCACCCCGGTCAACGCCAGGGCAAACGCCTCCAGCACCAGCAGGCTCGCGATGTGCCATGGCCGCGCCCCCACCGAACGCAGAATTGCCATCTCGCGGCGCCGCTCGTTGAGGCTGGTGAGAATCGCCGTGAGCATGCCGATCAACCCGGTCAACACCACAAACAGCGAGACCACGAACAACGCTTTTTCGGCGGTGCTCATCAGGCTCCACAATTCCTGGAGTGCCACGCCGGGCAGGATCGCCAGCATCGGTTCACCGCGGAATTCGTTGATCTCGCGCTGCAGGGCGAAGGTGGAAATCTTGCTGTTGAGGCCGAGCATGAACGCGGTGATCGCTTGTGGCGTCAGGTCCATGTTGCGCGCCTGATCCGCCGTGATCCGCCCATTACCGCGCGCCGGCACCCCGTTGTGCCAGTCGATGTGGATCGCTTCCATGCCGCCGAGGCTGATGTGCAACGTGCGATCGACCGGGGTTCCGGTGCGCTGCAGAATACCGACCACGGTGAACGGTTTGTCGTCGTGCTTGACCAGACTGATCGCCGCCACACCGTGGGCCAGCACCAGTTTGTCGCCGAGCTTGTAGTGCAACGCTTCGGCGACTTCGGCACCGAGCACTACTTCAAACGGATCTGTCGCAAACGCACGTCCGTCGGCCAGCGCCAAGTGCTGCTGACGGCCGTACTGGTAATGCTCGAAATAGGCTTCGGTGGTGCCCATTACGCGATAGCCGCGATGGGAGTCGCCGAGGGACATCGGGATCGCCCACTTCACTTTCGGGTTGTTGGCGAAGTGCTCGAAACTGTCCCAGCGAATATTGTTGGTGGCATTGCCGATGCGAAACACCGAGTACAGCAGCAGGTTCACCGAGCCTGAGCGGGCGCCGACGATCAGGTCGGTGCCGCTGATGGTGCTGGCGAAACTGGCTTTGGCTTCGGTGCGCACGCGTTCGACCGCCAGCAGCAAGCACACTGATAAAGCGATGGCGAACGCGGTGAGCAGAGCGGTGAAACGGCGGTTGGCCAGGCTGGCCATGGCCAGACGAAACAGATACATCTCAGACCTCGGCAGACGTGGCGGCGCGATTGAGCTCGGCCAGGGACAGGTGACGATCAAACAGCGGCGCCAGGCTCTGGTCGTGGCTGACAAACAGCAAGCTGGAACCGGCCTCGCGGCACTCGGCGAACAGCAGACGAATGAAATTCTCGCGGGCGTCGTAATCCAGTGCTGAAGTCGGCTCGTCGGCGATCACCAGTTCCGGCTGACCGATCAGTGCACGCGCAGCGGCGACCCGTTGCTGCTGGCCGATCGACAACGAATCGGCTCGGCGGCTGAGAATGCTTTCGTCTTTTAACCCCAAGTGAGCGAGCAGGGTTGCGGCGGCCTGATCGACGCTGCCGTGGCGATGTTTCGCTCGCTCGGCGCGCAGTTTTGAGAAGTGGCAGGGCAGTTCGACGTTTTCGCGCACCGAGAGAAATGGCAGCAGGTTGAACTGCTGGAAAATGTAGCCGGTATGGTCGACACGAAACGTGTCGCGGGCACCGGCAGACAGCTCGGTCAGTTCCTGGCCGAGCAGGCGAATGCTGCCACGGCCCGGCTTCTGCACACCGCCGAGCAAACCGAGCAGGGTGGTCTTGCCGCTGCCGCTCGGGCCTTTGAGGAAGAGGGTCTCGCCGGCTTCCAGACGAAACGCCGGAATGTCCAGCAGCGGCGGGTGACCGGGCCAGTTGAAGCCCAGGTCGGACAATTCGATGAGTGCTTGGGTCATGGCACCAGTTTCATGGTTGAACACTGAACCCTTGTGGGAGCGAGCCTGCTCGCGAAGGCGCCGGATCAGTCGACATAAGTGTGACTGAAATACCGCTTTCGCGAGCAGGCTCGCTCCCACACAGGGATTGCGGTGGATCTTAGAACTTCAGCGACGCCGCTTTAGCCGTCACTTCCGTACCTTGCTGGCCGCTGGCGCTGATCAGTTGTACCTGAATCTTCTGCGTGGCCGGGAAGGTCTTGAACAGATTTGCCAGATCCAGCGTCTTCAACGCACCCGGCGTAGAGCAGGTGAACTGATAGTGCGCATGGATTTCGCTGTGTTCATGGTGATGCTCGTGGCCGTCCTTGTCCGCGTCATCTTCGTCATGATCGTCGGCATCCGGCTTGTCGCCGAACAGCGGACTTTCCAGTTCCTGACTGGCCACCTTGCAACCGGCTGCAGCAGGCAGGCTGAACAGTGCCAACGGTTTTTCCAGCTGCGCACGAGCGGCGGCCACTTTGGCCTTGTCGGCATCCGACGTGGCGGCGTGTTCAAAGCCCACCAGGTTCATCGCCGGGCTTTCCAGTTCCAGCTCCAGAGTCTGGCCATCGAGCGCCGCATTCAAACGGCCCACGCCGTGTTCATGGGCGCCGAGGCTGCCATGCTCATGCTCATGGTCGTGATCGTGGTCATGCTCGTCAGCGGCGTAGGCAACGGCCAGCGGCAACAGGGCAAACGGCAAAGCGAGCAACAAACGACGCATGGCGAACTCCGGGGCGTAAAGTGAAAAGTTTGTTATGTAATCTTATAACGAAAGTGCGCAGAGTTTGCCCGTGTGCTCCGCTTTGCGCAAGACATGACTATGCACCGCCCGTGATGGATTTACGGGCGGTGCATAGACTGGATATCACGCTTGTTGAATCAGAAGCCTGCGCCGGGATATTCGAACCAATAGTGTCCCGATAGGACATCGTTGATGAGATTAGCGTCGAAAACGCCAGGAGCGTCGCGAGTGAAACGCTGTCGCCAAGCAGGCAGCCACCAGTAATTGATGGCCGTTCCGCGTGGCAATAATACGAGTTTCATCACTTCTTGATCGATGCTGTGTTCTGCGTACAGTTGATGGCTGCGATCCATGAAGGCCATGTATTCACTGATTGGCAACTCGAACATCAACGCTGCGGTGAAGATTTTTTCAGTCTGACTGAACGCCGGGTTTTGCAGTATTTGCAAGGCCTCGCAGGTGTAAGTCTCTGGCTGGTTGGTAATGGTTTGGCCATCGGGAGTGGAAAGTATGTCGAATCGATCATCCATATCTTTCCAGTCGGTGCGGTTGTTTCGCTCGAAGTAGTCGCGAATGACAAGCGTAAGTGGGCCTGAGGCAGCGCCATCTGGGGGACACGCTGAAAAATCCGCAGGTGACCAGAATCGCCATACCACGATGAGCAAGAGCGGGATTGTCAGAAGGAACCAGTAAGACCGTTTCATTGTGGTGATGATGGCTTGTAACGAAGCCGTTCGCCCTTTGAAGACGAATTCGTTGTCGCAGACATCGTGATTCTTCGCCAAAAATTAAAACAATCTAGTCGATCGCCCGAGAATTACCAGATGTGTTTGACGGCCTTTACTTGGCGTTACACAAGTCCCGTGGGAGCATGCAGGTCGGAAAAGGCAGGAGCGAATTCAATGTTGCGGATACGCGGAACCGTCGGCGCGGTGCCGGTGGATTTGACGGTGGAGCTGGATGACAGTGACTGGGCCAGGCTTGGTTCGGCGCTCAGTGCTCAGGCGCCGCTGGCTCAGTCTGAAGCGGCTGCATCGGTGCCGGCGGCGAAACCGCAGGGGCAGGACGATGCGTTGTGGCAGGTGGCGAAGGATCTGTTGCGTCAGGCCGGGCAACTCAGCGGGCCGGACTTGCTTGATCAGCTGGAAGGGTTGACCGGCAGTGCGGCGGCGGGCAAGCGCTTGCTGGTGCGCTTGCGCCACAGTTCGCAGGTGAAAGTGCAGAGCGGCGCGGATACGCCGCTCTATAGCTGGATCGGGTAAACGCCTAGTACAGCGCGGCGAAGACTTTGCGCCGGTAGGCGGTCACCAGCGGATGATCGTTGCCGAGCAGTTCGAACACTTGCAGCAGGGTCTTGTGCGGCAAGCCTTCGCCGTAGCTGCGATTGCGGATGAACAGTTTAAGCAGGGCTTCCAGCGCCGCTTCGTATTGCTGACGGGCGAGCTGCTGGATCGCCAGTTGATACGCTGCTTCATCGTCCTGCGGGTTTTGCGCCAGTCGGCTTTTCAGCTCGGCGGCGTCCGGCAGGTCACGGGCCAGCCCGAGGAACTGGATCTGCGCCTTGGCGCCAGCCAGTGCGGCTTTGTGCTCGTCGCTCTTGACCGCGTCGAGTACGGTCTGCGCTTCGCTCAGCTCACCGCGTTCGGTCAGGCAGCGTGCATACAGAATCAGCGCCTTGGCGTTGCTGTTGTCCTCCTGAAGCAGGGCCACCAGCGCCGCTTCGGCATCGGCGTAACGCCCGTCATCGAACAGCGCCTGAGCCTGTTCCAACGGATCGGCAGCGGCCGGCGGCGGCATTTGCACATGTGGTTCGAGCAGCGCGCGCACCGCGGATTCCGGTTGCGCACCGGCAAAACCGTCGACCGGTTGACCGTCCTTGAACAGCACCACGGTCGGCAGGCTGCGAATGCCGAAGCGGGCAACGATGTCCTGTTCGACGTCGCAATTGACCTTGGCCAGCAGCAACTCGCCCTGATAGCTCTCGGCGATGCCTTGCAGCATCGGCATCAGCGCCTTGCACGGCGCGCACCATTCGGCCCAGAAATCCACCAGCACCGGTTTGTTGAAAGAAGCCTCGATCACCGACTGGTCGAAATCGGCCGTCGTGGCGTCGAAGATGTACGGCGTTTGCTCACTCATGGGGGATCTCGTCAAAGCGTGGATGGGGCAACTATAAGGCTTGGTGGGGTGTGGCCGGAAGCGGGGCAGGTTTTGGATATGTGTCGCATGGGCAGGCGCTTTCGCGAGCAGGCTCGCTCCCACAGGGAATTTGTGATCGCCACAAATCAAATGTGGGAGATTCTATGGTTTTCACCAAGCTTTTTAGGCCGTTTTGCTGACGTAGTTCGTCTTCGTTTTCATCAAGGCAAACGCAATGCGAGCGAGTTTACGTGACAGAATCACCAACGCTTCAGTGGTGGCCTTGCCCTTGTTTC